>NZ_CP028271.1:2193146-2506452 GCF_009914055.1 Mixta intestinalis
GGTTCTCACGCCCTACCAGATTAGGGATCGCTGCCATCAGCGCCGTCATGCCAAGCGCGCCAAAGAAGCCGTCCCAGGCCGCCAGCAGCCAGAGCACCCAGAGCGAAGGCGTGGACGCCCAGGCGTTGAGGCTGAGCAGAATAAAGCCGACGCCGCAGGTGCCTCGGGCAAACAGAATCAGCCTGCGCCGATCCAGCCTGTCCGCCAGCACGCCGCCCCACAGCAGACCGATAAAGGTGCCGATCCCTTCGATGGTCACCGCCACCCCGACCTGTAACGTAGAGCCGGTCATCTGCTGCACCTGTACCGGCACCCCGACCGCCAGCATGCCGAGCGCGAAAACCGACAGCATACGGGCGATAAAAATCGCCCGGAACCAGGGGTTTGATTTCAACAGGCTGAAATCAAGAAAAAAGGATTTTTTACTCATAGCCTTCCCTTTACGCCGCAGCCGGAGCCGCGGCTGCATCCTGTCGACGCGGCGTCATAACCCAGACGCCGTCCCGTTTGCCTGGGTATCCGACGGCTGAATCAGCTGATTCAGTAGCGGTCCCAGTTTGACCAGCGTCTGTGGCGAGAGAATATCCGCGTGTTCGCATTCCTGCAGATAGATATCCAGCCCGGCCACATAAGGTGCCCAGGTTTTACGCGGGTCCATTCCCGGCGGTAGCGTGCGCGTGGCAACCAGCAGCGTGGCATTGCCAGGATAGTAGCCGGTGCTGGCGTGGGAGAGCAGCCGCACCGCATCCTGATAGTTGGCGACGATAGCGCTGAAAAGCGCCTGTTTCTCCGCCTGCAAATGCGCATCGCTCTCCTGCTCCGCATCGGCCATAAACTCCGCCTGCTCGCGTGCCACTTCTTCCCGTGCCTGCTCTTCATCCGGCCCGCTCCAGTCCTGTCCTTCCGGCGGCCAGGTATCCAGCAGTCCCAGGAAGGCCACCCGCTCGCCCTGCTGCGCCAGCCGCGCCGCCACGCCGTGCGCCAGGGTGCCGCCAAGAGAGTAGCCCAGCAGCCAGTAAGGGCCGTGCGGCTGCCGCTGGCGCAGATTAGCCAGATGGCGTTCGCAGGCGGCATCGATATCCGTCGCCGTCGCGATCGCGCCGGTTGGACGCGGTGACTGTAGCCCGATAATCGGATAATCGCCCTGCAGGTAGCGCAGCAGGCCGCTGTATTGCCAGGCAAAGCCGGATGCCGGATGAAAACAGAACAGCGCTGGCCCCGTTCCGTTGCGCAGCGTCAGCAGCTCGTCGGTTCCGCTATGATCTGCCGCAGCCGGTTCGCCATCCATCAGCGCAGCCAGCTGACGCACCGTGCGCGCCGCCATTACCTGTCCGATAGCGATCGGCCGATCGAAGCAGCGCCTCAGGTTCAACGCCAGCTGCATCGCCAGCAGCGAATGACCGCCAAGCGTGAAGAAATCATCTTCGGCGCAGACGTTCTCCACGCCCAGCAGCTGCGAAAACAGCGCCGCTACCTGCCGTTCGCTGTCGCTGGCAGGAGCCTCGCCCTGACTCTCTATCCGCTCCGGCAGCGGCAGCGCCTTGCGATCGAGCTTGCCGCTCGGCCCCAGCGGAAACTGCGTGACGAAAAGATAGCGAACCGGGACCATATGCGCGGGCAGGCAGGCGGAGAGCGCCAGCCGTAGTGTCTGCTCGTCAGGCACGCGTTCACCGCTGGCGATCAGCCAGGCAACCAGCTGGCGATTGTCCCGCTCCGCCGCCCCCCGGCTTAACTGACGCGGCGCTACCGCCGCCTGAGCGATGCCCGGCAGACTTAACAGCGCCTGTTCAATTTCGCCCAGCTCGATGCGCTGCCCGCGGATTTTAAGCTGATCGTCGCTGCGTCCCAGATATTCCACCGCGCCGTCGGTGCGCCAGCGGGCAATATCACCGGTACGGTACATGCGTTCGCCGGGCGCAAAGGGATCGGCGACAAAGCGACTGGCGGTCAGATCCGGACGCTTCAGATAGCCGTGGGCAAGCTGCACGCCGCTAAGCCAGAGCTCACCCGGCGCACCCGGCGGCAGCGGACGCAGCCAGCTATCAAGGATGTAGAGCCGGGTATTCCAGACCGGACGGCCAATCGGCACGCCGGCAGCGTTCAGCGACGCCAGCGTTGCCGCGTCGGCGGGCTGCCAGCTGACATCCACCGCCGCTTCCGTCGGGCCATAGAGATTGTGCAACGGTGCCTGCAATAGCTGCCGGAAGCGGCGCGCCAGTTCGCCCGACAGCGCCTCCCCGCTGCAAAAGACCTGGCGCAGCGTAGCGCAACGCGTGGCGGCCTCCGGCTGAAGCATCAGCGCATCCAGCCAGCTGGCCAGCATCGACGGCACAAAATGCAGGATGGTGACGTGATAATCCTCGATCAGCTGGAGCAGCGCCTGCGGATCGCGGTGTGCTTCCGGCGGGGCCATTACCAGCTGTGCCCCTACCATCAGCGGCCAGAAAAATTCCCATACCGAGACATCGAAACTACAGGCGGTTTTTTGCAGCACCACATCCTGCTCACCAAGCGGGAACGCGGCCTGCATCCAGCGCAGCCGGTTAATAATCGCTTCATGGCTGACCAGCACGCCTTTTGGCCGCCCGGTTGAACCAGACGTATAGAGAAGATAGGCCGCCTGCTGCGGATCGACAGCGGGCAGCCGCGGCGCACGGGCCGCGCCGTGCGCCAGCGCATCAAAACGCAGGCAGCGCGCAACATCGGCAAACCTTGTCGCCTGTTCGCTGTCGGCGATCACCAGACGCGGTGCGGCATCTTCCAGCATCAGCCGCAGGCGCTCATCGGGATAGCCGACGTCAAGCGGTAGCCAGGCCGCGCCGAGCGCGACAATCGCCTGTAACGCCAGGCTAAGACGGACCGAACGCGGCAGCGCCACGGCGACCACATCCCCCGCCGTCACGCCCGCCTCCTGAAGCCGCTGCACCAGCGCGCAGACCTGATCGTGCATCTGCCGCCAGGTGAGCCGCTCTTCACTGTCCAGCAGGGCCAGCGCGTCGGGCGTCGTCGCGCACTGCCGCTGAATCGCCTGATAAAGCGTTTCCGGGGCAAGCGGATGCGCAGTTTGATTAATCTGATGCAGAAAATCCTGTTCCTGTTCGCTGAGCAGGTTCCAGCGCCAGAGCGGAATATCCGGCTGGGCGGTAAGCTGCATCAGCAGCCGCGCAAAGCGATCCAGCCACGCCTGCGGATCGCGCAGCACAGGGCGATATTCCAGATGCAGGGCGATGCCCTCACCCGGCAGCACCAGCAGCGTCACCGGATAGTGGGTATAGCCGCGGTTGGTTATCGCCTCGCAGCGCAACGCGTCAGGTGATGATGCCGACTGGTGCGGCGCGGGATAGTTCTCGACCACCAACAGGGTATCAAACAGCGTGCCGACGCCCGCCTGACGCTGGATATCAGCCAGGCCGATATTGTCATACTCTAACAAGGCAATCTGGCTCTGCTGCAACGCCTGTAGCTGCTCCAGTGCCGGGCGCGTCATATCCAGCGTGACCCGGACCGGCAGCGTATTACTGAACAACCCCACCTGGCGATCCAGCGCATCGGCGCTGGCGGTGCGCCCCGATACCGGCGAACCGAAGACTACTTCATCGCTGCCGCTCATTATGCTGAGCAACATCCCCCACACGCCCTGCATTACCGTATTCAGCGTAAGCCCGTGACGGCGACAGAATTGCTGCACCGCCTGTTCCTGCGCCGGGCTGAGGTTATGGATAAGCGTGGTCACCGGTCCGCTATCGGGCTGTTCGCCAAACAGCAGCGTGGGACTGACGCCTGCCATTCTCCCGGCCCAGGCCGCCGCGCAGGCCTCAACGTCGCGAGCGGCCAGCTGGCGCACCAGCGTGCCGTAGGCGACCGGCGGCGCGGGTAGACGGGCGCTTTCATCATTCAGCAGCGTCAGCAGATCGCCTGTCACAACCGGCGTTGACCAGCCATCCACGACCAGATGATGGGCGGTCAGGAACAGGGTATGGCGCTGCGGATCGACATGACGCAGCCAGCGCGCATGCAGCAGCGGCCCGCGCCCCTCCAGCAGCAGACGTTTCAGCTCTTCACGCTCGTGCCAGGCCAGCGCCGCCGCCTCCGTCTCGTCAGGCGTTAGCTGGATGCAGGTCAATGGCCAGCAAAGCCGTTTATCGCCCGCCAGCGGCAAAATCTGCACCGGCTGCGGGGCCAGCTCGCTGTCAAAGCGTGCCGCCAGCTGGGGATAGCGTGCCACCAGCTGGTTCAGGGCGCGCGACAGCCGCGCCTCCGTCAGTTCACCGCGCAGCGTCAGGCAGGTCAGCGAGTTATAGCTACCCGCCGTCTGTCGGGTGCGCACGTGGAACAGCAGCCCCTGTTGCAGCGGCAGCAGCGGCAGGATATCGCCGGGCGCGCCATGCTGACGGCGCAGCGCCTCGACGTCCGCCTCGGTCAGCCCGACGATGCCGGTTTGCGCCGCGACCAGCGTATCCTGCGCCCGCTGTGGAGCAACACGCGCAAAAGTAACCAGCTGTTCCAGCGCATCGCTGAAGGCCTCCGCCAGCGCGGCGATCGTCTCCTCCTGCAACCAGCGGCGGGCGAATCCCCAATGGATCGCCAGCTGCGGCGTCGCACCCTGACCGGCAAAGATGTTGATTTCCAGCGGATGAGAGAGCGGCATCTGCGGGCTGCTGTAGACCGCCAGACCGTCACGGAACAGCCCGGTCGCGGCATGCGGCGTCCAGCTCTCGCTACCCGCCTCTCCGATACATCCAAGATAGTTAAACAGCACCGGTGCCGGATGCTGCTGTGCCAGATCGCGTAGCGGCGCATCGGGCAGCAGCCAGCGCAGCACGCCATACCCTACGCCATAGTCGTTTACCGCCTCCGTCACCGCTTTTACCGCCCGCACGGCGTTCAGCGCCTCATCGTCGTCATCGCCCAGGCTGAGCCAGAGCGGATATTCCGCCGTCAGCCAGCCGACGCAGCGCGAGAGATCGATTTCATCCGGGCGTCCGTGCGACTCCACGTTAACCCGCAAACCGCGCTGACCGGTACAGGTGCGCCAGGCGATCAGCAGGGCCGCCAGCAGCAGCACATCCGTACGGCTGCGCCAGGCGGACGGCAGCGCCCCTGACAGCGCGGCACTGTGCGCCGGAGAAAGCAGCGTGCGGATTTCACCACGCGTTGCCTGGGTATCCAGATGTGCATCCAGCGGCTCAGCGTCGGGCCAGCAACAGGGCGATGCCAGCATTTCACGCCAGAAAGGGAGTTCAGCGCGGTAACGGTCACCATGCTGTTCCAGCCACCGGCTCCAGTCTACCAGGCTGTTGCCGCTTAGCGTCAGCGAAGCCGGTTCTTCTGCCGCCAGAGGCAATGTTTCCAGCAGCACGCGCCAGGAGACGCCATCCGTCACCAGATGATGAATCACCAGCACCAGCCCGACCGCCTGGTCGTTCTGCTCCAGCAGCACGGCGCTCCAGAGCCGCCCCGCCTGCGCATCAAGCTGCGCTACGGCAAAATGGAATGCCCGCTCTGCCGCGCTATCCGTATTTTCATCAATGCACTGTACATGGCACTGCGCCTGCGGATCGCCCTCGCCGTCAATCAGCAGATCCGCCCCGCTCAGCCGTGCGCCCAGTGCCGGATGCGCCTGGGTTAAGGTTGTCATTAGCGATTTTAGCCGCGCCAGGGTAAGCGCCGTGGGCGTTTTAAGCCACACGCCGTGCGCAAAAAGAGGCTGTCCCTGCGCATGATACCAGCGCAGAATCGGCAGGCTGTTAACTACGCCGCTACGCTGCACAACCTGCTCCGGCAGCGCATCAAGCGGCGTCATTAGTCGCGCCATCGCCGCGGGCGTTCTGCCGGCGAAAACCTCTTTCGGACGCAGCTGCCAGCCCGCACGACGCAGGTGGTTGCCCAGCGACATCGCAGAGATACTGTCGCCGCCGAGCACAAAGAAATCATCATCCGCGCCTGCCGCGTTCAGCCCAAGCACCTGCGCCATCGCCTGACAAATCAGATGCTCCTGCGGCGTGCTCGCTTCCCGACTTATCGTGCGCGCTATTTCGCCCGGATCGGGCAGCGCCCGGCGATCGACCTTGCCGTTAACGGTAAGCGGCAGCGTCTCCAGCACCATCAGCACTGCGGGCACCATATAGTCCGGCAGCCGCTGCGCCAGCGCGCTTTGCAGCTCGCTCACCAGATTTGCACGCTGGCGTACCTGTCGATCGGCAATCGCGCAGTAGCCCACCAGCCGCCAGGTAGCGCCCTGCGGCTGTGCGATTACCGCGGCACCGCTGACCTCCGCCAGCGATGCCAGCGCGCTTTCCACTTCACCCAGCTCCACCCGGAAGCCGCGTACCTTAATCTGATCGTCCACTCGCCCAATAAAGGCCAGCTGACCATCCACCCGCCAGCGCAGCAGATCGCCGGTGCGATACATTACTTCGCCAGGACGAAACGGATTAGCCACAAAGCGTGTGGCGGTCAGTTCAGGACGACGCAGATAGCCGCGTGCAATGCCGGGGCCGGAAATATAGAGTTCACCCGCCACGCCAACCGGCACCGGCTGTAGCCGCTCATCCAGCAGCCAGACATCGGTATTGGCGACCGGACGCCCAATTGCTGGCTGGCTGACATCGCTCACCGCCGCGCCCAGCGTATCAATGGTGTATTCCGAAGGGCCGTAATAGTTATGGAAAGCAATCTGCGGATTGGCGCGCATTATTTCCCACAGCCGTGGCGTAGCGGCCTCGCCGCCAATCATCAACAGGCGCGGCGCGGGTTGCCCCGCCTCCAGCAGCCCGGCATCGATCATCTGCAACAGGAAAGAGGGCGTCACATCCATAATATCCACCGGCGTATGGCGCATCTGCTGCACCACCGCCCAGGCGTCACGCCGCATCTCTTCGTCAAAAATCAGCAATTCCGCACCCATTAACATACAAAACAGCGGCTCCCAGGAGGAGTCGAAGGAGAAGGAGGCGGTGTGACCGGCACGGATACGGCGCGGCTGCGTGGCGTTAAATGCGGCGATGGCAGGCCCGAACAGCTGTACGGCGTGGGAAGTCAGCAGATTCAGCAGCCCTTTATGGTTATTCATCACCCCCTTGGGTTTGCCGGTGGAGCCGGAGGTGTAAATAATGTAGGCGAGATGTTCACCCTGCAACGGCTCCCGTCGCTCAGCATCGGTAATCCAGCCGGAGGCATGACGTGCCAGCAGCGATTGCACGTCGGGCGCATCCAGTTTGCAGAGCGGAAAATGTTCAGGCAGGCGCGCTGCGGTGTCGCTAACCGTGAGGATCAGCGCCGGACGGGCATCATCACACATCAACGCCAGCCGCTCCGGCGGATAATCGAGATCCAGCGGCAGACAGGCGGCTCCGCTGGCAAGCACGCCAAAAATTGCCACCACGCTGAGCTCGCTACGCGGTAGTGCAATAGCCACCACATCCTCCGCGCCGATACCACGCGCTATCAGTTCACGCGCCATCTGCATGCTTTTAGTATGCAACGCCAGCCAGCTCAGGCGCTGCTGACCACTGATGACCGCCACCTCATTTGGGGCGCGCGTCACGCGGCGCGCCAGCCAGTCGAGCACCGAAGTCTGTTGCGCATCCGGCGCAATACGCGTGCCTGCCGACCATGCGGCGATCTGCTGCGCTTCCTCTGCGGTCATTAACGAGCAGTCACCCACCGCTTTTTCCGGCGCGGCGAAAAGCTGTTGTAACAGATGCGTTATCCGTCCGGCATGCTGGCGCAGCGTTTCGGCGCCGTAGCGCCCTGGAGTGGCAATCAATCGCAGTTGTAACGCATCCTGACGTTGTGCAATTTCAACTTCCAGATCGTCCACCGGCCCCATCGCCAGCGGATGCGTGACTGTCGGCTGCCCATCGATCCACAGCTCGTCGTGATAGACCTTATAGTTGAGCACCGGGCCGTAGAGTGCGCCCTCACCGCCTACGAGTTGCAAATCGCGTCGTAGCTGCTCCGCCTCATAGCGCTGATGACGTCGCACCGTTTTCAATTCCTGCGCCAGCGTGGTGGCGGCGTCGTTTAACGACGTTCGGGCGCTCATCTCCAGCTGTAGCGGCAGCACATTCACTACCGGCCCCAGCGCGGTCAGCGCCTGCGATCCCATGCGGCGCATAAACGGAAAGCCGATGCTCAGGCGTGGTTCGCCGCTCATACGGCTAAAGTAGAGGCAGATCCCGGCCATCAGCAGCTCTGCCGCCTCTCGTCCGGTAGCGCGTGCGGCCCCCGCCAGATCGATATCTGCCAGCGAGCAGGTTTGCTGTAGCGGCAGCGTATTATCCGTTGCGTTAATTTCTTCGGCCAGCGCCAGGCTTACCGGTGCAGGCAGCTGCGCGGCGTGCTCGCGCCAGAACTCGCGACTTTTTTGCCATTCAGGGCTGGTTTGCAGCGCCGCATATTCTGCCGCAACTGCCACAAAGGAGGTAAAAGGCGACGGCGGCGGCGGTTCGCCACGGCGCAGCGCCTGATAAATGGTCACGATCCAGTTGGTCAGCGCGGTAAAGCTAAAGCCGTCCAGCTGTAAATGATGAAAACGCTGATACCAGAACCAGCGCGCAGGCTCGCCTGCCGCTACACGAATCAGCGCCTGATGCCACAGCGGTGCATCGCCGCTAAGCGACGGCGGGCGGGTGACATCGGCACGCATCCACGCCAGCGCGCGCGCTTCGCCATCCTCGCCATCGGTAAAATCGAGCCGTTGCGGATCGGGTACTTCGTCAGCCATAACGTGATGGCGCAAATACTGCTCCGGCTCACCTGCGGCGTTTTCGCCAAAATGCACATGAACCATATCCGCGGCGGCCAGTCCGTAGCGGATCGCCTCGGCAAACAGCGCGCAGTCCGGCTCGCCATAAAATTCCACATAGTGGGCGACGTTAAAGGTGCCGGCGCTGTCGGCTAACTGCTCCGCCATCCAGATACCCGGCTGCGCCGCCACCAGCGGCAACGTCAGCAGAGAAGAAGAATATGAATGCTGCTGGTTTTCGGTCATCAGTCGTTCCCTCGCGGGTGTTACCGTTAATGAGTGCTGCGTTGCAGGCTCGCCGGACGCATCTCCTGCCATTCGCGTTCAACATACTCAAGGCAGCTGGCGCGTTTTTCCGGTCCAAATTCAACCTGCCAGCCAGCCGGAATAGCGGCAAACTCAGGCCAGAGGCTGTATTGCCGCCGGGCGTTAATCAGGACATAAAACGCTATCGTTTCATCATCGAAGGGGTTTTTATGTTGCTGGCTCATCGCTTTTCCTTAATCGGAGAGGTGGAAGGGAGGGTTCAGCCGCGTCTGCTTCAAGCAGCCAGCGCACGCCGTCAATTAAGCCGCCGCGCCAGCAAAGCGCATCGTGCCCGCCCTGATAGCTGCGGTAATTCACCTGATGTCCGGCGGCGATCAGCGCCTGGTACATTTGCTGGTTAACGAAGTGAATGTCCTGCTCGCGCAGGCCAGCCTCCTGGAAGATTCGCAGCGGCACGGCATCGGGATGTCGGGCCACCTGCTGCGTCAGGAAACCAGGCTCATGGCTTTCCCGTTCTGCGAAGTGGGTCATAAAACGCATATTCGGCCACCAGAACGAGCCGGACTGGGTCAGCACACAGCCGAAGCGTTGCGGCCAGAAAAGCGCGGCGTAGAGCGCGGAAAGCCCGCCGTAGCTCTGTCCGGCGACCAGCGTGCGCGCCGGATCGTCGGTGAAAGCAGCGCGTTGCCGCGCCAGCGGCAGCAGCTCTTCCTGTACCGCCAGCCAGAAATCGGCGTTACAGGTCAGCTCACGCGAGCGCACATCATTATCGACGGCATCAATCATCAGCCACACCGCCGCAGGCAGCCCGCCCAGCCGGGTTTGCGCCTCCAGCACCGGCAGCAGAGAGAGCGTTTTTACCCATTTTTGCCCGTCGAGCAGAATAATCAGCGGCATATCCTCACCGGCCTCTGGCTGCCAGAGCCAGACCCGTCGCCGGTTACCCAGGCGCGCGCTGTGCCACTCAAAAGCGAGGTCATCCGCAGGCAGAGAGGATAAACCAGCATCCACGTCACGCCAGGCCTGCTGGCTGAGCGCCTGCGGCAGGTGGATAGCGGAAAGGACGCCGTCAAGCGGCATATTGGGATTGAGCGGATCGGCGATGGCACAGGGAAACAGCGAACACCACCACTCGCGCTGCTGCTGATGCTGCTGTTCCGCATCACCTTGCGGCTGCGGCGGTAGCTGCGCCCCGGTAATCGGGATCAGGCTGTAGCTACCGCGCCAGTCGGGTTCCACCAGTACCGTACCGCACCACACAGCCGTGCCGGGCACCCGCTCAAGACTTTTCGGCGTAAAGCTGTGATGGTCAGTCACGCCGTTAATATCCAGGTAGACGCGCTGAAAAGCGGAGGTGGTTTCATTTCCGCCAGGATCGCGCCAGAAAAAAATCAATTTCAGCCGTTCATCATCCGGCTGCCGCTCCACCAGCGGCGTGCCTGCTGTGGCAATCTTTAACCACCAGGCGTCGCTGTCAACATCGCCGGCAGCCAGCCAGTCGCCGGTTGTTCCGGCCGGTCGTATCGTCATGCTCCCCTCCCTTTTTCATTTCCTCCAAAGGTCACGCCGCCAGCGTGACATGATACAAACTTCCTAAAACTTAAATAAAAATGATATTGATAACAATTTTTGTTTGCAATACGCTTATCGACGTTTTGTGCAGTCATGCCTTCTGGCGTCTGGTAAAACCCGCCGTGACACCCCGCTGTAAAGGTGCCGCCATCGCTCCAGGCATAGTTAATAGCTTCTTATTAATTTTCTTTTTCCGAAATGGACAATTATCCAGGGAGTCGTGATGAGAAATAACCATGAAAGAGCCTTTCCCCCTTCCCCACCACGCATCGGTAAAGCGCTGCTCGCTGCCTCGCTCAGCGTGGCGTTACCCGCCATCGCCGCCGATACGCCGGAAGAAACGCTGGTGGTAACCGCAGGCGCGGTAGAACCTCCCGGTGCACCGCTACAGGGCATGGTGGCAAAAAGCAGTGCCGCCGGAACCAAAACCGCTGTGCCGCTGATCAAAACGCCGCAAACTATCTCGGTGGTCACCCGCGATCAGATGGATGCCCTGGGCGTGACCTCCGTTGCCGATGCGCTTAACTACACCAGCGGTGCCTTCACCAACTATCGCGGTTCCTCTAACCGCAATGATGAGGTGGTGACGCGCGGTTTCCGCTACGCGCCTAAATTTCTCGACGGCCTGAGCTACGGTCTCAGCGGCCAGGGCAACGCAACGGGACAGTTAGATCCCTGGCTGCTGGAGCGCGTCGAGCTGGTTAAGGGCCCCGCTTCGGTGCTTTACGGCCAGGTTAATCCGGGCGGATTGATCGCCATGACCAGCAAGCGCCCCACCGCGCTGCCCATCCATAAGCTACAGATACGCGGCGGCAATCAGCATCTGGGCGAGGTGGCCTTCGATTTTGGCGGCGTGCTGAACGATGACAGCAGCCTGCTCTACCGCCTGAACGGTATTGCCAGCACGCAACATCAGTTCGTGAAGGATTACAAACAGGAGCGCGTGGCGATTGCTCCGGCGTTAACCTGGCTGCCGAACGGCGCAACCAGCTTTACCCTGCTGACCAGCTATCAAAACGATCCTAAAGCGGGCTACCGCAACTTTCTGCCCCAGATCGGCACCGTCACGCCAACCGACAAAGGGCAATACATACCCTACGATCTCAACGTCAGCGATCCGGGTTATAACCAGGCGAAGCGCGAGCAGATTTCGGTTGGCTGGCTGTTCGATCACAACATCAACGACAACCTGACGCTGGTGCAAAACCTGCGCTACTCCACCATTGAGAGCAAAGACAAATATCTGGTTTACACCTGGAGCAACCCGGAAATTTCACAAACCAGCATTTCACGGCGCGCCCAGCGTGAAAAAAGCCAAACCGATGAACTGGCGATCGATACCCATCTCAACGCCACTTTCATGACCGCAGAGATTTCCCACAATCTGATCGGTGGGTTTGACTATAAATGGAGCAAGCACATTTCCGAGCTGTGGCGCGTGGGAGGAGAGGAGTACAACCTGGACTGGGCAAACCCGGTTTACGGCATACCGATTGATGAAAGCCAGATGCGGAAGTCAATCGACACCCATAAAAAGCTCGATCAGGCAGGGCTCTATTTGCAGGATCAGCTGATGTGGCGTAACTGGAATCTGCTGCTTTCAGGCCGTCAGGACTGGAGCGAAGTGCGCACCGACGATCGCGCCGACGCCAGCCATGCGCAGCAAAACGACAGCCAGTTTACCGGGCGCGCCGCGCTGCTTTACGCCTTTGATGTCGGCTTGTCGCCCTATATAAGCTACAGCACCTCTTTTGAGCCAAACCTTGAGCGCGGCGCGCCGGGAACCGCGCCTTTCAGCCCCACCACCGGCAGACAAACCGAAGTGGGACTGAAATTCCAGCCGCCGGGCAGCGATACCCTGCTGAGCCTGTCTCTGTTTGATATCGCACAGAAAAATATCACCTCCTACAACAGCGTTATCGGCTACAACGAGCAGATCGGCAAGGTGCGTTCAAAAGGGGTTGAAACCGAGCTGCATGCCCAGCTGACGCCCGCCATCAACCTTATCGCCAGCTACACCTTTACCGATTCAACCATCAAACAGAGCAACAACGCGGCGGAAAAGGGAAAAACTCCGGCGGCGCTTCCTGAGCATATGGCGGCGATCTGGGGGAGCTATCGCTTTCTGCAAGGTCCGCTGACCGGCCTGACGCTGGGTACCGGCGCGCGCTATACCGGTACCAGCTACGGCGATAACAGTAACAGTTTCCGCGTTCCGGCCCGAACGCTGTATGACCTGATGGCGCGCTACGACCTTACGGAGATTAGCGCGCCGCTCAAAGGGGCCACTTTGCAGTTCAACGTCAATAACCTGACGGATAAGCACTACGTCGCCTCCTGTAGCGGTAGCGCAGCCTGCTTCTACGGCTCTGGCCGCAGCATGTTCGCTACGCTCAGCTACAGCTGGTAATACCAGGCCGTCTGGCACCGCCTTTTCGGGCCGTTAACGGAAAGGCGGATTCGCTCCCCTGGACAGGGGAGCGAGCACCGGCGCGCCAATCAAACCACCAAGAGGGATTTTATTTTGTCTGGTATCGCCAACGCGCCACGTCCAACGCTGCGCCAATCACTTCAACCTGAAGACACGCTATTTCTTTCACCCCATAAAAGCCTGCTGGCTCGCGGTCGGATCGCCTCGCTAACGGAGCCCGCCGAGTATGGTCACCTTGCCAACGGCACGTTTCAGCTGCGCCTACAGGCACTCTTTCATCAGGCGCAGCACGCCGGAGTAGAGAACCCCATCGTTATCGGGGCGATTCCCTTCGATAAAAGCCAGCCCAGCGCGCTGTTTGCGCCTGCGGAATATCACTGGCTCGATCGCACGGCGATAGCGGCCACGCCTGTACCGGAAGCCGTGGTGCAGGGAGCCTGCCGCTTCCAGCCCGATCATGACGATTTTTGTCAGATGGTCAGCGCCGCGCTGCGCCAGCTTACGCGTGACGAACTGCAAAAAGTGGTGCTGTCACGACTGCTGCATATCGATCTGCCGCAGCCGCAGCATGCCCTGCGCCTGTGGCAACAGCTGAATCGCCAGAACCCGGACAGCTATAACTTTCATCTGCCGCTGACGGACGGGGTATTAATCGGTGCCAGCCCGGAACTGCTGCTGCGCAAACGGGGCGAGGAGATTGACTCCATGCCGCTGGCTGGCTCGGCCCAGCGCTCCGCCGATGCGGCGCAGGATGCGCGGCTACGCGCGGCGCTGCTCGCCTCGCGTAAAGATCGGCATGAGCATCAGATCGTGGCCGATGCGATCCGGCGAAGACTGGCGGAACGCTGTCAGTATCTGATGCTGCCGGAGCCGGAGCCAATCAATACGCCAGCGCTCTGGCACCTGGCGACCCGGGTACAGGGCCGCGTGCTGCATCCCCAGGAAAACGCCCTGTCGCTGGCCTGTCTGCTGCACCCTACCCCGGCGCTGTGCGGCGCGCCATGGCAGCGCGCACACGCGCTGATTCAGCAGCTGGAGCCGTTTAAGCGCGGCTGGTTTGGCGGCATTGTTGGCTGGTGCGATGCGCAGGGCAACGGCGAGTGGGTGGTCACCATACGCTGCGGCTATATCCAGCCACGGCGCATTACGCTGTTTGCCGGTGCCGGCATCGTGCCGGATTCACAGCCGGAAAACGAATGGCATGAAACCGGCGTCAAACTCAGCACGATGTTACGGGCGCTTGGCTGCACGCAGCTACAGGAGGCCTCATGATCGCCTTTAATCGCTGGCCCTGCGCGCTGGCCCGTCGCTACCGTGAAAAGGGCTACTGGATCGATCTACCGCTAACCGATATTCTCACCCGTCATGCCGGGCGGCGCGAAACGGCCATCCTCTGTAACGAACAAGCCTTAAGCTATCAGCAGCTGAACGACGCGGCGTTGCGGCTGGCAGCAGCGCTGGCGCGGCGCGGCGTGCAGCGCGGGCAAACCGCACTGGTACAGCTTGGCAACGAGGCGGAGTTTTATATCGTCTTTTTCGCCCTGCTGCATCTCGGCGTAGCACCGGTCAATGCCCTGTTCAGCCATCAGCGCAGCGAGCTGGTCGCCTACGCCGATCAGATCGCCCCTGCGCTGCTGATTGCCGATCGGCACCATCGCCTTTTCACCGACGACAGTTTTATCGGAGCGCTCACGACGCGCTGCCCTGCGCTGCAAACCGTGCTGCTGCATCACGCCACCCCTGCGGATCGGCTGTCGCTCAGCGCATTGCTGGCAGAAAATATGGGCGATTTTAAACCCACGCCGACACCTGCCGATGAAGTGGCCTTTTTTCAGCTCTCCGGCGGCAGCACCGGCACGCCCAAGCTGATCCCCCGCACCCATAACGACTATTACTACAGCATTCGCGCCAGCAATCCGCTGTGTGGCGTCAGCGATCGCACCCGCTTTCTCTGTGCCCTGCCCGCGGCGCATAACTACCCGCTGAGTTCGCCTGGCGCACTGGGCGTTTTTTATGCGGGCGGCGTGGTGATACTGGCACCCGATCCCAGCCCGGACAGCTGCTTCCCGTTGATCTCACGTTATGAGGTCAATCATGTTGCGCTGGTGCCGCCTGCCGTCAGCGTCTGGCTGGAGGCGGTGAGGCTGGCGGGCAACGCCGGGGCGCTGAGCAGCCTGACGCTGTTACAGGTAGGCGGCGCACGCATTGAGGCATCGCTGGCACGCCGTATCCCCGCCGAGCTGGGCTGCCAGGTACAGCAGGTTTTCGGCATGGCGGAAGGGCTGGTGAACTACACCCGCCTGGATGATGACGATCTGCACCGCTTTACCACCCAGGGCAAACCGATCAGCGAGGATGACGAGGTGTGGGTTGCCGATGCTGACGGCAACCCGCTGCCCGCAGGCGAGCCGGGGCTGCTGATGACGCGTGGCCCCTACACTTTTCGCGGCTACTACCGCAGCCCGCAGCATAACCGCGCCGTGTTTGACGACGAAGGCTTTTACTGCTCCGGCGACGTGGTGATCCAGCTCGCCGACGGCTATTTGCAGGTGGTGGGCCGGGAAAAAGATCAGATCAATCGCGGCGGAGAAAAAGTGGCGGCGGAAGAGATTGAGCATTTGCTGCTGCGCCATCCGTCAGTCCTGCACGCCGCGCTGGTGGCGGTACCCGATACGATGCTGGGCGAGAAAAGCTGCGCCTTTATCGTCAGCCGTGAAGAAGTAAAAGCGGTAGCGCTGCGCCGCTATCTGCGCGGACTGGGCATCGCCGATTACAAGCTGCCGGATCGTTTTATTTTTCTTCCCACGCTGCCGCTGACGCCGGTAGGCAAAGTCAATAAACAACAGCTGCGGACGATGGCCGCCGCATCCAGTGAAGGAGGCATAGCATGAGCATTCCCCAGTTAAAGGATTATCCACTGCCCGCCACGCTGCCGGAAAATAAAGTGCGCTGGCAGCTTGAGCCGCAGCGTTGTGCGCTGCTTATCCATGATATGCAGGATTATTTTTTGAGTTTCTGGGATCGGGAGAGCGCAATGATCCGCCAGGTTATCGCTAATCTGGCTGCGCTGCGCCAGCGTTGCCATCAGCTCAATATCCCGGTGTTTTATACCGCCCAGCCCGGTCAACAGAGCGAGAAAGATCGGGCGCTGCTCAATGATATGTGGGGGCCCGGCCTTAACCGCACGCCGGAGCAGCAGCGCATTGTCCCGACCCTGGCTCCCGCTCCGCAGGACTGCGTGCTGGTGAAGTGGCGCTACAGCGCTTTTCAGCGTAGCGATCTGGAAGCGCGGCTTAACGCCCTGCAACGCGATCAGCTGCTGATCGGCGGCATCTACGCCCACATCGGCTGTCTGACTACCGCTACCGACGCCTTTATGCGTGACATTCAGCCATTTATGGTCGCCGACGCGCTGGCGGATTTTAGCCAGCAGGAGCATGAGATGGCGCTGCGTTATACCGCCGGACGATCGGGTCGGGTACTGACTACCGCCTGCGCGCTCGATGAACTGGTCGCCCCGCCGCAGGCCTGGCATAGGGAAGCGTTGCTGGCACTGCTGGCCCCGATGCTGGATGAGGATACGCAACAGCTGGCCGACGATGACGACCTGCTCGACTATGGCCTGGATTCGGTACGCATCATGTCGCTGGCTTCGCGCTGGCGTAAAGAGGGACACGAGCTGGACTTTGTGGCGCTGGTAAAACAGCCGACGCTGGCGGCCTGGCTGAGGTTGCTGAACGGCAGGAGGCAGTATGATGTCGTTTAGCGGGCAAACCGTCTGGGTGACCGGTGCCGGTAGCGGCATCGGCGAACAGGTCGCGATGCGCTTTGTTGAGGCGGGTGCCAGGGTGATCGGCTTCGATCTCGCCTTTCAACGGCGCGATCTGCCTTTTACTACGGTGACGCTGGATCTCAGCGATCCCGTTGCCGTCAGGGAGGCGTGCGCACCTCTGCTGGCGGCGGGCGATCTGGATGTGCTGGTGAACGGCGCAGGTATTCTGCGGCTGGGGGCGCTGGAAACCATGAGCTGGGAGGCGTGGCAGCAGTCGCTAAACGTTAACGCCGGAGCCGCCTTTAATCTGTTCCAGCTGACGATCCCCCACTTTCAGCGGCAACGTCGCGGAAATATCGTGTCGATTGTCTCGAACGCTGCCCACGTGCCACGGGTCAATATGGCGGCTTACTGCGCCTCAAAAGCGGCAATGCGCAGTCTCTGCCTGAGCGCCGGACTGGAATTAGCCCCCTGGGGCATTCGTTGCAACCTGGTTTCCCCTGGCTCCACGCTGACGCCGATGCTGGAAGGGATGCTCGGTGACGATCCTGCCGCACGCCAGCGCCTGATTGACGGGCTGCCCGCGCAGTTTAAGCTGGGTATCCCGCTGGGGAAAATCGCCCTGCCCAATGAGATTGCCAGCAGCGTGCTTTTCCTCGCTTCCGACGCAGCCAGCCATATTACGTTACAGGATATGGTGATTGACGGCGGCGCAACGCTGGGAGCCTGACGGCGCGATACAGCCAAAAAAAAGACTGAGCGGATCGGGCTCAGTCTTTTTCTTCAGGCCGTGACGTCAGGAGGGCGCCACTTACGCTTTCAGCGTTTCCACAATATCAACCCAGCCGTGGCCGGTGCTGACCTCCATGCCGTGCAGCCAGCGGCGCAGCATATTCATCGCCATCATCGCCACCAGCTCCTGACGCGTTTTCAGCGTATGGCGCTGATTGTTGAACTTCACGCGCTGTGCAAACAGGCCATCCGGCGTAGAGAGCGCAAAGCCGAGCTGCTCATCCTGTAACGAACCGACGCAGAGCGCCACTGACGCGGGCTGCGCGGCGGCCCGATCCTGCGCCTGCTGCGCCAGCGCCGCCAGCGACTCATTGCCAGCGGGCAGCACTTCGCCTGCCCGCATCGGCACCTGCGCCGAGGCCAGCAGCCACTGCAACAGTCCGGCGCTGAAGCGTTCGCTGACGGTCAGGCTTAGCTGTCGCTCGTGCAGCTGACGCGCCAGCAGTGCGGGCAAACCTTCCGTGCCCTCAAACAGTGTGCATTCCGCCAGCTGTAAGCGCACCTGCTGCCAGGCCTGATCCATCGCCACCCGCTGCGAAGCCGGGCCGGTCAGCTTGATCTCAATGATCGGCATTGAAGAACGGTAACCCATCACCGCACCTTCCGGCAGCGGCAGCGGCTCCAGCTCGGCGGCCAGATCGCTCTCGCCGCGCCCGAAAGTGGTTAAACGCAGGCAGATCGGCGGCTCCGGCAGCGCATAGCGTGCTTTAAGGCGCGGCAAAATCTGCTGCTCTACCATCACTTTAAATTCCGACGGCACGCCGGGAGTAAAGAAAATCCAGCAGTCGTTGAGGGTGACGGCGAAACCGCAGGCGGTGCCAACCGGGTTATCAATCAGCTCGCTGCCCGCCGGGATCTCCGCCTGCTTGCGGTTGCTGGGCGCCATCGGTCGTCCACGGCTGGCGAAAAACGCCTCTATCTTTTCCAGCCAGGCGGGCTGCATTTCCAGTTCTACGCCACAGGCGGTAGCCGCCGCCAGCGCGCTGAGATCGTCGCTGGTTGGCCCCAGTCCGCCGTTAACGATCAATACGTCGGCAATGTGGCTACGCTCCGTTAACACTTCCACCAGCGAGCTCAGGCTGTCGCCTACGGTGGCGCGGCTGGTCATCGGCAGCCCGTGCTGAAACAACATGTCCGCCAGCCAGGCCGCATTAGTATCAATAATCTGACCATGCAGCACTTCATCGCCCGTCGAGAGCATTTCCACTCTAATCACTTCACGTCCTCCTGTGGTTGATGCTTTTACTGTAGAAAGGCGCGCTGGCGAATACAACGTAAATCTCCCGGCGGCGCACAGTTTCAGAGATAGCAGCGATAGCTTTTGCCAGATTGTCAGCGCAGCGGTAGCGAGGGCAAAATAGCGCCAGTAATAGGTTTATCCAATTAAAACGCAAATTTTATAAGATTAAACCGTTGACAATCACACCGACAGAGAAACGCCACATGAATAAAAAAGGTCTTACTACCGCTTCTGGCGCACCGGTCGCCCATAACAATCAGTCTATGTCTGCCGGACGCCGTGGGCCGCTGCTATTGCAGGATGTCTGGCTGCTGGAGAAGCTGGCGCATTTCGATCGTGAGGTAATCCCGGAGCGTCGCATGCATGCCAAAGGCTCCGGCGCTTACGGCACCTTTACCGTTACCCAGGATATCACCCGCTTTACCCGCGCCAGGCTGTTTTCTGCGGTGGGCAAGAAAACCGACCTTTTTATTCGTTTCTCCACCGTTGCCGGTGAGCGCGGCGGAGCCGATGCCGAACGCGATATTCGCGGCTTCTCGCTGAAGTTCTATACCGAGGAGGGCAACTGGGATCTGGTGGGCAACAATACGCCGGTGTTTTACCTGCGCGATCCGCTCAAGTTTCCCGATCTCAACCACGTGGTAAAACGCGATCCGCGCACCAACCTGCGCAACGCCACCTATAAATGGGACTTTTTCTCCCATCTGCCGGAAGCGCTGCATCAGCTGACAATCGATTTCAGCGATCGCGGCCTACCGCACTCTTATCGCCATATCCACGGCTTCGGCAGCCATACCTACAGCTTTATCAATGACCAACAGGAGCGCTTCTGGGTGAAATTCCATATGCGCTGTCAGCAGGGCATCGCTAACCTGATGGACGATGAGGCGGCGTTGCTGATCGGACGGGATCGTGAAAGCTCGCAGCGCGATCTGTTTGAAGCGATCGAGCGCGGCGATTTTCCACGCTGGAAATTTTATGTGCAGGTGATGCCAGAGAAAGAGGCCTCGCAGACGCCGTACAACCCCTTTGACCTGACCAAAGTCTGGCCGCACGCTGACTATCCGCTGATTGAGGTGGGCGAGTTTGAGCTGAACCGTAACCCGGATAACTATTTCGCTGAGGTAGAGCAGGTGGCGATGAGTCCGGCGAACGTGGTGCCCGGCATCGGCTTCTCACCGGATCGCATGTTGCAGGGGCGTCTCTTCTCCTACGGCGATGCGCACCGCTACCGTTTGGGCGTCAACCATCATCAAATTCCGGTTAACGCGCCGAAGTGCCCGTTCCACAGCTATCATCGCGATGGAGCGATGCGCGTGGACGGCAACAGCGGTAACGGCCCAACCTATGAGCCGAACAGTTTCGGTCTGTTCCAGGAGCAGCCCGATTTCAGCGAACCGCCGCTGTCGCTGGAAGGGGCTGCCGATCGCTGGAACCATCGTGAAGATGACGACTACTTCAGCCAGCCGCGCGCACTGTTTAATCAGCTGAGCGCAGAGGAGCATCAGCGCATGTTCACCCGCATCGCCAGTGAACTGGTGCAGGTACCGGCGTTTATCCAGCAGCGGCAAATCGCCCTGTTCCGTCAGGTGGATGACGCCTACGGTGCGGGCGTGGAAGACGCGCTGCGCGCATTACAGGGCTAACGCTGATGCGCGGGGAAATAGCCGGGGATGTTGCCTGACCTCCGGGATGACATTCTGCGTCACACCCCGCGCAGACACCTGCTCAGCCCGGCTCTGTGCCGGGCTTTTTATACGCCACGATTAGGGCTGCGCCCGTAGCCACTCTGCCAGCCGCTGACGCGATAGCTTAATGCCGCCTTCGTTGATATGTTCCGGCAGCGGTAGCCAGCGTGTCGGGCGCTGAAAGCTTGCCAGCCGCGATTGCGCCCAGTCAGCCACGCTCTCCAGCAGCCCGTCGGCATCCAGCGCCAGCAGCGCTACTGGCCTGGCTCCCCACTCCTCATCCGGCTGCGGCAGCACAAACGCCTGATTAACGGCTGGATGCTGAAGCAGCAGGCTTTCAATGCTTTCCGGCTGTACCGCTTCGCCGCCGCTGAAAAACAGGTTATCCATTCGGCCCAGCACCTGGAGTTCGCCCTGATGCCAGCGTCCCCGATCGCGGGTGTGGAACCAGCCCTGCGCGTCGGTTAGCGGCTGAAGCTGCCCTTCCCGCCAGTAACCGCTGGCGAGCGTCACACCGCGAATCCAGATTTCTTCATTGACGATGCGCACCTCACGTCCGCTCAGCGGCAGACCGACGCCGGGCTGACCATCGGCGCGTTTGGCGCACACCGTCGCCGCGCTCTCCGTCAGGCCGTAGCCGCACCAGCAGCGGATACCCACCGCCTCGGCGCGCGCTACTAATTCCGGGGGAATCGCCGCGCCGCCCAGCAGCACCGCCTTGAGTCCGGCAGGCGGCTGCGGCAGCTGCAACAGCCGCCACAGCTGCGTCGGTACCAGCGAAGCAAAGCTACAGCCTGCCAGCGCCTGCGCCAGCGGCGTCTCCACATCAGGAATCGCCAGGCAGCCGCCCGCCAGCAGCCAGCGCCAGACAATACCCTGACCGGAAACGTGACAGATCGGCAACGACAGCAGCCAGCGCTCGTCGGCGGTAAAATTCATCAGCTGATTCACGCCCGCCGCGCTGGCGAGCAGCGCCTGATAACGGTGCGCCGCCGCCTTCGGCAGGCCGCTGGAACCGGAGGTCAGCGTCAGCGTAGCAATAGCGTCAGGCTGCCAGCGACAACGCGGCGGCAAAGTAACGCGACGCAGCGCCAGCGGCGGCGGGCTTTCCATCAGCGCATCGGCCAGATTAAGCATAAAATCGGGGCGTAGCGCTGACAGCAGCGGCTGAAGCGTGGCGGGCGGCAGCTGCGGATTCAGCGGCAATGCCGTTGCTCCCGCCTGCATCAGCGCCAGCCAGGCGAGCAGCAAAGTAAGGCTATTTTTACCGCGCAGCGCCACCAGCGTTCCGGCCTGCACCCCCTGCTGCTGAAAGCCGGCACAAAGTGCATCCAGTCGCTGCGCCAGCGTGCGCCAGTTCAGCGTCTCCGTTGGTGTAGCGATCGCCACGGCGTCGGGCGCAATATTTGCCAGCCTGCGCCACGGAAAATCGTGCATCAGCAAATCCGCGTCCATTGCCCCTGCTCCTGTAGCGGTAGTTCACAGCCGGGCCAGCGTCGCACCAGCTGCTGACGCATCAGCGACAGCGTATCCAGCCCAGGCGTCACATGCGGTGTCAGCCAGTGGGCAAGGCGCGCCAGCTGCGTCAGGCCGAGGCTCGATTCCAGCGCCGAGCTAATAACCGTCTGCAATCCCAGCCGCTGCGCGCTGGCGAGGATTTGTTGCAGCTGCGCAATGCCACCGCTCAGCGTTGGCTTAATCACCACCGCCACGACGCCCGGCTGGGCGCTAAGCTGAAAACCCGGCTCGCGCAGGCTTTCATCCCAGGCAATAGCGATGCCGCTTTCGGTGGCGAAACGCAGACTCTCTTCCGGCGTGCGGCAGGGTTCTTCAATGAAGGCGATGCGTGCACGCTGTGACGGCGTCAGGCGATCGGCAAAACGCCGCGCTTTTTCTAACGTCCAGCTACGGTTGGCGTCCAGCCGCAGCGGCAGCGTCGGCAACGCTTCCAGCAGCAGCGTTACCTGGATAGCATCACGTACCGTTTCATACAGCCCAACCTTCATTTTGGCGCACGGCGGCGTCTGTGCCGCCAGCTGAAGCAGCAGCTCGTCCGGATCGCCCTTGCACAGCAGCGCGCTCTGCCAGTTCGCCGCCTCCGGCAGCTCGCCATACAGTTCAGCGCGGGCGCAGCTCAGGCCAAACGCCACCGACGGTAGATCGCTCTCGGCAACCGGTTTGTCAGCAAGCCAGTCGGCCAGCCAGGCGATGCTGGCCTGTTGCGCCTGCTCCAGCGTTTCGTGGCTAAAGCCCGGCAGCGGCGCTATTTCACCCCAGCCCTGTCGTTCTCCTTCCTGCAACTGTACCAGCAGACCTTCGCGCTGCGTCAGACGTCGATCGCGCAGTACCACGCCGCTTTCCACTGGAATGGCATAGCGCCACAGCTTCGCCTGACGCATCAGGGGTTACGCCGGAACGGACGGAAATCAGGCTGGCGTTTTTGGTTGAAGGCGTTGCGCCCTTCCTGCCCCTCTTCCGTCATATAGAACAGCATGGTGGCGTTACCGGCCAGCTCCTGTAAACCTGCCTGACCGTCACAGTCCGCGTTCAACGCCGCCTTAAGGCAGCGCAGCGCCATCGGACTGTTGCACAGCATTTCGCGGCACCAGCGCACCGTTTCCGTTTCCAGCTGTGCCAGCGGCACCACGGTATTGACCAGTCCCATTTCCAGCGCCTGTTGTGCATCATACATACGGCACAGGAACCAGATTTCACGCGCCTTTTTCTGTCCGACGATGCGCGCCATATAGGAAGCGCCCCAGCCGCCGTCAAAGGAACCGACTTTCGGCCCGGTCTGGCCAAAGCGGGCGTTATCCGCCGCGATGGTTAAGTCACACAGCATGTGCAGCACGTGACCGCCGCCCACCGCGTAACCGGCTACCATCGCCACCACCGGTTTTGGACAGTTGCGGATCTGGCGCTGAAAATCGAGCACGTTAAGGTGATGCACGCCGCCTTCATCCTGGTAGCCGCCATAGTCGCCGCGCACTTTCTGATCGCCACCGGAGCAGAACGCCTTATCGCCTTCGCCGGTGAGAATAATTACGCCGATGCCTTCGTCATAGCGTGCATCCTGCAACGCCATCATCATCTCCTGCACGGTCAGCGGGCGAAACGCGTTGCGTACCTGCGGGCGATTGATGGTAATTTTGGCGATTCCCTCCGGCGATTTGTGGTAGCGGATATCGGTAAACTCGCCGCTACAGTCGTGCCATTCAACGGGGGCGGTAAGCTGTTGGTCATCGGGATAAAGCATTCAGGGTCTCCATAAGATCAGGTAGGCTGACGCAGCAGCTGCGCCAGTCGATCGCTAAAAGCGGCGGGCGCGGCGCGATGGACGTTGTGTCCTGCGCCGGGCACCGTATGCAGCGGCAGTTGCGCCTCTACCGCCAGCTGTAAAAATTTACTGTCCCATTCGCCGCACAGGTAGCTGAACGGCACGCGTAGCCGGTGCAGCTCAGGTAGCAGATTGGGCTGATGGCTAAGCGAGGTGGCGCTGAGCATCGCCGCCAGCGAGGGGCCGTGGCCTGCGCTGCGCTGTTTCACCAGCTCACCGCGCTGCTGCTCGGTTAAATCCATAAACAACGGCTGCCGATACCAGGCTTCCAGCACGTTGGTCAGCGGCAAATCGCGGAAGCGCTGGATCCACTGCCGATCGTGCGCCAGCCGCAGCTGACGCTGGCGCTCGTCGCGCAGGCCGGGATGCCCCGCCTCAACCACCAGCCCGCACAGGCCCGGCAGCGCGGCGCGACAGGCGTAGTACATCGCCACGCGCCCGCCCAGCGAATAGCCGATCAGCCAGTAATGATGAGTCTGATGATGACGCAGCGTAGCGCTCAGCTGCTCGTTGAGTGCGTCAAAGCCGCTAACGCGCTGGCTGCGCGAGCCGCCGTGACCGGGCAGATCGATGCTCAGCATCGGCCAGTCGGGAAAAGCCTGCTGCACCGTCAGCCACTCTTCAGCCGAGCCGAGAAAGCCGTGCAGCCAGACCAGCGTTGGCTTACAGCTGCGGCGATGGCCCTGCCAGCGGGCATGTAGGATCATAGCTGCGCTCCCATCGTTACCAGCCGCGCGAAGACTTCGGCACCGCTCTCCGGCGGTACGCTAAACTCCACCAGCGTCGCCCCTGGCTGGCTAAAGCCGTGCTGAACGGCTGTCTGTAGCGCAGCCCAGCTGGTCGCCTGCTGGTAACCCAGGCCGAACATCTGCGCCACCGGAGCGAAGTTAACCGCCTGCGGCATGGTAAAAAACGCTTCACGCCGATCGGGTGGCGTTGGCAGCAGCGAGAAGATGCGCCCGCCGTTATTGTTGACCACCACCAGCACCAGCGGTGCCGTGGTCTGACGCAGCAGTGCCAGACTGTTAAGATCGTAAAGCGCGGAGATATCGCCCAGCAGCGCCAGCATCGGGCGCGAACAGGCGCGTTGAATACCGGTAAAGGTCGCAATCAGCCCATCGATGCCGCTGGCACCGCGGTTGCTGTAGACCGGATAGCCCGCCGGCAGCTGCGCCAGCGCATCCACCAGCCGTACCAGCAGGCTGTTGCCGAGAAACAGCTGACCAGACGGAGGTAAAAGTTCAGCCAGCCGGTGCGCCATCTGCGCCTCGTCAACTTCAACCACCGCCGCGCCCGCCTGACGCTGCATACGGGCAGCCAGCGTCTCCAGCTGCGGGGCCCAGGGTGCCTGCTCCAGCGCCGGATGCGCCCGTAGCCATTCGCTGACGTCACAGATAAATCGTCGGCCGGGCTGGTTCGCCGGATCGCGTCGTCCCGGCAGCGGATCGATTAACCACCACTGCCGTGGACGCGCCCGCTGCTGCCATTGCAACAGCCGTTTGCCAATCGGGTTAGCGCCAAACTGTATTACCAGCTCCGCCTGGCCCAGTAGCTGCTGCGCCTGCGGACTGTTCAGCCAGAGATCGGCGCAGGGCAGCGGCTGACCGGCTTGCGCCTGCACGTCTGCCAGTAGCGGCCAGCCAAGCGTTGCTGCCCACTGCGCCACTAAAACGCCCTGCCCGGCCTGCAAACGTCCGGCAACCACCACGCCGCGCTTTTCACGCCACCCGGCCCAGTCCGGCTGCGGCGTCACGGCACTCAGGCCGTGGTGGCTGAGCCACGGATGCGCCTGCTGCGGCCATTCATCCAGCGTCGCCAGCCAGTCGCGCCAGGCATCATCTTCCGGACCATAAAGCGGTTCGGCAAAGGGGCAGTTAATATGCAGCGCGCCCGTTTGTGTAGCGTCAATCGCCTCATCCAGCGTGGCTGCCAGCCAGCGGGCGTCAATTTCCGGCGTCGGGCGCGGCAGATCGCAGCGGCGGGCAAAATGGGAAAAGATTCCCGGCTGGATAATCGCCTGGTTCGCGCCGCAGTTAATCAGCTCCGGCGGGCGATCGGCGCTCAGCACGATCAGCCGCTCGCCGGTAAGCTGCGCCTCAATCACCGCTGGCAGCAGATTGGCAACCGCAGTGCCGGAAGTAACGATCAACGCCACCGGCGCGTTTAGCCCTTTCGCCAGGCCCAGCGCCAAAAAGCCCAGGCCGCGCTCATCAAAGTGAGTATGGCAGGTCAGTGCGGGTTGACTGGCTGCCGCCAGCGTTAGCGGCGCAGAGCGAGAGCCTGGGGCGATGCAGATATGACGCACCTGATGGCGCGTCAGCACGGCGATAATCAGCTCCGCCCAGCGGCGGTTGAAGCTACTGACGGACATATTCCTCTCCCAATAGGTTAACGGCATCTCGCATCGGGTTAGTCTCAGGTGTACAGCGCGACGGGATCATGACTCGGCATCAACGACAGCAGACGATACCTCTGCTGCCGCAGGCGATTCCGCTGACGCCGCACGACTGGCAGCGGTTCCACCGGGCAGCAACGCCGCCAGCGCCGCCATTTTATTCTCCGTTTCCTGCCACTCCAGCAGCGGATCGGAACCGGCGACGATGCCAGCGCCGCCATACAGCCGCACCCGTTCGCCGCATAGCCAGGCACAGCGCAACGTGACGCAAAATTCACTTTTCTGACGGGAAATAAAGCCCAGCGAACCGGCATACCAGTCGCGATTTAGCTGTTCATGGCGTTGCAGAAAGGCCCGCGCCGCTGCACGTGGTAGTCCCGCTACCGCCGCCGTAGGCTGTAAGCGTTGCAGGCAGAGCGCATCGCTACGGCTGCGCAGCTCGCCGTGAATACGCCGCCGCAGATGCTGTAGGTTACGCAGCCGCACCAGCTCAACCGGCATCACCTCCAGCCCGCTGACCATGCGCCGTAGCCGCTGGCAGATATCCTCCACCACCAGGCCATTTTCCCGGCGATTTTTTCGATCGTGCAGCAGCCATTGCGCCTGCTGCCGGGCAACATCGGGCTGGCTGTCGCGGGCGACAGTGCCTGCCAGCGCTTCGGTCAGCAGTTCGTTCTGCTGGCGCAGCCAGAGCCGCTCCGGGCTGGCGCACACCAGCGCGCTGTCATCATCAAAGCGCAGCATTACCTGATAACAACGCGGATTGACGCGGCGGCTGGCCGCCAGCAGCGCTTCAGGCGGCAGCGGACGATCCCAGAACAGATCGGCGCTGCGCGCCAGTACCACTTTTTCCAGCACGCCGGTAGCAATGGTCGCCAGCGCGGTTTCTACGCGCTGGCACCACTCCGCCTGTTCCGGCTGACAATCACGACGCTGTAAATTTGCGGTCAGCGTCGGCAGAGGCTGCGGCAGCCGTAGCTGTTGCAGAAACCGTACGGCAACATCGGCATCCTCACGCAGGCTGTGCTCGCTATAGAGAAACAGCGTCAGCCGATCGCCGCTGCGATCGTGGCGCCACATCAGACGCGGCAGAAAGAAAAAGCTGTTAGCCGCTTCAAAGCGGTTACCGCCCCAGATACGCCAGTTTGACGGCAGGCGGCGGCACGCCTGTTCAGCCTGATACAGCGTTTGATAACGTGCGATAGCGCCGCAAAGTGCCACCTGCTCATGACCTGAGCGATGCTGCCACCAGAGCTGAGGGCGCAGTGACTGGGCGCTAAGCCAGGCAAGAGAATCCCCAGCGGCATCAAGGGGAACGGTAAGCGCGCGGCAGCCCGCTTCGTCGCTGTGAATGTCAGCCAGCTGGGCCAGCAGTGCAGCGTAAGCGGCAGAGAGCGAATACACAGAACCTCCTAAGTAGAAAGAGGTAATTAGTGTAAGAGGGTCGTCGGGGTGGAATGTTGATGCAGAACAGTTTGGCTAATCTTTTGCCGGGTATTCTGCTGGATGTTTATCCAGCGATAGCAAGGTTTGGGGCGGTTATTGTGCGCTGCCCGCCTCCGCCGGGGATGCGGAGGCGGTAAAGCACCAGCGCGGTTAGCGACGCGCCAGCAGCAGGCCGAGGATCAGACCGGCAGTAGCGCCGATACCGATACCCTGCCACGGTTTTTCATGAACGTAATCATCCGCACGGTAGGCCGCCTGTTTCGCACGGTAGTAGTAGGAATCAGACGCTGTGCTGACGCGATGTTTAACATCGTGCAGCGCCTGCTCCGCCCTGGCCTTCAGCTCGATATACTTTTTATCAGCCGGATCGCCGGAGGATTTCAACACTTCTTCCAGCGTTTCGGTAAGCAGTGTTAAATCGTCATCCAGACGCGTTTCCTGCGGCTCACCGGCTACCTGAGGCTCTTCCGTCAGCAGCGGATCGCGCTTGTCTTGCGGGTCAGTCGTTACAGCCATTTTCTTCCTCCGTGTAAAACATATGCATGTTCACTAACTATAGACAGTTTTCTGCCGCTCGCTCGTCTGCGCCGCCAGGAATTGCCTGATAGCGTCAGCGTGAAATCCGTAGTTTTATTTGATTAATCTGATAAATTTTCTGCGTACTGAATTTTTACCGCTCCCGCCTGTCGTAGCTGACTGTAGCCCTGGCCCCGCCGTGGCAAACGGGCTCAGCGGCACGACAGTCACTACAAACTCGTTCAGCACAAGGAAATCGTTTCTGGCATGAATCGAAGAATGTTTATGAAAACGTCAATGGCATTCGCTGCGGTCAGCGGTATGTCCGGACTGACCACGCTATTTGCGCAATCCGCCTGGGCAGAAGATGGCATCGCAGACGGTACCGCGACGCGCTTCGACTTTGAGGTGCTGAAGAAAAAAGCCGCCGAAATGGCGCAAAAACCCTGGGGCGGCGCGCCCGGCCCGCTGCCTGATACGCTGGCGACCCTGACGCCACAGGCCTACAACGCTATTCAGTATGACGCAGACCATTCGCTGTGGAACGGCATTGATAATCGCCAGCTGGACGTGCAGTTTTTCCACGTTGGCATGGGCTTTAAGCGCCGCATTCGTATGTTCAGCGTGGACGCCGCCAGCCGTGAGGCACGGGAAATTCACTTCCGGCCTGAGCTGTTTAACTACCATAACGCCAATGTTGATACCCAACAGCTGGAAGGCAAAACCGATCTTGGCTTCGCCGGATTCCGTGCGTTTAAACAGCCGGAGCTGGCGCGGCGCGATATCGTCTCTTTTCTCGGTGCCAGCTATTTCCGCGCGGTAGATGAGACTTATCAATATGGCCTGTCGGCACGCGGCGTGGCGGTTAATACCTTTAGCAGCGGACAGGAAGAGTTTCCCGATTTCGTTGCCTTCTGGTTTGAGACGCCCAAAGCGGATGACACTACCTTCACCGTTTATGCCCTGCTCGACGGCAGCAGCCTGACCGGTGCCTATAAATTTGTGATTCACTGCGAGCCGAAGCGTGTGGTGATGGAAGTGGAAAACCACCTCTGCGCACGCAAAGCGATTCCTCAGCTCGGTATTGCGCCAATGACCAGCATGTTTAGCTGCGGCAACAGCGAGCGCCGGATGTGCAATACCTATCATCCACAGATTCATGATTCCGACCGGCTGGCGATGTGGACCGGCAAAGGCGAGTGGATTGCGCGCCCGCTGAATAATCCGCGCAAGCTACAGTTTAACGCCTATGAAGATGAAAACCCGCGCGGCTTTGGCCTGCTGCAACTGAACCATGATTTTGAAGATTATCAGGATGTCATCGGCTGGTATGACAAGCGGCCCAGCCTGTGGGTCGAGCCGGTAGGCCACTGGGGTAAAGGCGCAATCAACCTGATGGAGATCCCCACCACCGGCGAAACGCTGGATAATGTCGTCTGCTTCTGGCAGCCAGAGCAGCCGATTAAGGCGGGCGATACGCTCGCCTTCCAGTACAAACTTTACTGGAGCGGCCTGCCGCCGGTGCACAGCGAACTGGCGCGCGTTAAAGCAACCCGCTCCGGCATTGGTGGCTTCCCGGAGGGCTGGGCGCCCGGCGAGCACTTCCCGGATGTCTGGTGTCGCCGCTTCGCCGTAGACTTTGTCGATGGCGATCTGAAAGCTGCCGCGCCAAAGGGCATCGAGCCGGTGATTACCGTCTCTGCCGGTACCATTAAGCAGGTGGAAATTCTGTATGTGGAGCCGCTGAACGGCTATCGCATTCTGTTTGACTGGTATCCCAACAGTGACGCTACCGACCCGGTCGAAATGCGTATGTTCCTGCGTTCCAGAGAGGAGACGCTGAGCGAAACCTGGCTTTATCAATATTTCCCACCGCCGCCGGATCAGCGGAAATATATCGATGATCGTCAGATGACGGCAGGCTAATTATAGCGGCGAGATAATCTCGCCGTTTTTATTGCTGCCGCCTGATTCATTGCCTCTCCATGACGGACCGGAAACGATGACTGCACAGGTAACGGATATAAGGAAAAGAGAACATCCTGGCGGATGAAGCAACCCGTAACTTTCTCAGCAAGCCGCTACAGGCAGTTGCCGACTTTAGTCGCTAAGCCACAGGCGGAGTAAAGGCCCCGCCCGCTATGCCCGATCGCAGGCTATTTTACCATCGCAATATGTGGAATATTATCTTCAAGATAGATATCGCCAACGGATTTAAAGCCGAGGCGCATATAAAAAGCCTGCAAATGTGCCTGCGCGGAGAGCGCCTGCTGACGATCGGGCCAATATCGCTGACAGCTGACCATCACCTGTTCCATCAGTCGATAACCGAGGCGCAGGCCACGCGCCTCGCTGGTAACGATGACACGTCCAATGGTCACCGGGCTGTTATCGTCCAGCGGCGACAGCAGACGCGCGCAGGCCAGCAATCGCCCTTCACCGAGCGCAAAGACATGCCGGTTATCACGCGCTAAATCCTGACCGTCGATATCTTCATAGGCGCACTGCTGTTCCACGATAAAAACGCGGTTGCGCAGTGCCAGAAGGTCATACAGCTGATGAACGCTCAGCTCGCTATGGTGCAAATCATACCAGGTTAATTCCACACTCATCCCTCCGCAAACAGTGTCGCCGCCTGAGGCGCACCAGACCATAAATCCTGTTTTTTATCGCAGCCATAATATTAAAACACGGCTAACAACGTCGCGTAAGCACACGATGCAGAAACGTGGACTGATTAACATCCAGCGTACCTTAATGATGAGTGAAGCAACCTAAACGGCTACCCGATCTCGCAATAACGTAACGCCGCGTTGAGGTATGAGATATGGGGCACGAGTAGCATCAGTCTGGCGGTAACGCGCAGGATAGCCACGATTGCAGGTTTTATCGTGGCGTTAACATTGCATTAATTATTTACGCTCTTCAATTTCGGCTTGTTAATTCATTTTATTACCCTGAGGCGACGGCAGTTATACCAGGAAAAAGTTTATGCATTATACGCATGCGTTTTATCTGTAACCACAGGTCAGCACGTCTCCCAAAATGGAAAACAATCACAACCTCATGTTATTAAACATTTTTTCAATTATTTTCCGCTTTAAGATTATCTTTATCAGCAAGGAATTTTGCTATTTCACATCTTGTTACAAATATCAGATCGGCATCTCAGAACGATTTTTCAAAATAAATGAAAATACGGTTCATAAAACAGAAAGATTGATAAACAACATTAATTAAACACAAATTAAATTATTTCTCAATTTAGCGAGGCTGGATCGTCGGGCGGACATAAATAATAGCTGTAGCCACAGCGGTAGCAGAATATCTCTTTGACCAGAGTTGCTGGATTCGGAAAAGCGCGTCCGGGCTGCGGCTGCAACTCATAGTAATTTCAGTTACTGCAGCAATATATTTTCAGCGCGTCAACGCATCTTGTTGCAATGGATGCCTGACAACATGCAATACATCAGGGTTAAAAAGCGTTTTTGTATAATAACACCCACGTCAGGAGGGGGTATGAAAATTAAAGGTGATAGCGTCATAATAGCCGGACTGGCGCTAATAATCTCTCCATCATTATTAGCCGCAGATGGAAAAACCATTCTACAGTACGAGCATAATTTCAAAACGATGGATCGCCGTCACAGTGATTCTTATAAACTCATTCATAAAACCAAATCGTTATGGCAGTATGAAATTAAATTCGCCAGTGCTGCCGGAGGCAATAAAAACTACGATGTTGCATGGGATGATATGCAGGGCGGTTCTGGCGGCATCGTCGTTCAAAAAGATTTTAAATTCGACGATAAAAAAAGTACCCTGACGCCTTCCTTTGAAGTGTCATACGGCAATAGCTCCGTTGGCTACCAGCCTGGCGTAAAATACACTTACTCCATCAATAAAAAGTGGTCCACCTACGCCCGTTATCGCTATGAGATAAAAAAACCTTCCCGCAGCTCACGCTATAAAACCATTAGCAAAAGCGATAAATATGGCTACGCTGGCGAAAAATATCGTGCCAAATCGGATACGGCACGCCACCGTATCGATACCGGTATTAGCTGGAACGGTATCCCTAACCTCTCGCTGGGATACGTTTTTAACCTCTACGTTGGCGATAATCTTAACGATTCCTGGACATACAAAAACGGTGTATTTACCAGTAACCGTTACAGCGTTTACAGAGATGGTAAAACCGATTACGAACACCAGTTTAAAATTCAGTATTCCTGGCAACAGTGGCAGCCCTATCTTGAAATTGATGACGTCTCCGTTTCCAACACCTCTAAATCACGTCAGGGTAAATTTAAAATCGGCGTTAAATATAAATTTAAATAATAACATTTTTAGCGAGCGTAATCGGTATGAAAAAGAATCTCTTCCTGGCAACATGTTTAGTTAACGTTGCTTTATTAAGCAGCGCCGCGCTGGCCTCTGAAACCTTTATTCATTATCAGCATCAGTACGCCAGTGAAAATCACTTTCACAGCGAAAAATTCGGTATTCTGCATCAGGCAGACAATGGGGGTTGGGTAGATATTACTATCCACCTGTATAACAAAAATAAAGATGCCACCCTGGATGACGTGGTTTCTAACGCCTATTCCCTTCAGGTGGGCTACGATTATCAACTTTTTCCACAGATCACCCTGACGCCTAATATTGAGGCTCGCTTTTATTCCGGCGGTACCAGCGGAGAAGGCACCAGCGGTGATATTAGCGATACGCAAAAAGCGGGTGCTCGTTATACGCCGGGCCTGAAGCTCGCATGGCAGGTGGCCACTCCGGTTTCCCTCTATACCCAGTATCGCTACGACTACCGCAAAATTACCCGTGCCGTCGCCAAAGAGGATGAGCAGAACCGCCATCGTCATCGTATCGAGGCCGGGATTAATTACCAGCCGTTGGATAATCTGACGCTCTCCTGTAAAGCCTATTACTATCAGGCAGATTACATCCTCGCTGATAATAAAAAACATGATTATCAACATGATATTGATATTGACTGGAACATCTTCCCGCGCCTACAGCTGAATTTGGGGGCCGAAGACGTGGCGAAAAGTAAAGTCAATGATGGGCGTGAGGTGCTGTTAAAAGCGGGCTTCACCTATCGCTTCTGATTTCTTTACCTGTCTGGAGAACCAAGATGAACTTTCCCGTGAAAAACCTGACGCTGCTGTGTGCGCTACCGGCGATGGCCAATGCCGCTACCCTGTTGCAGGGAATGGTGGTGGCGGAAGTGCCTTTTGCCGACGCGCAGGTTAGCGTCATTGACAGTAACGGTAAACAGCTAACAACGACAACCGCAGCGGATGGGCGCTATTCGCTGGAGGTGGATACGCTGACGCCACCGTTTACCCTGTCCGCGATGAATAGCGCACTACCGGAAGGCGGTACTTCAATCGATTGCATTAACAGCGATATCCGCCGCGCCCGCTGTATGGCCTCACTACTGCTGAATGTTAAACAGGACGGTATTAATACTGCGAACATTACGCCTTTTACTGACCGGATGGTGACGGAAGTAGCGAGCAAACTGGGTTATATCGGCCCTCAGCAATGGGTGGAACGGGGTACGCCCGCGAAGCTCAATGCCGAACTTCTGACCGCGCCGCTGGCCAATTTCCGCGCTGGGATGCAGGCAGCGCTACAGCAGTTGGGGATGCGGGCGGAGCAGATCGATCCGATTAGCACGCCGGTTCAGCCGGGTGATGGTATGACACGTCTGCTGTCGGTGATTAATCATACCCGCGGTTACGATAATAACAGCGGCGAAGCGAGTGGCGCAGTGCTGACCGATATCGCATTTCGCCCCATAGCCGGTCTGGAGAAAGAGGGAGCCTGGGAGCCGCTTGATCTACAGCGGGCATTAAACGATCGTCAGGCAATTTTACAGGCAAAAACGCGTATCCTGATCGTTAGCGATTCCACCGCCGCTACCTATGAAGTTCAGCGTTTGCCGCGCATGGGCTGGGGACAGGTTTTTCAGCAGCAGTTTCGTGATGACAGCGACGTAGTTGTACTAAACGGTGCTCGTGCCGGACGCTCCAGTCGCGATTTTTATAACGAAGGCTGGTATCACCAGATGGGGCGCTTTTTGCAGCCCGGCGACTATATTTTTATCGCCCACGGTCATAACGATGAGAACTGCAACGGCGACAAGCCGCTACGTGGCACATCCGACGTGAAAAACCTCTGCACCTACCCCAACGATGCTCAGGGCAAGCCGCAGCATCCTGAAGGCCGCCCGGATATGTCATTCCAGCATTCGCTGGAGCGCTACATCAATCTGGCACGCGAGGCGGGTGCGACGCCGGTGCTGTTTACCCCAACCACCAGGGTAAAAAACGCGGCTGGTAAAATCGCTTTTCAGCAAGGACCGCAGGATGTGGTGGTGAGCAGCCACGTTACGAAGAATAAGCCGGGCTACCGCTTTAGCGGTGATTATGTCGCGACCATTCGACAGACAGCCAGCCGTAACAGCGTTCCGCTGATTGAGCTGGAGCGGGAAACCATCGCCTTTGCTAACGCCCATGCACATGACTGGATGGATTACTGGCTGGCAGTCGATCCTAACGATCCGCGCTATCCCTGGTATAAAACCCAAAAAGCGGGCATTCGCAGCAACCCAGATGCTACCCATTTCCAGCAGAAAGGCGCGGAGGCCGTTGCCGCTATTGTTGCTGAACAGATTCGTCAGAACACAGCGCTCAACGCGCTGGCTGACAAACTGAAACCCTAAGGAGAAGCTAATGAAGCAATTTTTCTGTGTTGCCGCGCTAATGGCAGGCATGAGTATTACCGCCTGTAGCGCTCAGGCGACGGAATGGAACGCCGTCGTTTCCCCGACGCCACAGTCAGGAGAATATGCCACTATCGCTCAGGCACTGGCGGCTGCGCCGGAAAGCGGCACGCCGTGGCGTATCCTGATCAAATCAGGACGCTGGCAGGAGCGGCTGGTCATTGATAAACCGGTAACGCTGATTGGCCAATCGCGTGAAGAGACGCAGATTGAAGCGAATACGCCCGCCGGGGCGTTGGACAGCAACGGCAAGAAGCTTGGTACCTCGCGCACCAGCACCGTGGAAATACGCGCCAGCAACGTAACGCTTGAAAATCTGACCATTCGCAACAGCTTTGATTTTCCTGCTAATGCTGCCCTGCCCTCAGGCGATCCTCGCAAGCTGAAGGATACCCAGGCCGTAGCGCTGATGGTGGCAGAAAACGTCGATAAAGCCCGCTTCCGTCAGGTGACGCTGGAAGGCTTTCAGGACACCTTTTACAGCAAAAGCGGTAGCCGCAGCTACTTTACCGACTGCCGTATAAGCGGTCACGTCGACTTTATCTTCGGCTCCGGCATTGCGGTATTTGATCGATGCGACATTGTCGCACGTGGACGTAGCGATATCGCACCACCGCTTGGCTATATCACCGCCCCCTCTACGCCCTCAACGCAGCAGTATGGGCTAATTTTCTTTAACAGCAGATTATTCAAAGAGAAAGGTGTGCCGGCGAAGAGTTTTGCGCTGGGGCGTCCATGGCATCCCACCACACAGTTTGAGGATGGGCGCTACGCCGATCCAAACGCTATCGGGCTGGCAGCCTTTATCAACTGCGAAATCGACGACCATATCTACGGCTGGGACAAAATGTCCGGTAAGAATAAAGCTGGAGAAAAACAGTGGTTTTATCCCGAAGACAGCCGTTTTTGGGAGTTTGAAAACCGTGGGCCAGGCGCGGCTCAGGGTGGCGAACGCTATCAGCTGACTGAAACGGCAGCACAGCAATACAACCTACAGGCCATTTTCACAGACTGGGAGCCGCAGCTGTTAAAATAAGGAATTACCGAAAATAGCATTTGGTTTTATCGCCAGCAGCATGCACGCTGCTGGCTTTTATGCTTTTTTTGGATTGTAGTATTTGCTGTAATACAGCACGTTTAGCACCGCCTACCAGTACAGCCGGTAGCCGCCTTCCTGACTACCGCCACCAACTCGCCAACTCCTTTATAAAATAGTACGTGCCGGTCTCCGGTGCCGTTCCGTTCGCCGTACAGTCGCCGCTTGCCACGATCCCGTCGAGCACCCGGAAACGGGCTTTACGCCTGGCGATCTCCTTCATTGGTAGATTGTTTATGTCGAATAATCTCTGAATGTGAATGGCACGATTATGCGGGATGCTTACAGTGGCAGTTACACAGGATGATTTACAGGTTCGCGCTATCTCTTTTGATAGCGCTCACTTATTTTTATTAATCAACAACTCAACAACGTCCCGCTTTTTTTGACAACGCGTCACATGTTTTACTACCAGAAACCGAATTTCCATTTCCACCAGCACAAATAGCATCAGAAACCGTACTGCCGTCTCCTAGTGGTATCAGGCCATAAAGTTTTGTTTCTGCGGCTTTAGTCACATAACAGCGGTGCGCTTTTTTTCCTACGGTTGCAACAAAATTAGTTTTTACACCATTTTGGCTTATATCGGAAATCGCTACCTGAGAAGCATCGACATTCAAAGTAAAGGCAGCAGCCTCTTTCATTTCACTTTCTGTTGCAATTGGTGGTTTAGCCACACATCCCATTAACAATATTGCAGGAAGAGCACATGCTAAAAAGTTTATTTTTTTCACTGGGCAATCCTTTAAAATTTGGCATGAAAATTATGTATAAATTATCCATAATTATATTTCATTGATTTTTTCATCAATAAGTGATGTAGAAATTTTGAATCCACTTCTTGCATAAAAAAAAATTTATCTTTACTGTCAGTTAATCATGGGCAGGTCAGTTTAAACCGCCTTTTAGCCCTGTCAGGTCCGGCTGGGTAAAATGCCCAGTAGCGGAAGATAGTGCAGTACAGCCCCGTTTCGTGGTCAAAGTCCTGCCCGGCAAAGCGCAGATTCTGCCGCAGACTTTCTCCTTCTCCGGTACAGCTCTCCTGTTTCAGCACGCCCCACTCGTCGTAGCGACTCCGGCAGCCCGTTCAGCGCCGTACGGTACCAGTACAGCCGGTAGCCGCCTGCCGCTCCGCCCTGGCGCGTCAGCGTCTTGGCGGTGCGCCGCCCCAGCTCGTCGTAGCAGTAGCGCGCCTCCCCGCTGTGGCCCGGACAATTGTTTAGTGGATTGAACGAAAGCTAAATAATAAAAGACCAGGATGTTTTAAGGATCTTTCCGGCCTTTAATTTATTCAGCTCAAACAGTTAATCACTAATGAATCCAGTTCGATCCACGCCTCTTCTAAACTTAATGCTATTTCTGGTTTGTTTTCACACTTATCAAAACTAGCATATGCATTTCTTATCATTTGAGGCATTTCGTATAAATATAAAGCTAACTCCTTATCTATAAATCTCTCATTTTTCAAAAGACTGGAAAGAATTTTTAGGTTAGATATCAATTTATTATACTCATCGACATTAAAATTCATACTAATTCTAATATCATTAACGAAATTATTGTCAATTATTTTTTCCTTTACTTCATTCAACATAACTCACCTATTTAAATATGATGGCTTCATGCGGAATCTCCCCAAATATCAAAACTTCCTGATGTGCTGCGGCAGCATTTCGAGTAAACGGTGTTTGTAAATTTTCAGTAGCTTTTTGAACTGTTGAAACATCCAATATTCTCTCTTGCGGTATTTTAGATAAATCAATTTCTATAATAGGGTTTGCCGGACGAGTCCCGCCATGAGTAGCGAAATACTCTGCTGACGCCTGGCTTCTGGTAGTAGAAATCCAAGGGTCACGTGAATGCGGAGCACCTGCAACATGTTGGGGCGGCGTTGTTCTGTGATAAGGCGTTGCTCTGGTTATACCATTACCAGCACGAATACTCTCCATTTGTTCGGGAGTCACCGCTCTTTTGACAATATTACAATTATTCAATCCTAACGGATCGATCCACGTCAGCGCATTCGGCGCGTACGCGTACTGGTTCAGCCCGCCCGCCAGCCCGATCGGGTCCGGCTGCGTAAAGTGCCCGTTCTTCGGGTCACAGTAGTAGAAAGTTGAATGGTAAAAACCGGGAAAGTTTGATAATCTATCCCGACTTTATTTTTAGATTTTTTTAATAAGTTTTTAATATCATAATCACCATATGGACCTAGTTTTGGATATTACATTGATTCTTCTTGTGATATGAAAATTTCATTGTCAAAAACATCAAATTTCTTACATGAATTTTCAATTCCGTATGTAAAATATACATTCTCAATATCTACAGGAGAAAAATTGCTCTGATGACCTATTATTCTCCATTCACCATGTTTGTACACTTTTTTATCAAATAAACCATAAGTATCAATAACAATGGGCGAATGAATTCTTTTTTCTACATTAATCTGTTACTCGGATATTTCTTACCTGGCTGATATACAATCAAACTATTCAATAACATGCCCAGTTATTATTTTAGATATTACTCTACCAAAGCAAAAGTCATCTTTCCCTAACTTAAAACAGAATATATCACCGGGTTACACATAAAGAAGCATTGTTCTCGGCTTTTTATCCCAACCCCCAAAATTTAAAATTACTCATCCACGCCCCTTTGTTTTTCCACCTAAACCATTCTGCTTGCTGTTATAAGCTGCCTCAAATGCTTGCCCCCTTACACCAGTCCGGCTATGGTCAAAGGAATTATATTTATTGCCACGGTGAGTAGAGGCATATCTTCACCTATCGTCCCTGTTCGGGTTTTATATTCCTCGATGTAATATTGTTCGTAGCCTCTGGCCTTTCCATAATTTACATTTGCATCAATGGGCAGCATTCTGGAACCAGGCATCAGCTTACCTGAATTAATATGTTTTCCCATCCTTCGTTCAATGTCATTGGTAATATCAATGTAATAAAATTCTGTTGCCCCAAGATTGAATAAACCATAAACACCATATCCGTTTCGTTAGATAATAAAAAGCCGGAAAGATTTAATACTCCCGGCTTTTTATTTATTTTTTAATGGCTTTTATCCATACATTTTCGAATTCATCGGCATCTATATATATTGCCTTAAATTGAGAATCTTTATTTATTTCATTTAAAGATGGAATCGGTAATTCACCCAACGTTGAAATATCTTTAGGTGTAGATTGATCGGAAAAAATTAACTCTCCAGTAGAAAACACTTCCACCTTACGAACCTCATATCGGCTATCATCTATTTCACTGTACAGTTCAGTAGGCTCATCATCAAATAAATGATCCCAATGCACTTTTATATACTTCATTCATTTACTCCAAAACCAACAACCCTTCCATTAATATTTAAGTTTCCGTCATTAAGTATAACAAAAACACCATCTCGTCCTTTAACCACATCTAATCCTGTGACGTCTACTGCTATATAATTTTTGAATTTATCACCTAAGAACGGAATTCGAACAAATGTTCTCGATAACTGAGCATTTGTCTTGGTTCCAGGAATAATATCGGTAAAATATTGGCCGTCCCCATAACGGGCATCTTTGGGATTATTAGCTTTTAAAGACGGACGCATTTCTTTTGATTTTAATATACCAGCTAAACCATCATCGTCAGTGTAATGATATAGAATATTTTTATTACTTTTAGTAACACCGCATCCACCTGTAGTTAACCCCAGCGGATCGATCCACGTCAATGGATTTGGCGCATACGCGTACTGGTTCAGCCCGCCCGCCAGCCCTATCGGATCCGGCTGGGTAAAGTGCCCGTTCTCCGGATCGTAGTAGCGGAAGGTAGTGTAGTGCAGCCCCGTTTCGTGGTCAAAGTACTGCCCGGCAAAGCGCAGATTCTGCCGCAGACTTTCCCCTTCTCCGGACCGGCTCTCCTGCTTCAGCGCCCCCCACTCGTCGCAGCGGCCCCGCCACACCGCGCGGCCCGTCCGGTCATGCAGCGACTCCGGCAGCCCGTTCAGCGCCGTACGGTACCAGTACAGCCGGTAGCCGCCGCCCGCCTGCCGCTCCGCCCTCGCGACGGGCTCGTGGCCGCCTTCGTTGTAAATATAGAGCGTGCCGGTCTCCGGTGACGCTTCGCTCCGCTCGCCGTACAGCCGCAGCCCGCACCACAAAAATCTGGTCTCCTCCTCCCGCCCGTCGTGGCGCGTCAGCGTCTTGCCGGTGCGTCGCCCCAGCGCGTCGTAGCGGTAGCGCGCCTCACGGTAGTCGGGGTGCCCGCTGAACGCCACCCGCACCAGCCGGTGCTCGTCGTCGTAGTAAAAGCGCTCCGTCCGGTTACGCCGCCTGTCCGTTCGCTCCGCCAGCCGCCCGAAGCCGTCGTAGCGGCAGCGCGCCGTGCCGCTGTGGCCCGGACGGTTGTGCAGGATGTTCTCCTCCTGCGGCGACAGCAGGCTGCCCGCCGCGTCATAGTGCCACCGCCGGGTGCCCTCCTCATCCTGCGCGCTCAGCAGATGGTCGCGGCTGTCGTAGCGGTACTGCGCCCCGCGCTGGTCCGTGTAATGTCCCGCCGCCCCGCCGCGCGCCTGCCAGCGGCGCCGCACCAGGCTGCCCGCCGCGTCCCAGACAAAGCGCGTTTCCGCCAGGGCGGTGCCGCAGGCCGACTCGTCCGCGCTTATCCGCTTTTCGGTGACCCGCCCCACCGCGTCGTACACCACGTGCTGCCACAGCGCCCCCTGCGAGCGCGCGGTTTCCCGGTGCAGCCGGTCACGCCCGTACGCCGCGATAACGTGCCGCTCTCCCGCCGCCAGCAGGTCCAGCTGCTGCAGGTGGCCGCTGCCGTAATAATGGTACGCCAGCCGCTCGCCGCCCGGCAGCCGCGTCTCCAGCAGGTTGCCCAGCACGTCATAACGGTGCGCGATGCGGCCGCCCCGGTTCTCCTCCGCCGTCAGCCGCCCCTCCGGGCTGCAGGTAAACGCCAGCCGCTCCTGCGACCGTGCGGCGCGCCCTTCCCGCTGCGCCTGCTGCCACTCCGCCAGCGCGAAGCGCTCCACCGTCAACGTGCCGCCCTGATGGTCATAGCGGGTATGGTGCCGCGCCGTGGTTTTGCCCGTCAGCCGGTCCAGCGCGTCCCACGTCAGCCGCGTGGTCAGCGGCGGCTCGTCCTGCGCGCCCGGATAAGGGTAATGCACCGTTTCCACCGGCCTGCCCTGCGCATCGTAGCGCCAGGTGCGGCGCTGCCCGGACCAGTCCGTCTCCTCCGTCAGCCGCCCGCGCACGTCGTGGCGGAAGTACCATGCCGCGCCCTTTTCATTAAACAGCACCGCGGGCAGCCCCGCGTCGTCGTAGTCACAGCGCAGCCGCGTGCCGTCCGGCCTGACCAGCTCCGTCACCTGGCCGCGCCCGTTGCGGGTAAAGCGGCTCACCCGTCCGCCCTCGTCGCGCACGTGGCTCAGCCGCCCTGCGGCATCATAGCCGTACTCGCGCCGCCCGCCGCCCGGCAGCGTCTCCGCCAGCAGCAGCCCGGCGGCGCTGCGCTGCCACGACACGTCGCGGCCCGCCGCGTCGCTGATGCGCTCCACCCGTCCCAGTTCGTCATAGAAAATGCGCGTCAGGTAGCCGGAGCAGTCGAAGCGTTTGATAAGCTGCCCGCGGCTGTTGTGCTCCAGCCGGGTTTCATTGCCCGCCGCGTCCACGATGCGCACGGGGTTGCCCTGGCCGTCATAGTAAAAGCGGGTCAGCCCGCCCTCGCGGTCGCGCAGCGCCGTCAGGTCTCCCTGTTCGTTATACTCGCGGTACTCCTGCGTGCCGTCGGCAAAGGTGTGCAGCACCGGCAGCGACAGGTCCTCCACCCAGGTCTGCGTCTCTTTTTCGCCCAGCGGATTAATCCAGGCGATGGGGTTGCCGCGTTCGTCATACTCCATACGGAATTCGTCGCCCGACGGCGTGATGAGGGAAATCAGGCTGGAGGCATCGTCCCGGTCAAAGGTCCAGCGGGCGCCCGTCTCGTCCGTGTAGTCCGTTATCTGTCCCAGCCGGTCCCAGCGGTGGTGGGTGGTGCCACGGTCGCGGCGCGTCACGCCGGCGCGGTACTCCTGCGGGCAGTAGTCAAATTCATAATGCTCCAGCGCCCGCCCGCGCTCTTCCAGCCAGTGCTGCGTGACGTACCACGCCTCCTCTTCCCCCTGTACCTGCGCGTTGAACACCGGCAGCCGTCGCCAGCGGTAGTGCGCGCTCAGCCCGCCCGCATAGTGATGGGCGGTCATGCAGCCGTGCGCCGGGTCGTACTCAAAGCGACGGGTGACGCGCCCGTCGGCGTCGGTGACCGCCGCCAGGCTGCCCGCCGCGTCATACGCATAGCCCGCCAGCCGCCGCTCGCCATCGTCGGTCAGCAGCCACACCTCCGCGAGCCGGTTCAGCGCCGGATGCCAGTGCAGCCGCAGGCTGACCTCGTAAGCGTCGTCGTGGATGGCGGTGAGCTGGCCGGCGTGGTTGTAGCGGTAGAGCAGCGCGTAACCGTGGCGGTCAAGCTGCTGCGCCAGCCGCAGCCGCCCCGCCGCCTGCGGGTCGGGCTCAAACACCGAGTAAAGCCCGTCGTCGTCCTCCAGCATGTAGACGTCCTGCAGGCTGCGCCAGAGCCGGAAGCCCTCGTCGGGGTAGTGCACGCCCTGGCCGCGCACCAGCGCCCCCAGCCCCAGGACGCGTCCGCTGCGGTCGGTGAGGGTCACCTCCGTCGCCGCGGGCTCGTCCGCCACCGGCGTCAGCGTCAGGAAATACTCGTGCGGCAGCGTCCAGCCCCGGCCCAGCGCCCCGGCGGCGTCGTTGCGGCTGTTGTAGAGGCGCTGCCAGACCAGCGGCAGCCGGCCGTCGAGGGTGAAATCGCACTCCTCTTCGCCCGCCAGGATTTTTGCCCCGGTGGGGATATGCACCGGATAACCGCGCGAGGTCGCCTCGCTGAATATCCGCGCGGCCCCCTCGCCCAGCATCCCGGCGGCGTAGCCCAGCAGCGCGCTGCCCACCTCTCCGGCCAGCGCGCAGGCGAGCGAACGCGTGCACATGCGCCCGCCGGAAGCAACCATCGCCACGCCCAGCGACCCGACGATTTCCCCCATAAAGGCAGCCAGCGGGTTTTTGCCGCTGTGAATATCGCGTACCGTGACCGTCGGCCCGCCGATACGCACCCTGGCCCCCTGCTGCCCGTGTTTTATTTTCGCCTCGCAGGTGCTGCGGTCGTCGTTGCGGCAGGCGGGCTGGCTGTTGATAAAGACCTTTTTCGAGCCTTCGGCCAGATAAAGCCCGCTGCCGGAGAAAACGTGGCCCTTCCTGCATGCGATGGTGTCGTGATCTGCCGGGCTGGCGTAGGGGTGCTTCGCGGTCACCACCGGAGAAATCACGCTCTCCCATACAGGGCTTTCCGGCGAGGGAACCGGCTTCGGCGCATCCGGATCGGGCGGCGGTTCTTTTTCCTTATCGCCCGTCAGCCAGCCGGCAATGGCTTTTCCCGCCGTTATGCCCGTCACTAAGCGGGCAAGCGACGCCGCGCGCTCCAGCGTGCGTCCGGCGATGGCCAGCGCTTCAGGGGACTGTGGCGAAGGGTTCGCCCGCTCCGCCTCCAGTTCGGCCCGTATCACCTCCGCCGGGATTTTTCCCGCGGCGCGCGCCGCCGGTTTGCCTTTGGTTCTGACGTCCGGCGAGCCGCTGGTGATAATGCCGTCCGGCGGACCTTTCAGGCCCAACGCCTCTAACGCTTTATCCGTTAACTCGCCAGCAAAATCGGCTAACGCATCCACCGCCTCGCCAAAGATAAAACCAAACGCCATCGCCGCCAGGAAGCCCCCTACAGGCCCGAGCAGCGCCACCACACCTACCCCGACGGCCGCGTAGATCGCCCCTTTAACCACACCGCCCATAAAATCGGCGAACCACGAGGAATGCACCAGCGGATCGTCGAGTTTGGCGGCCAGGTAGTCACTTCCCATCGCGTTTTGCTCCCTGCGGTTGCTTTATTAAACGGCCTTCTTCATCAACCCTGTTCCATCAAAAAAATGCGTTCCTTAATGACGGAAAAATGATTTGCTCAATGTTTCAGGCTCAATGCCATTCTGCGAAAAAACAACAGGGCACATCCGGTCGCCTTATTACCCACACGTAGCAGTTTTTTTGCCAAATGGCGGCGGACAGAAAGATAAGCAATGAAGCCAAAAAAGGTTCTGCTATTAGCGGCGACACCAGCCACCAGAGCGGCAGTCGAAAATGAAAAAACCGCATCCACGGCGCTATGGATTAATGGAATTGGCTGTCAGACAAGGGAAATTATTATCCATGCCTGATATAAGGGGACAATGTTACCTGTGGACAGAAATAGTTAACTTTTCTCTGGATCGGCGGGAAGTAAAATACGATGGGCAAAAAAAAGCCCCGTATCGCTACGGGGCCAGTATGGTTTTTTTGAGTTACATAAGCGGCTGCGCCATCTGCACCAGGCGAATCAGCGGCTGCGGATAGATACCCAACAGCAACACCAGAATCGCTGAAATCAGGACCACCACACCACCGGCGGTAAAGCCCCAGTTAGCGGGCGTATCACGAGTATGCAGCTCCGGCGGGCTGAGGTAGAGACTGACGGTAACGCGCAGATAGTAGTAAAGGCCAATGGCGCTGCCTAATACTACCGCACCGGTTAACCACCACAGCGAGGCGCTAACGCCCAGCGCGATCACGTAAAACTTACCGATAAAGCCCAGCGTCAGCGGAATACCCGCCAGCGACAGCATCATGGTTGTCATTACCGCCGACAGTATTGGGCGGTGCCAGAACAACCCACGATAGGAGTAAAGCGAATCGGCATCCGGACCACGGTACGGGCTGGACATCAGGCTGACCACGCCGAACGCGCCAATGCTGCTAAACAGGTAGCCTGCGAGGTAGACGCCTGCGGTTTCCAGCGACATCTGATGTGACTGCACCGCAATCAGCGCCACCAGCAGATAACCGAGGTGGGAGATAGAAGAATAACCCAGCAGACGCTTGATATTGCTCTGGCTTATCGCCAGCAGGTTACCAAACAGAATGGAAACCACGGCGATAACCGCCAGTACGTTACGTACCGCTTCGCTGTCGGTAACTGGTGCATACATAAACAGACGCATCAGCACACCAAAGATGGCGATTTTGCTGGCGGTCGCCAGGAAGGTGGAAACCGGTGCAGGCGCACCCTGATAAACGTCCGGCGTCCAGAGGTGGAACGGCACCAGCGACAGTTTAAAGCCCAGTCCCACAATCATCATCCCCAGACCAGCCAGCAGCAGCGGCTGATGCAACATGCTGTTGGTCAGGCTCTTGCCTAACGCAACAAAACTCAGGCTGCCAGAATCAGCGTAAAGCAGCGCAATACCAAACAGCAGGAACGACGAGGCCGCCGCCGACAGGATGGTATATTTCAGCGCCGCTTCCAGCGAGCGTTTCTGGCGAAAGGCGTAGCCGATCAAACCAAACAGCGGCAGCGACAGCAATTCAACCCCGATAAACAACGAGGCCATATGGTTAGCACTCGCCAGCACCACGCCACCCAGCGCGGCGATCAGCACCAGCAGATAGAACTCATCGCAGTTGTCGCTGAAGCCCTGTAGCCAGTGATAACCCAGGGTACAGGTCGCCAGGCTCGCCAGCATTACCAGACCGGTGTAGAACATTGAGAAGCCGTCAACGCGCAGCAGCGGCGTGACGTCCATCGGACCGGCCTGACCCACAAACCAGAGCGAAAGCAGCGCGAGATTGAGGCCAATGACGGTCAGCGTCGCATTAACAAAATGGTTGCGTCGCCACGCAATGGACAGCATCACAACCACCACCGTCAATCCGACGATCAACAGCGGCAGCAGCGCGATCAGTTGTTGAGGAGTTATTGTCATGGCGAATTACGGCCTTGTAGTTGAAATTGAAGCGGTAAACCACTGCTGGATGTTGCTCATCGCAGCGTGTGAGGTGTCCAGAATCGGCTGCGGATAGATACCCAGCAGCACCAGCAGAACCACCAGCACCATAATCATAATGAATTCACGCGCAGACATACCGCGCAGCGGCGTCTCCGACTGCGGCGCGCCGTAATAGGCACGCTGCATCATGATCAGCGAATAAACAGATGCGAATACCAGGCCAAAGGTAGCGATGACGATAATGGTCGGCACTTCTTTAAAGCTGCCGGTCAAAATCATAAATTCACCGACGAAGTTACCGGTACCCGGCATACCGAGGTTCGCCACCGCGAAGAACAGCGACAGGCCCGGAATCCATTTAATGCGCGCCCAGAGGCCGCCCATTTTACGCATATCGCGCGTATGCAGACGCTCATAAAGCTGACCGCAGAGAATAAACAGCGCCGCCGCCGAAAGACCGTGCGCGATCATCTGCACCACCGCGCCCTGAAAGGCCAGCTGGCTACCGGTATAGATAGCGATCAGCACGAAGCCCATATGGGAAATCGAGGTGTAGGCAATCAGACGTTTGATATCGGTCTGCGAGAACGCCATCCACGCGCCGTAGAAAATACCTATAATACCCAGCCACATGGCGACAGGGGCAAACTCCGCCGAGGCGTTAGGAAACAGCGGCAGGCTGAAACGCAGCAGACCGTAAGCGGCGGTTTTCAGCAGGATACCTGCAAGGTCAACGGAACCGGCGGTCGGTGCCTGGCTGTGCGCATCCGGCAGCCAGCCATGCAGCGGCACCACCGGCATTTTTACCGCGAAGGCGATAAAGAAGCCCAGCATCAGCAGATATTCAACCGTATGCGACATCGGCGTTTGCAGCAGCACTTCATAGTTGAAGCTCCAGACGCCGGTCGCGCGATAATGCACGAATACCAGGCCCAGAATGGCAATCAACATGACCAGGCCGCTCGCCTGGGTATAGATGAAGAATTTGGTAGCGGCGGTAATACGGGTTTTACCGTCTGATGCCTTGTGACCCCAGAGCGCGATGAGGAAATACATCGGCACCAGCATCATCTCCCAGAAGAAGAAGAACAGGAACAGGTCGATTGCCAGGAACACGCCGATTACGCCGCCCAGAATCCACATCAGGTTGAGGTGAAAAAAGCCCTGATATTTCTCGATCTCATTCCAGGAGCAGAGCACCGCCATCAACCCTAACAGACCGGTCAGCACCACCATCAGCAGCGAGAGCCCATCCAGCGCCAGATGAAAATTGATGCCGAAGCGCGGAATCCAGGGAACGGAAAACTCAGACTGCCACTGCGGAATGCCAGCGGCCTGGGTCAGTGTATAGCCTCCCTGCAACCAAAGTTGCAGTGAAAGCGCCAGCGTCAGACCCATTGTAATCAGTGCGATCCAGCGTGGCGTTCTGGCACCTAAGCGCTCAGCCAGCCAGCAGAGAAAGCCACCGACAAACGGGATAACAATTAGCCAAGGTAATAACATGGCGGTTACGGTCCCTTTTCTAGTCCTGGATGAGCCGCCGGTAACAGTTACCGGCGCACCCAACCTCAGGTTTTTTCACAAGCTTATCGGGTGGGACGCGGCAGCATGCCGCCTCCCGCTCACTAACCTTACAGCGTCAGCATCAGCGCCAGCACCACTACCGCGCCGACGCCCATTGAGGCGACATACCAGCGTAGATAGCCATTTTCACTGACCACCAGGCTTTTATTTGCCAGCCTGGAAACCAGCGCCGGAATATTCAGCAGCGCATTCAACGGATCGCGCTTCAGTAGCCAGGCGACGCCAAGATAAGGCTGTACGAAAACTTTGTCATACAGCCAGTCAAAGCCCCAGGCAGCGAACCACCAGGTGCCGAAGAAGCGACCCGGCGCACTACGCGCTATGCTGGTTACCAGCGTGCGTTTACCCAGCCACAGCCAGGCTGCGATCAGGATGCCGACGATTGCCACCACGCCGGAAGCGATCTCCAGCGCCATTTTGCCCGTTTCGCCATGTTCGCTTTGCGGCAAGACGCCCGCCAGCGGTGGCGTGATCAGCGCGCCAACGAAGGTAGAAAGCACCAGCAGCACGATCAGCGGCAGATGATGCGTAATGCCTTTGCCCGCGTGCGCATGAATTTTCTCCTCGCCGTGGAAGACGATAAAGATCATGCGGAAGGTGTAAATCGAGGTCAGGAAAGCGCCCACCAGACCGGCAACCATCAGATTAACGTGACCGTTAACCAGCGCGCCGAACAGAATTTCATCCTTACTGTAGAAGCCTGCGGTGACCAACGGCAGCGCAGACAGCGCGGCACCGCCCACCAGGAAGCAGACATAAACCAGAGGGATGCTTTTACGCAGGCCACCCATTTTGAAAATGTTCTGCTCGTGATGGCAGGCAAGGATCACCGAACCAGATGAGAGGAACAGCAGTGCCTTGAAGAACGCATGGGTCATCAGGTGAAAAATCGCCGCATCCCACGCCTGCACGCCCAGCGCCAGGAACATGTAGCCAATCTGACTCATGGTTGAGTAAGCCAGCACACGCTTGATATCGGTCTGTACCAGCGCGGCAAAACCCGCCAGCACCAGCGTCACCGCGCCGATAATGCCCACCAGATGCAGCACCTCTGGCGTCATCAGGAACAGACCGTGCGTACGGGCGATCAGATAGACACCTGCGGTTACCATGGTGGCAGCGTGGATCAGCGCGGAAACCGGCGTCGGACCGGCCATCGCATCGGCAAGCCAGGTCTGCAACGGCAGCTGTGCAGATTTACCTACCGCGCCGCCCAGCAGCATCAGCGTTGCCCATTGCAGCATGTGGTTATCCGCCGCAAAATGCGCCGGTGCCAGCTCCACCATCTCGCGGAAGTTCAGCGTGCCCAGCTCGTTGTAGAGGATGAACAGCGCGAAGGCGAGAAATACGTCACCGACGCGGGTGATGATAAAGGCTTTCATCGCCGCCTTGCCGTTATTCGGATTGGTGTAATAGAAACCAATCAGCAGATAAGAGCAGAGGCCTACCCCTTCCCAACCGAGATACATCAGCATCAGGTTATCCGCCAGCACCAGTACCACCATGCTGGCGATAAACAGGTTGGTATAGGCGAAGAAGCGCGAATAGCCCTCTTCCCCACGCATATACCAGGAGGCGAACATATGAATAAAGAAACCGACGCCGGTTACCACCGACAGCATGGTGAGCGAGAGCCCGTCGAGCGACAGCGTAACGCCGATATTAAAGTTGCCAACCTGCATCCAGGTCCAGAGCGCCTGGGTAAACAGCGCCTGTCCGTTGGCAAAGAAATCAATGCCAACATAGAGCGTGACCAGCGCCGCCAGTCCCACCGAACCGACGCCCACGGTCGCCGACAGGTTTTCAGACCAGCGGCCACGAGAGAACGCCAGCAGCACAAAGCCGATTAGCGGCAGCAGTATGGTTAAGTAGAGAAGATTCATCCGCGCATCTCGCTTACTGTGTCAATGTTCAGGGTTTGACGGCGGCGGTAAAGTTGCAGCAGCAGCGCAAGGCCGATACTGGCTTCCGCCGCGGCGAGACTGATCGCCAGGATATACATCACCTGACCATCCGCCTGCCCCCAGTAGCTTCCCGCCACCACTAACGCCAGGGCTGCGGCATTAATCATGATTTCCAGGCTGATGAGCATAAACAGCAGGTTACGGCGCAGCACCAGCGAGGTGAAGCCGAGAACAAACAGCACGGCTGCCAGAATCAATCCATGTTGCAGAGGGATCATACGCGCTCCTCCTTACTTTTCGCTGTCGCCGCGTCGCTGACGCGGTTACTTAAGATTTCGCCATGACGATCTTCACGTCCGATATGGAAGGCGACCACCAGGCCCGCCAACAGCAGCATTGAGGCCAGCTCTACCGCCAGAACATAAGGACCAAACAGGCTGATGCCGACCGCTTTCGCATCGATCATCGTGCCGTCAATGCCCTGATCGTTAGCGGTCATAATGGCGTAAACCATGACCAGCAACAGCAGCAGCGATACCAGGCCAGGCCCGATCCACAGTGAAGGCTGTAGCCAGCGGCTCTCCTGGTCCTGCACCGCTTTGCCGAGGTTGAGCATCATCACCACAAAGACGAACAGCACCATAATGGCGCCCGCATAAACGATAATCTCCAGCGCGCCAGCGAAATAAGCGCCAAGCGAAAAGAACACGCCAGCGACCGCTAACAGCGAGATAATCAGGTACAGCAACGCATGTACCGGGTTGGTGTGGGTAATCACGCGCAGCGTGGTTAACACCGCCACCAGACCACAAAGATAAAACGCAAGTTCCATGCCGGGCTCCTTAAGGCAACAGGCCTTTGACGTCGATGGGTTTGGCTTCGTTTTCCGCTTCGCCCTTGTCTTTCCCTTCGATCGCCATACCTGCCATACGGTAGAAGTTATATTCCGGGTATTTGCCCGGCCCTGAAATCAGCAGGTCTTCCTTCTCGTATACCAGATCCTGACGCTTAAACTCGCCCAGCTCGAAATCGGGCGTTAGCTGGATCGCCGTCGTCGGACAGGCCTCTTCACACATGCCGCAGAAGATGCAGCGGGAGAAGTTAATGCGGAAGAATTCCGGATACCAGCGACCATCTTTGGTTTCCGCCTTTTGCAGCGAAATACAGCTAACCGGGCAGGCGACAGCACAGAGGTTACAGGCAACACAGCGCTCTTCGCCATCCGGATCGCGCGTCAGTACGATGCGTCCACGATAGCGCGGCGGCAGATAAACCGGCTCGTCCGGGTACATTTGGGTTTCGCGTTTGGCGAAGGCGTGCGTGCCTACCATCCAGATACTACGTACCTGGGTGCCGAAACCGACAATAATGTCTTTTAATGTCATGGTTACAACCCCTTTACTGCGCGTTGTACAGAATCACTGCGGCAGTCGCCAGCAGGTTCAACAGCGTCAACGGCAGACAAACTTTCCAGCCGAAGGACATTACCTGGTCATAGCGCGGGCGCGGCAGCGCGGCACGAATCAGAATAAACATCATCATGAAGAAGGCCGTTTTAATCGCGAACCAGATAAAGGGCGGCAGCCATGGTCCGTGCCAGCCGCCGAAGAACAGCGTCACAATCAGCGCAGAAACCGTAGTAATCGCCACATATTCACCGACAAAGAACAGACCGAACTTCATGCCGGAATATTCGATGTGGTAACCATCCGCCAGCTCCTGCTCCGCTTCCGGCTGGTCAAAGGGATGGCGGTGACACACCGCAACGCCAGCAATACAGAAGGTGATAAAGCCGAAGAATTGCGGGACGATGTTCCACAGGTGCGCCTGGCTATTAACGATATCGCTCATATTGAACGATCCCGCCTGCGCCACGACGCCCATCAGCGACAGACCAAGAAACACTTCGTAGCTCAGCGTCTGAGCGGATGCGCGCATCGCACCTAACAGCGAGTATTTGTTGTTACTTGACCAACCGGCAAACAGTACCGCGTAGACCGCCAGACCCGCCATCATCAGGAAGAACAGCAGCCCGATATTCAGATCGGTCACCACCCAGGTGGGGCTGACCGGCACGATGGCAAAAGCCAACAGCAGCGAAACAAAGGCGATAACCGGCGCCAGCGTAAAGATGAAGCGATCGGTAAACGGCGGAACCCAGTCCTCTTTAAAGAACATTTTAATCATATCCGCCGCCAGCTGTAGCGAGCCGCCCCAGCCGACGCGGTTAGGCCCATAGCGGTTCTGGAACAGGCCGAGCAGACGGCGTTCGCCAAAGCTCATAAAGGCACCGCAAATCACCACGACCAGCAGGATCACAACCGCCTTCAGTACGCCCAGCAAAATATCGATAACATCCGGTGTTAACCAGCTCATTGTGCCGCCTCCCGCAGAGTGTCAATATCAGCGCCGGACAGGAACGGCGGAATGCCCGGCATACCAAGCGGTAAACCTACCTGCCCCGGCTGTAGCGCTTCGGAGAAACGTACCGGCAGGCGTAGCGTCTCACCGGCACAGCTCAGTTCTAGCGCCGCACCGACGTTAACGCCGAGCTTGGCGGCATCTGCCGGATTGATGACCACCACCGGCTGCGGCATGCGCTGCTGCATAACCGGCGCACGCTGTGACATCTCTTCGCTGCCGAACAGGTTGTAGTAAGGCGCAACGCGCCAGCCGCCGCTGCGTGTAAACGCGTTCGGCACCTGGCTAAACCACGCAAGCTGACCTGCCGCCGCTTCGAACAAACGCACGCCGGGATCGCCGTGACGCAGTTTGCCGCCGACTTCATCCTGGAATTTGTTCCACGCCTGCGGGGAGTTCCAGCCGGGTGCCCAGGCGAATGGAATGTCAGAGCGCGGTGCGCTCGGCTGGTTGTTGCCTTCCATCGAGAAGTTGAACATGGTGTCCACATCCTGCGGCTGACGCGGCTCGTGTACGCTGATATTGGCGCGCGCGGCAGTACGTCCGCTGGAACGATGCGGCGAACGCGCCAGCTTCTGTCCGCGCACGCGGAACGACGCATCCGGTGCCGCATCCTTAATACCGCTCAGCTGCGGCAGCGCACGCACAACGGCGTCGATGACATGATCGAGCTGTGTCCAGTCCACATGGCGGCTTTCAATGGTGCTGTGCAGCGAATGCAGCCAACGCCAGCTCTCCAGCATCACCACCTGGTTATCGTAGTAAGCGGGATCGTAGACCTGGAAGAAGCGCTGGGCGCGGCCCTCCTGGTTAATCAGCGTGCCGTCGCTTTCAGCGAAGCTGGCACCGGAGAGGATCAGCCCTGCTTTCTCCATCGTCGCGGTATGCTGATGATCAACCACGATCACGTTATCCGTATGACGCAGCGCCGCGTCTACTTTCGCTTTCGGCGCATGGCGATAGAGATCGTTTTCCAGGATCACCACCGCATCGGCGCTGCCGCTTTCCAGTCGTTCCAGCGCATCATCCAGCGTCATGCCGCCGATCATTCCGAGACCGACACTGTTAGCCGCAGAGGCGATCAGCGTAATGCCGACATCGGCACCGCGTCCTTTCAGCGCTTTCGCCACGTTTGCCGCCGCTTCAATCATCGCTTCGCTGCCGGAATGCGTACCGGAAACGATCAACGGTTTTTTCGCCCCGGCCAGCGCCTGGACAATTACATCAACTTTGCTGTTCAGGCTGCTGTCGAGATCGCTAACCGCCGGAGCAGCGTTATCCAGCGCATGGGCGATAGCGAAACCCAGGCGCGCCTGATCTTCTACCGGCGCACGATAGCTCCACGCAGCGATATCATCGAGGCGCGTTTCATCAACGTTAGTAACAAACAGCGGGTGTTTGGCGTGCTGACCGATATTCAGGATCGCCGCGATCTGCCAGTCGGCAACTTTCTGCGCCGCTGCCATTTCACGCGCCTTGCCTTTAACCGCCTGACGCACCGCCAGCGCTACGCGCGCGCCGGTCTGCGTTAGATCTTCACCCAGTACCAGTACCGCATCGTAGCTTTCAATTTCACGCAGCGCCGGTGTATGGATGCCGCCTTCGCGCAGCACTTTCAGCATCAGCGCCAGACGCGCCTGCTCACCGGCGGGTATACCGGTAGAGAAATTCGCTTCGCCTACCAGTTCACGTAGCGCAAAGTTGCTTTCCACGCTGGCGCGCGGCGAACCGATACCGATAACGTTTTTCGCCTGGCGCAGTACATCCGCCGCGCCCTGCATCGCCTGTTCAGCATTAAGCGCTACCCAGTCGTTGCCACGACGCTGCATCGGCTGACGCGGGCGATCTTTACGATTTACGTAGCCATAGCCAAAGCGCCCACGATCGCAAAGGAAGTAGTGGTTTACGCTGCCGTTGTAGCGGTTTTCGATACGACGCAGCTCACCATAGCGCTCGCCAGGACTGGTGTTACAGCCGACGCTGCACTGCTGGCAGATGCTTGGCGCAAACTGCATATCCCATTTGCGGTTATAGCGTTCGGAGTGGGTTTTGTCGGTAAAGACACCGGTCGGGCAGATTTCTACCAGGTTGCCGGAGAATTCGCTCTCCAGCGTGCCATCCTCCGGGCGTCCAAAGTAGACATTGTCGTGTGCGCCATAAACGCCGAGATCTTTGCCGTCAGCATAATCTTTGTAGTAGCGCACGCAGCGATAGCAGGCGATACAGCGGTTCATCTCATGAGAGATAAACGGCCCCAGATCCTGGTTGCGGTGGGTGCGCTTGGTGAAGCGGTAGCGGCGGAAGCTGTGCCCGGTCATTACCGTCATATCTTGCAGGTGGCAGTTGCCCCCTTCTTCGCAAACCGGACAGTCGTGCGGGTGGTTGGTCATCAGCCACTCCACCACGCTTTCACGAAACTCTTTTGCTTCGGCGTCATCAATGGAGATGAAGGTGCCGTCAGCGGCTGGCGTCATGCAGGACATGACGAGGCGTCCGCGGGTATCCTCCGCGTTTTGATATTGCTTTACCGCACACTGGCGGCAGGCACCGACGCTTCCCAGCGCGGGATGCCAGCAAAAATAAGGAATATCCAGGCCGAGGGAAAGACATGCCTGTAGCAGGTTGTCCGCTCCATCCACCTCATATTCTTTACCGTCTACATGAATTGTAGCCATAGTGAACATGCTTCCGTAAGGCTCGGAATGACCGAGCGTTAAACATAAATTTTGGCTATTTATCTCGCGTCATAGCGCGAAACAAGCTCTGGCACCGCGTTATATTTACCAGCGCGCTTTCAGCAGGTTGGGCTGAATCCCGTTAATCGCACGGGTATTGCCGAACACCTGCGGCGCAATGCCAGCTTCAAACTCTTCACGGAAATATTTAATCGCGCTCTGTAAAGGTTCCACCGCACCGGGCGCATGAGCACAGAAAGTTTTACCTGGGCCAAGCTGACGACAGAGCTGTTGCAGCGTCTCAATATCGCCCGGCTGCCCTTTGCCCTGCTCCAGCGCACGCAGAATTTTCACGCTCCACGGTAAGCCGTCACGACATGGCGTACACCAGCCGCAGGATTCACGGGCAAAAAACTCCTCCAGATTGCGTACCAGTGACACCATGTTGATCTCATGATCCACCGCCATTGCCAGCGCGGTGCCAAGACGGCTGCCTGCTTTACCGATGCTGGCAAATTCCATCGGCAGATCGAGGTGCTGCTCGGTAAGGAAATCGGTACCCGCGCCGCCCGGCTGCCAGGCTTTAAATTTCAATCCGTCGCGCATCCCGCCCGCATAATCTTCAAGAATTTCACGTGCGGTAATGCCGAACGGCAGCTCCCAGAGGCCGGGGTTCTTTACCCGTCCTGAGAAGCCCATCATTTTGGTACCGGCGTCGTCGCTCTTCGACAGTCCTTTGTACCACTCCACGCCGTTGGCAAGGATAGCGGGCACGTTGGAGAGCGTCTCTACGTTATTAACGCAGGTCGGCTTGCCCCAGACGCCAGCCGATGCCGGGAACGGCGGCTTGGAGCGCGGGTTAGCACGACGCCCTTCCAGCGAGTTAATCAGCGCAGTCTCTTCACCGCAGATATAGCGGCCCGCGCCGGTATGTACGAACAGTTCGAAGTCAAAACCGGTGCCAAGAATATTTTTGCCGAGGAAGCCCGCTTCGGTCGCTTCCGCGATGGCGCGACGCAGATGCACCGCCGCTTCAACGTATTCGCCGCGCAGGAAGATATAGCCGCGATACGCTTTAAGTGCGAAGGCGCTGATCAGCATCCCCTCCACCAGCTGGTGTGGCATCTGCTCCATCAGCAGGCGGTCTTTGTAGGTGCCCGGCTCCATCTCATCGGCGTTACACAGCAGATAACGGATGTTCATCGACTCATCTTTCGGCATCAGGCTCCACTTCAGACCGGTGGAAAAGCCTGCGCCGCCGCGCCCTTTCAGGCCGGAATCTTTCACCAGCGCGACGATTTCGTCAGGTGACATACCGTTCAGCGCTTTTTCCGCGCCGACGTAGCCGTTTTTGCTGCGGTATTCTTCAAACCAGACCGGCTGTTTATCGTCGCGCATCCGCCAGGTCAGCGGGTGCGTTTCCGCAGTACGAACGATCGTTTTCACTGTCATTGATACTGCTCCAGTAACGATGAAATTTTTTCCGGCGTCAGGTGAACGTGAGTATCTTCATCCACCATCATCGTCGGCCCTTTATCACAGTTACCGAGGCAGCAGGTTGGCAGCAGCGTAAAACGCCCATCCGCCGTCGTCTGGCCCGGTTTAATGTTCAGCTTCTGCTCCAGCGCGGCCTGAATACCCTGATAGCCAGTGATATGACACACCACGCTGTCGCAGTAACGAATCACATGGCGACCAACCGGCTGACGGAAAATCTGGCTGTAAAACGTTGCCACGCCTTCCACGTCGCTGGCAGGAATGCCCAGCAATTCAGCGATAGCAGTAATGGCACCATCCGGCACCCAGCCGCGCTGCTTCTGCACGATTTTCAGCGCTTCAATAGAGGCGGCGCGTGCATCTTCATAATGGTGTTTTTCATGCTCAATCGCGTCGCGTTCTGCCGCACTCAGCTCAAAGACCTCATTCGGGTCGATCGTTTCGATGGCAATTTTTTGATCGTGCATAATTAGCGGTCCACGTCTGACATAACAAAATCGATACTACCCAGGTATACGATCAAGTCGGATACCAGGCTACCTCGGATCACCGATGGGATCTGCTGCAGGTGCGGGAAGCTTGGCGTACGAATACGCGTGCGGTAACTTACGGTGCTGCCGTCGCTGGTCAGGTAGTAACTGTTGATTCCCTTCGTTGCCTCGATCATCTGGAACGATTCGTTAGCAGGCATCACCGGCCCCCACGAAACCTGTAAGAAATGGGTGATCAGCGTTTCAATATGCTGCAACGTGCGCTCTTTCGGCGGCGGCGTGGTCAGCGGATGATCGGCTTTAAACGGCCCGGCTGGCATATTGTTCAGACACTGCTCAAGAATGCGCAGGCTCTGCCATATTTCTTCCAGTTTCAGCAGCACGCGGCTGTAGGCATCACTGACGCCATTGCCGACCGGAATGTCGAAATCGAAATTTTCATAACCTGAATAAGGACGAGCTTTGCGTACGTCGAAATCGATGCCGGTAGCGCGCAGCGCCGCGCCGGTGGTGCCCCACGCCAGCGCCTCATCTTTACCGTAGGCGGAAACACCTTTGGCACGTCCTACCAGCACGCTGTTTTTCAGCGCGACGGTTTTATACTCTTTCAGGCGCTTCGGCATCCAGTCGAGGAACTGGCGCATCAGACGCTCCCAGCCGTTCGGCAGATCGTGCGCTACGCCGCCGATACGGAACCAGGCCGGGTGCATACGGAAACCGGTGATCGCTTCCACCACGTCGTAAATTTTCTGACGATCGGTAAAGGCAAAGAACACCGGCGTCATTGCACCAACGTCCTGAATAAAGGTGGAGATGTAGAGCAGATGGCTGTTAATGCGGAACAGCTCAGAGAGCATCACGCGAATAACGTTGACGCGATCCGGCACCACAATGCCCGCCAGCTTCTCTACCGCCAGCACATAAGGCATTTCGTTAACGCAGCCGCCCAGGTATTCCACGCGATCGGTGTAAGGAATGTAGCTGTGCCAGGACTGGCGCTCGCCCATCTTCTCCGCCCCGCGATGGTGATAACCGATATCGGGCACGCAATCGACGATCTCTTCACCATCCAGCTGCAGAATGATGCGGAATGCACCGTGCGCTGACGGATGGTTCGGGCCAAGGTTGAGGAACATAAAGTCCTGGTTTTCGGTGCCGCGTTTCATCCCCCACTCTTCCGGTTTGAAGAGCAGCGCTTCCATTTCCAGATCTTCTTTCTGTTTGGTCAGTTCGTAAGGATCGAACTCGGTAGCGCGTGCCGGGTAATCTTTACGCAGCGGATGCCCTTCCCAGGTCGGCGGCATCATGATGCGAGACAGGTGCGGGTGACCATCGAAGGTTATGCCGAACATGTCCCACGTTTCACGCTCGTACCAGTTGGCGTTAGGAAAGAGTTTGGTAAAGGTCGGCAGGTGCAGGTCATTTTCAGACAAGGCGACCTTGAGCATGATGTCGCGATTACGTTCAATGGACAGCAGGTGATAGAACACCGAAAAATCAGCCGCAGGCAACCCCTGACGGTGGGTGCGCAGACGCTCATCCATACCGTGTAGATCGTAAAGCATTACATAGGGTTTCGGCAGCTTACGCAGGAATTCCCCGATTTCCAGCAGCTGTTCGCGTTTTACCCAAACCACCGGCATGCCGGTACGGGTAGGCTGAACAGTAAAGGCATCCGGCCCAAAACGATTACGCAGCTCGCCGATTACAGGATCGTCCAGGTGATCCTGGGTTTGCCATGCAGGCTGAGCGAGGTCTTGCGTGGTTAAATCTGTCATACGTTACTCACCATTCTGGCCTGAAAACAGGCGCGAAGTCGTTGGTGTCAGGATGGGGGGCGCGTTGTTTTATAATGTTAAAGCGATCGTGTCAGGCCCCATCCATACAGTTGCGTTAAATTTCGTCCGGGGTACGCAGGTTAGTGACCGCAATGCGTTCCTCGCGTTTCCTTTCTCGCTCGGACTGCATATTGGCGCGATAAACGCCCTGATCGCCAACCACCCAGGAGAGCGGACGACGCTCTTTACCGATGGATTCCTGTAGCAGCAGCAGCGCCTGCATATAGGCTTCAGGACGCGGCGGGCAACCGGGAATATAAACATCAACCGGCAGGAACTTATCGACGCCCTGCACAACGGAATAGATATCGTACATGCCGCCTGAGTTAGCGCAGGCGCCCATGGAGATAACCCATTTTGGCTCCAGCATCTGGTCATACAGGCGTTGAATTACCGGTGCCATTTTTTTAAACGGCGTACCGGCCACCACCATAAAATCCGCCTGGCGCGGAGAGGCGCGCAGTACCTCTGCACCAAAACGCGCAACGTCATGCACCGCAGTGAATGACGTCACCATTTCAACGTAGCAGCAGGAAAGGCCGAAGTTATAGGGCCACAGAGAGTTTTTACGCCCCCAGTTCACCATGTCATGCAGCGCATGCTCCAGTTTGCCCATATACACGCTACGGTGCACATGCTGCTCCAGAGGATCGGTAACGATCTCCTGTTTTTGCAGGGGGTAACGGTCGTTCTCACCGTTGGGGTCTATGCGGGTGAGCGTATAGTCCATCTTAATGCCTCGCTGTTACTGCTTTTGAGGGTTGGTGTGAGTGACTTTGCTGGTATCGACATCCACGCGACGACGCGCAGGTGCCCAATCCAGCGCGCCAATTCGCACCAGATAGACCAGACCCGCCAACAGCACCAAAATGAAAATTGCGGCTTCGACAAAGCCGACCCAGCCGCTTTCGCGAATAGAAGTCGACCATGCGTATAAAAAGAGGGCTTCTACGTCGAAGATAACGAAGAACATAGCCACCAGATAGAATTTGGCAGAAAGGCGAAGATGCGTACTACCAACCGGATCGATACCGGATTCAAAAGGTATGTTTTTATGGCGTGCACGGGCGCGACCGCCCAACAACCAACCGCCGGTCAGCATAAACAGGCACAGACCAAAAGCGACAACGATAAAAACAGCGAATGCCCAGTGATGAGCGATAACTTCTGTGGTTGTTGACATACTCTTTGCTTACTCATCAAAAGTGGCGTTTAGCGTCCTGCGAAGCCGATGGCGAGAACACACCACATTAATTCAAGGGAAGGATAAAAACCTTATAAATTATGCTGTCATTAACCTATAAGCAGCAATTTAATGGGGATTTTTACCCCTTTCTATAACCTTTTGTCAACTTTGACAAAGATATCCACACGTTAATTTACACTTGCATCATCTTATTAACATAAGGTGCGCAAGCATCAGGCTAAATCGTGTCAGTTTCAAGATGTAAATTAAGTGTAGTGGGTATTGCACGGATAGATCGCACATTTAACAAACATATTCTGACAGGAAACTTGAAGATTTCCTTCCCCAAAGCAGGGTTATTTTTTTGATCCAGAACACAGTTTGAATTTTTTAGATAAAAAAACCGCCAGATTGCTGACCATTTTTTTATCAGAAAGCGCGCCAGTCGCTATACAGGCAAAAATTTTTTTGTACAGCGCGGTACGTTTCATTTTTATTGAAATGGTGAAAAAAAAGCCAGTAAAAAAGAGAAAACGATCGCCAAAAAAGCCTGTAAAAAAAGCCTCTTAGCGCTTGTTTGCGCCGAGAGGCTTTTTTATCACGGTTTATTTTAACAATTACCGTTTCGAATGAGAAAAGTTCTCATTTTTAATACTTATTCTTCATCATCCAGTAACATTGCATCGCCCTGACCGGCCAGCGCAAGGTTATACGGATCGTTGCTGGATTCCATCGCGTTAAAAATCGCCAGCGCCAGCTCATTTTCGCTGTCCGGGTTACGGCACAGCAGATATTGCGTATCAGGCAGCACCGGCAAGCCTTCGGCAGCACCCATAACGCGCAGTTCCGGGCTCATCATCTCTACCGGACGTGCAGTAACGCCCAGACCCGCTTTAACGGCCGCGCGTACTGCCGCCAGCGTTGAGGCAACGTAAGAGATACGCCACGGAATGCCCGCTTCGTTCAGATGATCGATCGCCATATCGCGGTACGGGCTCGGCTCGTCCAGCAGCACCAGAGGAATGGCTTCCCCACGCTGGAAAATATAGTCTGCGGCGCAGTACCACAGCGTCGGAGAAGTACGCAGTACTTGATGAGTAAAGGAGCCGGGGCTGGAGGTGGTAACCACCAGATCCACTTCACCTTGATTCAGCATTTCCATCATAAATGGATTACGCTTCACGCGTACGTCGATCGCCAGCTTCGGATAAACAGAGGTTACACGGTTCAGCAAGAACGGCAGAATGGTATCTGAAGTATCGTCAGAAGCCCCGATAGTCAGTACGCCCTGTACGTTGCTGTACATCAGTGACGTACAGGCTTCATCATTAAAGCGTAAAATTTTACGGGCATAGCCCAGTAGCTGAATACCATGCTCGGTTAGCAATTTATTACGACCGTGACGAGCAAACAGCTCTTTACCTACCAGCTGTTCCAGGCGTTGCATCTGCTGGCTGACCGCTGACTGGGTTCTGCATACGGCAGCTGCTGCGGCAGCAAAAGTATTAAGATCTGCTACAGCAACAAACGTTCTCAGCAGATCGAGATCGAGATTAAGTATCGGACGATTTGCATTAGTCATATTTTTCTTCACTTATAAATTTTTAATAACAACTACCCTGGTGTGACTGCCGTCGTTCAAATGGCGGACGGAGTTTAATATGGCAAAAATGACGTTTCCAGACTGCAGAAACGACAGCTTAAACGACTAAAGAAAAGCTGCTGTTCACCAATACTGCTGGAGGAAATGCATACAAAACCGCCAGTGCCGCCAGTATTTAAGATTAATTATCATTTAGCGCTTAAGCGCTAACATTACGAACGCAAGTTGCGCTCCGCTTATTGATGGAAACCACGCCAGCTTCAGGCAAGCTAACGTCGGGGCCGCTGGTTCATAACTTCGATATAAGGCGTCAGCAAAGCTGCATGACGCAAAAATGTAATAAATTATCGGACTTAATCTCCGGCTGCATCGCTTTAACCTGAACAACAAACGAGCATGCCTGTTTTTGTCACAAAGTCCGTTGATGGATATCCTGCCACATTGACGCCTACTTTTTAAGCCCCAATCGCATTTTTCTTATCAATAAAGCATCATTTTAGCATTAATACGGCTTTTTTTCGGGATTGCTTTTTCTTACCGATCGCCGGAAAAGTAACCCAATGCGTAGCAGGAGATGCGGGATTCATACGATGACGGAAAAGCCGGGACGAAGTTTCATTATTCTTTGGCCCTCTTAATCCTTCTTTAAGTAGTAAAATTTAACTGTTTCATTCTGTATCAATCTACTTTTTTTATCTTAATTTCATTCTTTTTCTGATAAGCATCTCAAACCGTTATGGCAAATTTACACTAATACACCAGAAGACAGTTATAAATTCTGATTTATATCTTAAAGTCAGTTTTTTAAACCAGATAAATCTCGCTGCATACTGTTGCATGCCAGTAAGTGTCCCCTTATCTGGCGGTTGCGCCCAAAGCCTGTTCAGCCCTTCAAAACCAGGCATCAGAGGAGTAAATTGGGCTGGTTTATTTCCACGGCAGGAACGCAGTTCTGTCAGTAAAGGCGCTAAGTAATGAATACAATTATCGAAAAATCTTCCAAGCTGGATAATGTTTGCTATGACATTCGCGGCCCGGTGTTGAAAGAGGCCAAACGTCTGGAAGAAGAAGGCAACAAGGTACTTAAGCTTAACATCGGCAACCCTGCCCCGTTTGGCTTTGAAGCGCCGGATGAGATCCTGGTAGATGTGATCCGCAACCTGCCGGGAGCACAAGGTTACAGCGATTCGAAAGGGCTTTATTCAGCACGTAAAGCCATTATGCAGCACTATCAGGCGCGCGATATGCGCGATGTGACCGTTGAGGATATTTATATCGGCAACGGCGTCTCCGAACTAATTGTGCAGTCGATGCAGGCACTGTTAAACAGCGGTGATGAAATGCTGGTGCCTGCGCCCGATTATCCACTCTGGACTGCCGCAGTCTCGCTTTCCAGCGGCAAGGCCGTACATTACCTGTGTGATGAGTCCGCCGGCTGGTTCCCCGATCTGGCCGATATCCGCAGTAAAATTACCCCGCGCACGCGCGGTATCGTGATAATCAACCCGAACAACCCGACCGGTGCCGTTTACAGCAAAGCGCTGCTGATGGAAATTGTTGAGATTGCACGTGAACATAATCTGATCATTTTTGCGGATGAGATTTACGATAAGATTCTCTATGATGCCGCGCAGCACCACTCTATCGCCGCGCTGGCGCCCGATCTGCTTACCGTTACCTTTAACGGCTTGTCAAAGACCTACCGCGTCGCCGGTTTCCGTCAGGGCTGGATGGTGCTTAACGGTCCGAAAAAGCACGCGAAAGGATATATCGAAGGGCTGGAAATGCTCGCTTCAATGCGCCTGTGCGCCAACGTTCCGGCGCAGCATGCTATCCAGACCGCGCTGGGCGGCTATCAGAGCATTAATGAATTTATCATGCCCGGCGGACGCCTTTATGAACAGCGCCAGCGCGCCTGGGAGCTGATTAATCAAATTCCCGGCGTCAGCTGCGTGAAGCCGGAAGGCGCGCTCTATATGTTCCCGCGCATTGATGCAAAAAAATTCAACCTACATGACGATCAGAAAATGGTGCTGGATTTTCTGCTACAGGAAAAAGTGCTGCTGGTGCAGGGTTCCGCCTTTAACTGGCCGTGGCCGGACCATGTGCGTATCGTTACTCTGCCGCGCGTTGACGATCTGGAACTCGCCATCGGCAAATTCGGACGTTTCCTTGAAGGTTATCACCAGTAAGCCAGCAGGCCAGTTACGCGCCTGTGGGCTGTAGCCGATCGCATGAAAAGGCTATACTCTGGCTGCGGAGATCGGGTTCGCCGTTTTCCGCAGCCCGCCTGAAGGAGAAGCCTTGTCGATGAAGCAGAGTCACTTTTTTGCCCACCTTTCCCGTCTGAAACTGATTAACCGCTGGCCGCTAATGCGTAATGTGCGCACGGAAAACGTTTCCGAACACAGTCAGCAGGTGGCGACGGTGGCCCATGCGCTGGCCGTGATTAAAAATAAATTGTTTAACGGTAATCTGAATGCAGAACGCATCGCCCTGATTGCGCTCTATCATGATGCCAGCGAAGTGCTGACCGGAGATTTGCCGACGCCGGTAAAGTATTACAACGCGCAGATTGCCCATGAATATAAAAAAATTGAGGAGATTGCGCGCCACAAGTTAATTGAGATGCTGCCCGCCGAGATACAGGATGCGTGGCGTCCGTTGCTGGATGAGCAGCTGCAAAACGAGGAAGAAACGGCCATTCTGAAGCAGGCCGATGCGCTGTGTGCCTACCTGAAATGCCTGGAGGAACTTTCCGCCGGTAATAACGAATTCCGCCGGGCGCTAGCGCGCCTTGAGAAGACTTTGCAGCAACGCCGCAGCGAAGAGATGGACTACTTTATCTCGGTCTTCGTCCCCAGCTTCAACCTGTCGCTGGACGAAATCTCTCAGGACACGCCGCTGTAAATCAGAACGGAAACAGTAGCGGTACCAGCAATACACTGACCACCATCACCACCAGCGTAAAAGGCACGCCAATTTTCACAAAGTCGCCGAAACGATAACCACCGGGGCCAAGTACCAGCGTGTTCACCGGTGAAGAGACCGGCGTCATAAAAGCGGCAGAGGCGGCAATAGCGATGATCATGGTGAAAGGATAAGGCGATACACCCATCTGATGCGCCGCCGCAATGCCGATCGGTGCCATCAGTACCGCCGTTGCCGTATTGGAGATAAACAACCCAATCGTTGCACAGAGCACAAACAGGCAGAGCAGCATCACATGCGGCCCTTTGCCACCGGCAATATCCATCAGGCCCTGCACCACCAATGCCACGCCACCGGTTTTTTGCAACGCCAGCGCAAACGGCATCATACCGGCGATCAGAATCAGCCCCGGCCAGTGAATAGCCTTGTAGGCGCTCTCCATATCGATACAGCGGAATTTCCCCATCAGCAGACAGGCGATAATCGCGGCAACGGGGCCTGGAATAGCATCGGTAATCATCAACGCCACCATCAGCGCCAGGCTAAACAGCGCGTGCGGTGCCTGACTGTGGGCGGGCACCGCATCATCAATTTCGGCGGGCAGCGCCAGCAGCAGCAGATCGCGTTTTTGCTGCTGTAGCTGACGGATACAGCGCCAGTCACCGATAACCAGCAGCGTATCGCCCAGCTCCAGCGGTTCATCGGTCAATGCCCCTTCAACCAGACTATTGCGTCGACGGATGCCGATAACGCTGATCCCGTAGCGGCTGCGAAAACCAATTTCGCGCACGCTTTTACCCGACAGCTCAGAGTCAGGAATCAGCAGCACTTCCGCCATGCCAACATCACGGGCGCGATCGGAGAAGTAGTCGCCGCGCAGAATAAGCGGCTCCAGCAGCTGCTCGCTGCAAAACTGGCGCAGATCGATATCGGCGGCGGACATATCGATTAGCAGTACGTCCCCGGCCCGAAAGGTGGTCTCACCGGTAACCGCCACCATCACGCGTCGAAAACGACGCCAGCGTTCCAGCCCCACTACGTTAGCACCATATTTTTCACGTAGCTGTAAATCGTCCAGTCGGTGACCAATCAGCGGCGATCCGGCGCGAATCGACAAGCGCCGGGCGCGTCCGCTGAGGCGATATTCACGAATCAGATCGCGGAAATTGCGTCGTCGGGACGGAGCGTTGCCGGAGGTGCTATCAACCGGGGCTGAGGCCAGCCAGTAACGTGCCACCAGCATATAACCCACGCCCAGCACCAGCACGACCAGACCAATAGGCGTGACGGCGAAGAAGCCAAAGCCCTCCAGCCCTTCGCGCTGTAACTCACTGTTGACCACCAGGTTAGGCGGCGTGGCTACCAATGTCATCATACCGCTGATTAGCGCCGCCACGCTAAGCGGCATCATCAGCCTTGCGGGTGAAGAGCCGATTTTCGCCGCCACGCTCAGCACCACAGGAATGAAAATCGCCACCACGCCGGTTGAGCTCATAAAGGCACCCAGCCCGGCTACGGTCAGCATCAGCCAGAAAATCATTTTACTTTCGCTGTTGCCGGCGATTTTTATCAGCCACTCGCCGGTTTGAATCGCCACACCGGTGCGTACCAGCCCCTCGCCTATCACGAACAGGGCAGCAATCAAAATCACGTTGGGATCGCTGAAACCGATGGTCGCTTCCTGTAATGTCAGCGTGCCGCTAAGCACAAAAGCGACAATGACCAGCAGCGCCACGACATCCATGCGCAGCCGTCCTGAGACAAACAGCCAAACGGTTACCGCCAGTAAGCACAGCACCCAAAGAAGTTGATTATTCACAGCCTTTTCCGCGTCAGAGAATTCCTTTACGCGCAGCATGCCATAAAATAACCCCGCTTATAGCGGGGTTAAATCAATCACTGTTGGTTTAGCACCCTGACCGTACCATCCTCTTCTTTACTGATATACAACGAGGCGAGTGAGGTGAGCCGCATCGCGGTTTCGGAAAGGCGGGGCGTATCGTCAGGCGCATTGACGGCAATCACCGCACAGCCTGCGGCGAGGCCGGAAAGAATGCCCGCGGGCGCATCCTCTACCACCACGCATTCAGCGGGCGACAGGCCCAGCAGTTCAGCGCCGATAAGATAGGCATCCGGCTCAGGCTTGCCGTTTTTTACTTGCTCGGCGGTTACGAAATGCTGTGGCAATGGTAACCCGCCCGCTTTGTGCCGGGCCGAGGCTATCGGCATAGAACCTGACGTCACGATCGCCCAGGGAATATCAAGCGCGTCCAGCCGTTCCAGCAAAGCAAGCGCACCGGGCAGCGCGGTAATGCCATCGGTATCTTCCGCCTCAGTTTTTTCCAGCAGGCGAAACTCTTGCTGGATCGTCTCTTCACTGCTGTCAGGCATAAAGTGACGCAGTGCAGTAATAGCCTGTTTACCATGGATAAAACTCAGGATCTCATCGGCGGCAATGCCGTGACGTTTTCCCCAGTTGCTCCACGCACGTTCCACCACCGGTAATGAATCCACCAGCGTGCCGTCTAAATCAAACAAAAAGCCTCTGCACTTCACTTGCGTTTCCTTCTCAGGCGTTGATGATCTGTGCGATTTCAGTCGCACACAGGTGATATTGCCGTGGACAGGTTTGCCAGACCGCCAGCATGCGTTGATATTTTTCCCACATCGGCGTTTGAGCGTTAAAGCCATGCGTACCGGCATCAAAATGGGTATAGCGCCCTTCAACGTTCACCATAAAGCGCACATAGCCCAGGTAACGCGCCTCGGTCGCGGCATCAAAACCGAGAAAATGTAGCCGACGCCGATCGATACTGGCCTGTTCTTTCAGGTTTTCCCATGAAACCGCCAGCGCGTGATGCATTTCCATTATGTTAATAATGGTGCGACACACTTCTTCACTCAGCTCACCGAAATCGCGATCCAGCTCACGCATTTGTAAGCTGTAACCGCGTTCAATGATGGTTTGCAGGCGACGATAGCGCTCGGCGTTATCCGGGTCGAGCAGCGTCATCATTTTGTACTGGTTAGAAAGAATCAGGCGCTGGGCGTGCGTCATCTCCATCGTAATCTCCTGTATCTCGACATCATAAAAAAGGGACGTTCAAGAATCGCACAGCAGATAAAAAGGAGGTATCACAAGCCTGACTTTCTTTGATTTAAGCCGGGTTGACGCCAAATAATTATCTGGGCACCCGACTGAGAATGGTTAAAGATCGTCGAGGAAGGTTTTATCCAGCTGACGAAAAGCGCGTTTGAGCAGATCCGCCAGCGTCTGGTAAGTGGGTTTGCCTTCAAGCGGTGCAATTGCCTGTCCAGCCTGTTGCAGCTTCTCGCGCACCTCGTGGAACCAGCTCAGCAGCGCAGGCGGCAGCGGCGTAACAGAACGCCGTCCCAGCCACCACAGCCCCTGCATCGGCAGGCTACAGGCAAAAAGCGCCGTGGCGACCGCTGGCCCCAGCTGTCCACCCAGCGCAATTTGCCAGGTCAGCGTAAAGACCGCCAGCGGCGGCATAAAGCGGATTGCAAAGCGGGTGGCGGTTGTGATGCGGTTTTCCGGGAAAACCGGCGCGAGGCGTTTGTCATTCGGCCATGTTTTCATGTAGCGCTGTCCAAGCTGGAACGTTTTAAACCAGCCGACGCTGGATTCATTTGCCATGGCTCACCTCAACTTCTTTTGCAAGATTTAAAAAATTTAGACAACGACACAACTTTATATAACATTATTCAAAAAATTTTGTTTTTACGAGGCACTGCCGTTATTCTGAGCGCGTTATCAACGCCCTGAAAACGGATTTTCCTCATTATCCTGAGGCGCAGCCGCAGAAAGCTACTGCGCTTTCAAATTTTTACGTAAAATTACCGTTTTTTTTTGCTGTCGGATAACTTTTTTGCTGACAGCATGATGATAATCATTACTGTACCAGCTTTCATACCTTAGGATGATAGACTGATTGCGTTTTTTTTAGCCACTTTTGACAAATAGGTACTTCCATGTCGAGTAAGTTAGTACTGGTTCTGAACTGCGGTAGCTCTTCCCTGAAATTTGCCATCATTAACCCGGCCGATGGTGAAGAGTATCTGTCAGGTTTGGCCGAATGCTTCCATTTGCCTGAAGCGCGCATTAAATGGAAACTGGACGGCGCCAAACAGGAAGCTGCGCTGGGTGCGGGCGCTGCCCACAGCGAAGCCCTGAACTTCATTGTTAAAAACATTCTGGCACAAAAACCAGAGCTGTCGGCACAAATCGCTGCAATCGGTCACCGCATCGTCCACGGCGGCGAAAAGCTGACCCATTCCGTCGTTATCACCGACGAAACCGTGCAGGATATCAAAGCGGCGTCACCGTTTGCTCCGCTGCACAACCCGGCGCACCTGATCGGTATCGACGAAGCGCTGAAAAACTTCCCGCACCTCGCTGATAAAAACGTAGCGGTTTTCGATACGGCTTTCCATCAGACGATGCCTGAAGAATCTTATCTCTATGCCCTGCCCTACCATCTGTACAAAGAGCACGGTATCCGTCGCTACGGTTTCCACGGCACCAGCCACTACTACGTTTCTCGCGAAGCGGCACGTATGCTGAACAAACCGGTGGAAGAGCTGAACGTGATCACCTGCCACCTCGGCAATGGTGCATCCGTCTCCGCGATCCGCAACGGTGAATGCGTGGATACCTCTATGGGTCTGACCCCGCTGGAAGGTCTGGTCATGGGTACGCGCAGCGGCGATATCGATCCGGCGATCGTTTTCTTCCTGCATGATACGCTGGGCATGGACGTTGATGCCATCAACAAAATGCTGACCAAAGAATCTGGCCTGCTGGGACTGACCGGCGTGACCAGCGACTGCCGCTATGTGGAAGAAAACTACACCACTAAAGACGATGCGAAACGTGCAATGAATGTCTTCTGCCATCGTCTGGCGAAATATATCGGTTCCTACACCGCCATGATGGATGGCCGTCTGGACGCTATCGTCTTCACCGGCGGTATCGGTGAAAACGCAGCGATGGTGCGTGAACTGTCGCTGGCGAAACTGTCACTGCTGGGCTTTGAAGTCGATCACGAACGCAACCTGGCAGCACGTTTCGGTCAGGAAGGCTTCATTAACAAAGAAGGTACTCGTCCGGCGCTGGTGATCCCAACCAACGAAGAGCTGGTTATCGCCCGCGACGCTGCGCGTCTTACCGCTTAAGTTTTTCTCCGTCAGCTCCGGCTGACGGAGTTGTTTTTGACACCCTGAAATACCTGAGAGGTTTACTGTGTCACGTACCATTATGCTTATTCCTACCGGCACCAGCGTCGGGTTGACCAGCGTCAGCCTGGGCGTTATCCGCGCGATGGAGCGCAAAGGGGTTCGCCTCAGCGTCTTCAAACCCATCGCTCAACCGCGTGCTGGCGACAATGCGCCTGACCAGACTACCACCATCATCCGTAAAAGCTCCTCTATCCCCGCCGCTGAGCCGCTGCATATGTCACGCGTTGAATCGCTGCTGGGATCTAATCAGCAAGATGTGCTGATGGAAGAGATCATCGCCCGCTATCACGCCAACGCTCAGGATGCTGAGGTTGTGCTGGTAGAAGGTCTGGTACCGACGCGTAAACATCAGTTCGCTACCGCCCTGAACTACGAAATCGCGAAAACGCTGAATGCGGAAATCGTCTTCGTCATGGCGCTGGGCAACGACTCTCCGGCTCAGCTGAAAGAGCGTATCGAACTGACGCAAAGCAGCTTCGGCGGCAGCAAAAACAAAAACATTACTGGCGTTATCATTAACAAACTTAACGCACCGGTGGATGAACAGGGCCGTACCCGTCCCGATCTGTCAGAAATCTTTGACGATTCCACCAAGGCCAGCGTTGCCAATATCGATCCGAACCAGCTGTTCGCCAACAGCCCGCTGCCGGTACTGGGCTGCATTCCGTGGAGCTTCGAGCTGATTGCTACCCGCGCGATTGATATGAGCCGTCATCTGAACGCGCGCATTATCAACGAAGGTGAAATTCAGACCCGCCGCGTGAAATCCGTTACCTTCTGCGCACGCAGTCTGCCACATATGCTGGAACATTTCCGTCCCGGCTCACTGCTGGTCACCTCTGCGGATCGCCCGGACGTGCTGGTTGCTGCCTGCCTCGCCGCGATGAATGGCGTAGAGATCGGCGCTATCCTGCTGACCGGCGGTTATGAAATTGATGACCGTATTTACAAATTGTGCGAGCGCGCCTTCCAGACCGGCCTGCCGGTATTTATGGTGAATACCAACACCTGGCAGACCTCGCTCAACCTGCAGAGCTTTAACCTCGAAGTGCCCAGCGACGATACGCAACGCATCGAGAAAGTACAGGAATATATTGCCAGCCATATCAACAGCGACTGGATTGAATCACTGACCGCCGCCTCCGAGCGTAGCCGTCGTCTCTCTCCGCCAGCCTTCCGTTATCAGCTGACCGAGCTGGCGCGTAGCGCACGTAAACGCATCGTACTGCCGGAAGGTGACGAGCCGCGTACCGTGAAAGCAGCGGCTATCTGTGCTGAACGCGGCATCGCACAGTGTGTGCTGTTGGGTAACCCGGATGAAATTCAGCGCGTAGCGGCAGCACAGGGCGTTGAACTGGGCAAAGGCATCGAAATTGTCGATCCGGAAGCCGCGCGTAATAACTACGTTGCTCGCTTGGTAGAACTGCGTAAAAACAAAGGCATGACTGAAGTGGTTGCGCAGGAACAGCTGGAAGATAACGTGGTGCTCGGCACCATGATGCTGGAGCGCGACGAAGTAGACGGTCTGGTTTCCGGTGCCGTACATACCACCGCTAACACCATTCGTCCGCCGTTACAGCTGATCAAAACCGCGCCGAACAGCTCGCTGGTCTCTTCCGTGTTCTTTATGCTGCTGCCTGAGCAGGTGCTGGTGTATGGCGACTGCGCCATCAACCCAGACCCGACCGCGGAGCAGCTGGCTGAGATCGCAATCCAGTCTGCCGATTCCGCTGCCGCCTTCGGTATCGAGCCGCGCGTGGCAATGATCTCCTACTCCACCGGTAACTCCGGCGCAGGTAGCGACGTAGAGAAAGTACGTGAAGCAACGCGTATCGCGCAGGAAAAACGTCCGGATCTGGTGATCGATGGTCCGTTGCAGTACGACGCAGCAATTATGGAAGATGTCGCTAAATCCAAAGCGCCAAATTCACAGGTTGCCGGTCGCGCAACGGTATTTATCTTCCCTGACCTGAACACCGGTAACACCACTTATAAAGCGGTGCAACGCTCTGCCGACCTGATCTCTATCGGGCCGATGCTACAGGGTATGCGTAAGCCGGTTAACGACCTGTCTCGCGGCGCGCTGGTTGACGATATCGTCTACACCATCGCTCTGACAGCTATTCAGGCTTCACAGGCAGATCAGCAGAAGTAATTATCCTTTGCGGTTAAGGGCGGCCTGCGGGCCGCCTTTTTTATTTCCTCATTCATCGTGCAGGCTGTTGTTCTGGTCACCGCAAAATAAATCGCCCCTTTATTTTCTCAATAAACGCCTCACGCAAATAGTTTAATAAAAAGTTAAAAATAAGCGTAACGGTAAAAATTTAGTTTATTTTCTGCCACATTTTGCAAAATTATTTTGGTCAAATCTTCATTCCCTAACTAGCCTTAAGTTGCCTGAATAACAGGTTTCACTATTTTCATGACGTCAGAAATTAATTTTGTGGCAACGGCTTAAAGATAACGATAGGGAGTGAATATTATGAGTGAACATCCTGATCATTTGCGCACCCGGCATGACGCAGGCTGGGTAGAGACTGTACATGAAGCGCCGCTGAACGGTGTACCGCTAAAACGTATTTCATGGAGCGCTATCTTTGCGGGCGTTATTACTTCGGTAGTGATTCATCTGTTATTAACGCTGCTGGGTACCGCTGTCGGTACTGCCAGCATCGATCCTTTACATGAGCAAAACCCGCTCGAGGGTATCGGCACCGGCGCCGCTATCTGGACCGGTATCAGTATGCTGATTGCGATTGCCGTCGGTGCGTGGGTCAGCGGTCGTCTCGCTCAGCGCGAAGGTGCACTGCACGGTTTGCTGATGTTCGGCGTAAATACGCTGTTCAGCGTCTGGCTGGCGGTCACGCTGGTGAACTACACCGTTAGCGGTGCGATGAATGTTATGGGTGCCGGACTGAGCGCTATCGGTAATACCGTTTCTGCGGCAGCACCGCACGCCGCACGCCTGGCCCAGGACAAGCTGCAGGAGAGCGGCATTAATCTTGATGACCTGCAAAACGAGCTGGAAACTACGCTGCGTCAGACCGGTAAGCCTGAATTACAGCCGGAAAACCTGCAAAACGATGCGCAGAACGCGGTAAACAGCGCGCAGAACCAGGCGCAGACCACTGCTAACAACCCGCAGAATGCGGATACCGATCTGGCTAACTGGGTAAAAGGCTTAATCGCCCGCAATCAGGATACGTTACAGGCCGCTGACCGCGATGCGCTGAAAAATATTATCAAAGCGCGTACCGGTAAAACCGATGCGGAAGCAGAACAGATCGTTGATCAGACGGAGAAAAGCTATCAGCAGGCGCGTCAGAAATATAACGAGCTGAAGCAGCAGGCAGAGCAGAAAGCACGCGAAGCCGCTGATAAAGCTGCTGCCGCAACCTCCAAAGCCAGCTGGTTCGCTTTCTTCATGATGATCGTTGAAGCCGTGCTGGCGGGTGTAATGGGAATGGTAGGTCGCCGTACTCAGCCGCGTCAGGTGCTGAGTCATCAGCGTCCAACCAAACGCGATTAACGCTTACGGTAAAAATACCTTCTTATAAGGTGCTGTAACACAGTAAACAGAGAGGCGGCAACTTAGCCGCCTCTTTTATTGCAGAACGATATTCCGCTCTTTAAACCAACTGGCGAGAGCTAACGCTTTTCCCATTACAGCCGCTCGCAGCTGCCGACGTTGTTACTTCGCCTCTTCCGTTTTTTTCTGTCTGACCGGTTCGTTATTGGCATTGCGGCTCAGCCAGAGCGACAGCGCCTTCAGCGAATCCTGGGTAAACTCATCGCAGCGAGCGGTGATCTCTTCCGGCGTCAGCCAGAAGACCTCATCCACCTCTTCCGGCTGCATAGCAAACGGGCCGTGCGAAACGCAGCTGAATAGTCCACCCCATACCCGGCAGTGTTCATCCTCAAAGTAGAACTGCCCATGCTCGGCAAAAGGCACGGCGGCGATACCCAACTCCTCTTCGGCCTCACGGCGAGCGGAATCAAGAATCGCTTCGCCGCTTTGCACCACGCCGCCCGCGGTAGCATCCAGCATACCCGGCATAAAATCTTTGCTCTCAGTACGGCGCTGCACCAGAATCTTACCCATGCCGTCGTGCACTACGATATACGTAGCGCGATGACGCAAGTGTTGTGCCCGCATCTGAGCCCGGCTGGCCTGAGCGATAACTTCGTTATCTTCATTAACGATGTCTACCCATTCCGTACCGGCATCCTGATTTTGCTCCACCATCAGTAACCCTTTTCGTTCTGGCGCCCATTGCGCGCTGATATGCCACAGGTTTCGCGTTACGTTGACGCAAACCGCCCTAAATTAAAGGCTTCACGAGCCGGACGCAATACACAAGTCGTGCGGTCGGCGGTTTTTGCCCGATTCACCCAGCCAAAGCTGCACTGACGCAGGTTGCCACCAGAACCAGGCGTACTGCCGCCAGGTTATCCGGCAAACTATCGCCGTGCAGCGCGAGACGATTAAGCATCACCGCTAAATCGGTATCGGCAATCGACCATTCGCCAAACAGATTTTGCTGGTCATCGCTGAGGAGGCGCAGTGCACCCTCAATCAGTTTAGCGGCGCTCTGCCGCGCGTCTTCCGTTAGCGGTGACTATTTTTTTCCGGCAAACAGCGCTTCGCCAGAACGCTGCAGCCTGAGCAGCATGAAATCGCTGCGTTGTCATACCTACAGTTCACGGGTGAGGAAGATATCAAACGTCCAGAATTTACGCATTCTGTTTACCCGACGGAGGGCAACCTGGCAATGGCGCAGCCCGATATTACCACTATTCCCAGGGTTCTCTTCTATGCTAAACAGACAGCAATAACACGGACATAGGGCTCTCATGCAAATATTGATAACCGGCGGTACCGGCTTGATTGGGCGACAGCTAATTACACGACTGCTGGCGCGTGGCGATCGGGTTAGCGTGGTGACGCGCAATATCGAGGCGGCACGCAACCTGCTTGGCCCGCAGGTCACCCTCTGGTCGGGGCTGACACAGCAACATGATCTAAACGGTATCGATGCGGTGATTAACCTGGCGGGTGAGCCAATCGCCGCAAAACGTTGGACACCGCAGCAAAAACAGCGGCTGTGTGAGAGCCGCTGGCAGATTACCGAGCGGCTGGCTTCGCTGATTAACGCCAGCAGCGAGCCGCCTGCGGTGCTGCTCTCCGGTTCGGCGACCGGCTACTACGGCAACAGTGGCGAAGCGGTGCTGACCGAAGAGGACAGCGCTCACGATGAGTTCACCCATCAGCTCTGTCAGCGCTGGGAAACCCTGGCGCTGAGCGCCGCCAGCGATCGAACCCGCGTCTGCCTGCTGCGCACCGGCGTGGTGCTGGCCAAAGAGGGCGGCGCGCTGGCGCAGATGAAAAAGCCGTTCGCACTGGGGCTTGGCGGGCCGCTCGGCAGCGGACGACAATATATGCCGTGGATTCATATTGACGATATGCTTAACGGCATCCTCTGGCTGCTGGATCATCCATTGCGCGGGCCGTTTAATCTGGTTTCGCCCTACGCGGTGCGCAATGAACAGTTTGCCGCCACGCTGGGTAAAGCGATGCGACGCCCTTCGCTGCTGCGCACGCCCGCTATCGCCATCAGATTACTGATGGGCGAATCGTCGGTGCTGGTGCTGGGCGGGCAGCATGTACTGCCCCGCCGTCTGGAGGAATCGGGTTTTCACTTTCGCTGGTACGATCTGCAAACCGCGCTGGAGGATGTGCTGTAACTCCCTGTCATTACTCCGTACAGCAATCTGCTATTTCAGCGCGCCGGAGAGAAACTGCTGTAGCCGGGCGCTTTTCGGCTGCTGGAACAGCGTTTCCGGCGGCCCCTGCTCTTCAATTTTCCCCTGATGCAGAAAAATCACATGGCTGGAGACATGGCGCGCAAACTCCATCTCATGCGTGACCACCACCATGGTTTTCCCTTCTTCCGCCAGCTTCTGCATAATACGCAGCACCTCGCCTACCAGCTCCGGATCGAGCGCCGAGGTCGGCTCATCGAACAGTAACACATCCGGCTCCATCGCCAGCGCCCGGGCAATAGAGACGCGCTGCTGCTGCCCACCGGAGAGATGCACCGGATATTTAGCGCAGGCGCGCTCGTCGATACCGACTTTATTGAGATAGCGCAGCGCCCGCTCGCGTGCGTCAGCTTTGCTGAGCCCCAGCACCTGAACTGGCGCTTCCATCACATTCTCCAGCACCGTCATATGGCTCCAGAGATTGAAATGCTGAAAGACCATGGTCAGCCGCGTGCGCAGCAGGCGTAGCTGCTCCTTATTCGCTACCTTTAGCTGCCCGTCTTTATCGCGTACCAGATTTACCGGCTGGTTATTTACCGTGATGCTGCCTTCGCTCGGCTGTTCGAGGAAGTTGATACAGCGCAGAAAGGTGCTTTTACCGGAGCCGGATGAGCCGATAATGGTAATCACGTCGCCCGCGTTAGCCTGAAGCGATACGCCCTTCAGCACCTCATGTTCGCCGTAGCGTTTATGGAGTTCAGTTACGTTGAGTTTATTTTCAGCCATAGTGGTACTCAGTGGGACGATAGAGGTTTGATATGTGCCAGCAGGCGATGCTCTGCCCGGCGGAACAGGCTAATCAACAGGTAAGAGATGGCTAAATAGAGCGCCGCCGCGATGCCGAAGGCGGTAAAAGGCTGATAGGTGGCAGCGTTAATATCACGCGCGATTTTCAACAGATCCGGCACCGTAGCGGTGAATGCCAGCGCCGTTGAATGCAGCATTAAAATCACCTCGTTACTGTAGGCGGGCAGCGCGATACGCAGCGCCGCAGGCAAAATAATGCAGCGGTAGAGCTTAAAGGTAGAGAACCCATAGGCGCGCGCCGCTTCAATTTCGCCATGCGGCACCGCGCGGATCGCCCCGGCGAAAATCTCCGTGGTATAGGCGCAGGTATTGAGCGTAAAAGCCAGCAGCGTACAGTTCAGGCCGCTGCGGAAAAAAGCGCTGAGCAGCTCCGAGCCTTTCACCACCTCCAGCGTATACATGCCGGAATAGATAACCAATAGCTGTACATAGAGCGGCGTGCCGCGAAATACCCAGGTAAACAGCCAGACCGGCAGGCTGATGGCGCGGATCGGCGAGACACGGGCGATCGCCAGCAGCACCGCCAGGCAACCGCCAATAACCACGGAAAGGATCAGCAGCCACAGCGTAATCGCTACGCCGGTAAAGCGGTAGCCGTCGCTCCACAGCAGCGGCTGCCAGTATTCCTGTAAAATAGCGATCATAATTCCGCCCTTTTGACGCCCACCGAATAGCGACGCTCCAGCCACCACAGCACGCCGTTAGAGAGCGTGGTAAACAGCAGATAAATGATGCCAGCGACGATAGCGAACCAGAACGGCTGCCAGGTACTTTTCCCCGCCAGCTGAGTCGCTTTCACCACATCCTCCAGCCCCAGCAGCGATACCAGCGCCGTCGCCTTCAGCACCACCTGCCAGTTATTGCCGATGCCCGGCAGGGCAAAGCGCATCATGGCGGGAAACAGAATGCGGCGGAACACCTGCGCGCCGGTAAAACCAAAGGCGGTTGCCGCCTCGATCTGCCCTTTCGGTACCGCCATAAAAGCGCCGCGAAAGGTTTCGGTAAAGTAGGCACCGTAAATAAAGCCCAGCGTAATGATGCCCGCCACCATCGGATCGATATCAAACTGCGCCATGCCCAGCGCCTCGGTGATTTGATTCAGGACGATCTGCAATCCATAAAAGATCAGCAGCATCAAAACCAGATCCGGCACGCCACGAATTAAGGTGGTATACGCTTCTGACAACAGCGCCAGCAAGCGATAGCGGGAAAGACGCGCACCCGCTCCTAACAGGCCGAGCACCACTGCCAGCAGCACCGAGCTGAGCGCCAGCTCCAGCGTTACCAGCGCACCGCGAAAGATCACTTCAGAGTAGCCATACAGCATCAATGGAATCCTGGCATAACAAAACGGACAGCAGGCCGCCCAACCGCGACAGCCTGCATACCAAGCGGCGGTTAATCGCCGTAGACGTTAAAATCGAAATATTTCTTCGCGATGCGGTCGTAGGTGCCATCCTGACGCATTTCGTTAAAGGCTTTATCAATCGCTGCTTTTAACTCGCTATCATCCTTACGCAGACCAATACCGGTGCCGACGCCGAAGATTTTGTCATCTTTTACCGCCGGACCAGCGAAGGCGTAATCTTTGCCTACCGGCTGCTTCAGAAAACCTTCGCTGGCCTGCACCTCATCCTGGAAGGCGGCATCGATGCGCCCCGCGGTCAGGTCCTGATAAACCAGATCCTGATTAGCGTAAGGCGTAACGGTCACTCCCTTTGGACGCCAGTACTGGTTGGCGTAGGTCTCCTGAGTAGTGCCCTGTAGCAGGCCGATATTTTTACCGCGCAGCGATTCCGGCGTTGGTTCCAGTTTGGCACCTTTTGGCGCGATCAGGCGGGCATTAGCGGCGTAAAGCTTCTCTGAGAACGCGATCTCCTGCTGGCGTTTTTCCGTGATGGAGAGCGAGGAGATAATAAAATCGATTTTCTTCGCCTTCAGCGAAGGGATCAGCGCATCAAAATCGCTCTCGACATAGTTGCAGCTGGCACCGATGCGCTTACAAATTTCATTAGCCAGATCGATATCAAAACCAACCAGCTGGCCCTGGGCATTTTTCGACTCAAACGGCGGATAGGTAGGATCGTTACCGATACGCAGCGTTTTAGGTATGGCAGCGCTGACAACGCCGGAGAAAGCCAGCAGCAAAGAGAGAGCCAGAACTCGCTTTTTCATGGTTTATCCTCAAGTGAAGAGCTTATTGTTATGTGATGCGTGACAGGTTGCGTTCAGGAAATTGCACTTTTCATGCCAGCTTGCCCGGCAACGGGGCGTATAGCTCAGGCGCCGCCATCAGCGACCGGCTGACCTGATGGCTCTGTTTGTGATGGGAATATAGCAGGATAGATAACAGGAAGAAGCGATAATGTTACGTTTTGGTGCATTAGATGCACGAAAAGTGATCCAGGCTGGATTAATGCACCAAAACCAAACTTTTAATGTGATATCAGGCACCCTGCCAGCGGGTAAAGAGATCTTCCGGCAGAGTGATATCGAACTGATCCAGCACGCGGTTAAGCGTTTGATCGACGATCTCCATGATCGTTTGTGGTCGATGATAAAAAGCGGGTACCGGCGGCATCACTATCGCGCCCAGTTCGGCGGCGGTGGTCATCAGTCGCAAATGGCCCAGATGCAGCGGCGTTTCGCGCACACAGAGCACCAGACGGCGGCGCTCTTTCAGCACCACATCGGCGGCGCGCGTCAGCAGCCCATCACTGTAGCTGTGCACAATGCCGGAAAGGGTTTTCATCGAACAGGGCAAAATCGCCATGCCCACCGTCTGGAAAGATCCGGAAGAGATGCTGGCAGCGATATCGCGCACGTCATGCACCACGTCGGCAAAGCCCTGTACCTCGCGCAGCGTATAATCCGTTTCCAGCGCCAGCGTCTGGCGCGCGGCGTTACTCATTACCAGGTGCGTTTCAATCTCCGGCAGCGGTTGCAGCAGCTGTAACATACGCACGCCATAAATTACCCCGCTGGCACCGGAAATACCGACGATCACTCTTTTCATGATGAAGCCTTTCTTTTTGCTGGAGCGGTAATTCTGAACGTGAGCGCAGGAGATTACAACCAAAGCGCCACTTTGAGCCAACGCAGCGCTAATTAACAAAACGCTAGCGCCATTTAACCTCACTATCTGCGTATTAAACAAGTCGATAAAACGATTGGTTGCTATCTTTATCCACTGTGAGCAGGCGAAACTGGCTTGTATGGCGCCCCAAGACGACTGCGCCAGGCTAACCCGATGATCTTGTAACAGAGCGCATCATCATACTCGATGACGCTTAGCCTACAGTTCTTTTCGTTCGCTAATAAACGAGACAATGAGCGATGACTTTGAATTAGCGGTAATTTAAAAAATCATTTTGCCCAAAATTCCATTAAAGAAATCATGATTTTCCTTCTGTCAAATTTCTCAGATCGTCCAGTTTTTAATATCAATTCAAGGAAGGCTTGAACTGCCTTTTTTTGATCCAGTGAAAAAATGTTAAATTTTTCAAATATAAATTTATCTTTTAAATTTCGTTGATTTGCGTAACAAATATTATGAATAGTATTAAATGGTATATTTGAATCCTCATCAAAAAAATCATATAAAGTTGCAATCATACATGCCGGAATAAAATATAAAAAAGCCTTATTCGAAAGCAGTGGATAATCATCTATTACTGAAGCTAATAATAAATTATTCTTTGTTGCCAGCTCACTCCAATTTATATTAAATAAAGTGTGCCTTAAAAAATCACCTTCTTTTTCTTGTTCACTGGTAATATCTTCAATTAAAAATAAATTCTCTTTGGAGAAATTAAAACTAATTATTTCTACTAACTTATCTCTAGAATTCAACCAGTCCAGTGCGGATAACGCGGAGGTGCAAGATTCCTGGAAAGAAGTATTTTTACTCTCTAACAACAACAAGAAATCTTTAACAACGTCACGTTGAAATTTTGATAAATTAGAAAACTCATTAAAGTAAGAGCAATCACCATATTCAAAAAAAGACGGTGAAAATCTGTCCATTAAACACATTAGCACATCGTCATCTGAAAAATTATTCTCCAGACAATGCTGTAAAATAGTTGGAAATAAATAATGAAAGCAAATATCACATTCATACCATGAAAAAATAGAACCAAGAATATCATTTTCTTTTTCTAATACCTCAGACCAGAGTATTTTTTCTTTTGGTTTATCGTTCTCTGAACTAACAAAAGGCAATAAAAAATCGCAATTCGCATTTGTATTTTTTTTTTCAAAACAGATAAATTCATCTGTTTTGAAAGCTGCATTTATATCGTCTTTTAATTCATCATACATGAATTATTTCCTGTTAACATTTAGGGGAGAGCTATATTTGCAGGCAATGTAGGCCATAAAGGTGGAAATAAAGATGGGATAAGTCTTATCCCTCGATAGATTAAATAGCCAGCAGTTATCGTTCCACCAGTAACCACAACGCCTGTTACAACATCTTCAGCAGATAATGCACTATTTCCTTTCCATTCAGCCTCTGATGGAGAGGGCTTAGTTGCCCATTTCCACGCATCAACGGGAACAGCGCTACCACCGCCACCGCCACCACAGCCCTGACGATCCCAATCTTGCAATCTGTCTCTAAGGCCTTTTTGTTGATTTTTAATTTGCATCTCATGATTAGACCATGATTCAGTGCCGGGCCCGTTCGCTCCATTTATTTGATCGGGAAAACGAGCTTTTAACCCATGAGTTCCACCACACCCTTTATTCAGATTACTATTTTTATTACGGTTAACGAACTCATTAATTTCTTTTGCTAATTGCTCACAGCTTTTTAATCCTAAAGGATCTACATTTTGAAGTGGATTCAGTGGATATTGATATAAATTCCATCCTCCAGCCAGCCCAATCGGGTCCTGGCTGATATAGCGCCCCTGCCGCGGGTCATAGTAACGGTGCCGGTTGTAACAGAGCCCCGACTCCTCATCCTTATGCTGGCCCTGCATCCTCAGCGGCTGATACAGCCCCTGCGGGTTTTCTTCCCGCAGCAGGTTGCCCCACGGGTCAAATTCCGCCTGCCACTCCACCTTTCCTTCCGGCGTCACCAGCGCCAGCGGCGTGCCCACATGATTGCAGTGGTACAGGTGTATTCGCTGCTCTGACGATGCCAGCGGCTTCACAAACGCCTGCAGCCCCTCGCGCGTAAAGCCGGTCATCGCCAGCCAGCGCTCGCTTTCCGCCGGCAGTGCGGCGTCCGCCCGCAGCGCCTGCTCAACCTCATTCAGCGCGCTCACTACCGCCGGCGGGAAGGTCACCCCTGCCTCCTGCGCCAGCTTCTCCGCCAGCGACGGCGTGTCCGGCGGCCTTTCCCCCTCCACGCGCAGCAGCGGCACGAAGCTGCCCGGATGGTATACCGTATGCGTCCGCCTGCCGTTATGCTCCGTCACCGTCAGCCGGTCGCCCTCCCAGCCGTACCAGAAGGTCTGCAGCTGCGACGCGCCGCTCTCATTCGCTGCCCGGCTCAGCACCTGTTTACCCACCCGCCGCCCCAGCGGGTCATACAGGTAGACCGCCGTCAGCGTCCGATCTCCCTGCGTGCGCCGGTAACGGCTCAGCCGCTGCGCCGCGTCCCAGGCGTACTGATGAATCTCATCATCGTTACCCGCGCGGCGTTTTTCCACCAGGCTGCCGAAACGGTCATAGCGGTAACGGTATTCTCCGTCGTCGCTCAGCTGGTTAGAGGGCAGTACGCCGTCACGGAACAGCCGGTTGCCCGCCGGGTCAAAGCGGTACCGCTGTTGCCAGCGCGGCGCCGTGGCCTGCACCAGACGTCCGGCAGCGTCATAAGTGTAGTCATGGCGTTCGCCGCCGGCCAGCAGCGCGGTGAGCCGCCCGCGTGCATCATAGCCATAACGCCGGCTAAGCGCGTGCCACGGATCGTCGTGCAGGTACGCGCCCTGCAGGCGGCCCGCCGGCGTGTAGCGGCTGTTCAGCACGTATGCGCCGAAGCGCCGCTCCGTTTCCCGGTGCAGGTCGTCACGCGTAAACTCCACCAGGCTCTGTTCGCCCAGCGCCACGCCCAGCAGGTGGCCGCTGCCGTAGGTTTGCCTGCGCAGCGGCGGCAGCCCCTCCGCCTGCGTGATGCAGGGCAGCCCCAGCGCGTCATACTCATGGCTGACCCGGTGCTGCCAGACCCGTTCGTCCTGCGGGTTAATCACCCGTTGCAGCTCTTCCGTCACCTGTCCGGCCCTGTTGTAGGCGTAATGCACGCTCACCCGGTGCCCCTGGCTGACGTGGGAGACTTCGGTCAGCCGTCCCATGATATCATGATGCCAGCGCTCCTCTTCCTGCACGTCGTCGGCCGCCTCGCGCACCAGACGGCTGAGGTGGCCAGCCTCATCATAATGCCATGCCGTCACCCGGCCTGCATCGCGGCTGCGTATCAGTCGTCCGGCAGCATCGTAGTCATAGCAACAGGTACGTCCGTCAAAACCTCTCTCTTCCGTCAGGTGGTCCAGCAGGTCATAACCGAACAGGGTTTCGGCGCCGTTTTCGTTGACCAGCCGCGTCAGCCTGCCCGCCGCATCATACTCAGCGTGCCGCGTCAGCCCGCCCAGCGAAAGTGAAAGCAATTCGCCGCGCGGACCATAATGAAACTGCTCTTCACTGCCGTCGGGATAAAGCGTGGTCAGCAGGTCGCCGGCCTCGTTATAGCGCCAGCGGGTTATTTCACCCTCGGCATTTTCCTGTTCGCTCAGCCGTCCGCAATTATCATAGTGCAGGCGGGTGCGCAGCCCGCCCTCCTGCTCCACCTGAACAGGCTGTCCGTAACGGTCATAATGCCAGCGGGTCCGTTTGCCGGAGCAGTCGGTCACGGTCTCCGGCTGGCCGAAGCGCGTCCGGGTGATGTGCACCTCGCCGCCCGCCGGGTCGGTAATGACGTCCGGCAGGTCGCTGTTGTCGGGATAATGATAACGGACGGTGCGCCCCTCCGGGTCGCGCACGGCGGTAAGCCGCCCCGGCGCATCGTAGGTCCGCGCCGTCCTGGTGCCGTCCGGCGCGGTGGTCTGCGTCACCAGGCCCCGGCGGTTATAATCCAGACGGGTTTTACGCCCGTCGTGCGTGGTGATACCGAGCAGCCGCCCGTCGCCGGGGTGCAGCTGGTATTCGGTTTTGCGCCCCAGCGGGTCGATGTCTGCCGTCAGCCGCCCGCTGTCGTCATATTCATGCCGCACCCGCGTGCCGTCGGCGCGCTCGTGCTGCACCAGCCGCCGCAGCCCGCCTTCACCCGTAAAGTGATACACCTCCCGGCGCGACAGGCTGTCGGTGACCACGGTGCGGTCCGGGTGATACTCAAAGCGGTAACTCAGCCCCTCCGGGTTGGTCTGGACGGTCACCCGCCCCCGCGCGTCATACTGATAGCGGCTCTCCGGCCTGCCCGCAAAGCGGTGGGCCACCATCCGTCCGGCCAGGCGCGGATGATAGCGAAAGTGGCGCACCGGATACCCGCTGCGGTCATATACCACGGCCAGCTCCCCGCACTCGTTGTAGTCATAGCGCGCCAGCGCCGCCTCGCGCGGGCCGTGGACCGGGTCATGCGTCAGGTACACCGCCCGCAGGCGCACGCCGCCGTCCGCCCCCCAGCCGCCGTTTTCTGTCGCCACGTCCGGCAGCGTGACCAGCTCCAGGCGGAACGTGCGTCCGCTGCCGTCGGTGACCGCCGTAACGGCGTTTTTATACGGGCCGTCGGGCGCGCGGTGGTAGCGCAGGATGTTGCCGAAGCGGTCAGCAATTCCCTGGAGGGTGCGGTACGGCGGCAGCGGCTGCGGCAGGATATCCGTCTCGTCCGGAACGTAAGGCTCCGTATAGCCCAGCACCCACCAGGGGCCGGTCGCCTCACCGGTGACAAAATAAAGGTGGCGGTTGAGCCGCAGCTCAGCGGGCAGTGCCTGCCAGGTTTCTTCCAGCGCATGGCCCTTCAGCAGGTTCGCCGCGCCGCCGCGTGCCAGCCAGAGGTGCTCGCTGCGGCTGAAGGTGATTTCTCCCGGCCGCAGCGGCTCAAAGTGAATGCTGCGCCCGCCGTTGTCGTTAAGGATGAGCGCATCCTCGCGGCACTGTAAAAAGATTTCCGCTGGCGACTGCCAGCCCGGCCCGAACAGCCCGACCGGGGCAGGTTTATCCGTTTGATAACTGCTGTAGCTGCGCATCAGGACAAAGGGCAGCGGCGCGGGCAAGACGATGTCGGTTTCGGAAGGCAGCACCTTAGCCCCCAGCGACGGGTTGACCGGGCTGCCGACCGCCATGCCGCCGGGGCAGGCCGAACAGGCAACTCCATTTGGCGCCCCTATCAATACCGTGGCGGCCCCGTTAGTAATTGGGCCGCCAGACGTTGCATCATCCTGTCTGGACGCTGGTTTCCCTCCCACCAGAACGGTGGCCGAGCCCTGCGTTATCGGTCCGGCAGCTGTCTCGTCACCCTGCCTAGCCGCCGGTTTCCCGCTTATCTTTACGGTGGCCGCGCCCTGAACTATCGGTCCGCCCGCTGTGTTATCACCCTGTCTGGCCGCCGGTTTTCCACTCATTTTCTACTCCATATGTTTTTATTACGCTCCCTGATACCCGCTCCGGGGGATATCCTGTCACTCGCCCGGCGCGGAGGGCGGCGCTTGCGTTGCGCCGCAGTTCCACTGCGTCATAGCCGCATCGCCATTGAGCGCGTTCTCCGCCAGCAACTCTATATGTTTTCCCTGTAGATAAATTCCGCCATCGCTGGTCAATACAATTCGGGCCTGGCCGCAGACCAGCTCAAGATGGTCGCCAGCATTTGTAACCGAGACCTGCCCTACCGTTTCCGTTTTACGGACACCAACCGTGCAGGACAGAGCCTGACCAACATCGACGCTGTAGTTTTCCCCGACCCATAAAGATTTTTCCACCCCCACCTGTGAAGATTGGCTCAACCCCACCGAGGTATTCATCGCCATACCCACGGTAGTCTGGTAAGCGGCACCCACGCTTAAAGCCTTGGCGACACCGATGCTTTCTGCTTTGTTGAGGGATACCGTCTCAGCCTGATTTTTTCCGATTGTCAGATTCTGGTTACCATCTACTGTTTCGGTACGGTTTTGTTTAACGGTAGTGGTTTCATTCCCCGCCACATTTTTGGTACGGTTGGCCCCTACGCTGTGCGATTCATCATTTTTGACGCTGGTGTCCATGTTGCGCTCGGCCTGGATAAACACCTGCTCGGCACCCGCCTTGTCTTCGAAGCGCAGCATATTGGCGTTAGCTGGCGTGCCGTCTTTGGTGCGGCTCATAAAGCCCATCTGCGTCGCCGCTCCCGGCAGTCCCCACGGCGGCATGCTCGCCTCGTTATAGACGCGACCGGTAATAATCGGCCGGTCCGGGTCGCCGTTGATAAAATCAACAATCACCTCATCGCCCACGCGCGGGATCTGCACGCCGCCATAGCCCTGTCCTGCCCAGGCGCTGGAGACGCGGATCCAACAGGAGCTGGTATCGTCGCCCTTCGCCTCCCGGTCCCAGTGGAATTTCACTTTTACCCGCCCAAAGCGATCGGTCCAGATCGATTCTCCCGCAGGCCCCACCACTTTTGCCGTCTGCGGGCCGTAAGTGCGTGGCCAGCGGGTACGTGGATCGGGGCGGAACGGGATATCGGCGGGCAGCGCGCTGAATTTCAGCTGATGGCGGGTTGATTCGCCTCCGCTGGCGTAGCGGTTCTCTTCAAACTCATAGTCAACGCCGGTAATCAGGTACTCACCGTTGTCGCCAGGCGTCGGCGCTTTGATCAGCGTGAAGGTGCAGCCCGGACAGAGGCCGCTGGCCGTGGCCGTACCGCGCAGCTGATGATGTTCGACCGCCCAGCGCTGCTGGCGGATGCGCGCGTAAAACTCGCCGTGGCCGTGCTCTACATAGCGCCCCGGCCATTCATAAACGTCAATGCCGCCCGGCTGCGGCGAAGTTGGGTTCTGCCGCGCCTGTAGCAGCCAGGCGTTCGGCTTGCGGAAATCGTAGTCATCAACGCTGTAGAGCCCCGGCGTCACTCGCGCCATCTTCTCCCAGGCAGCGATCCCTTCTTCGCCGGTGACGCCGCCGCCGGGCGTCTGGTGGTAAGGAATGATTTCATAACCGTCGAAGGGCTTAAACTGCTCCGGGCTGTCGGTCAGCACCAGCGTGTGGCTGCCTTCTTCGTGACGAAAGAAGTAGCTGATGCCCTCCAGCTCCATCAGGCGACTGATAAAGTCGAAGCTGCTCTCCTGATACTGCACGCAATATTCCCAGCTGCGGTAGCTGCCGGACAGTTTGTCCTCCACCTGCACCTGATATTCGTTCAGCAGGGTTTTAACGATCTGCGGTACGGTCTGCTCCTGAAAGATGCGCAGGTTGCGGTCGCGCTGCATCGGCCACAGATCGGATTCCAGCGTCAGCGTGTAGCTGGCGTAGCGCGTACCGTCCAGCTCCTGCGCGCCGGTTGCCACGCGGGTAATTTTGCCATTCAGATGGCGTACAGAAAGGAAGTTTTGTAGCGGCAGGGAAACCGTCAGCGGTTTTCCCAGCAGGCTGGCGCTGTCAACCTGCGCCGCGGTGCTTAATAACGTCACGGTAAACTTGAAGGGTTCGGAAAGCGCTTCTTTCCCGGACAGTTTCCAGAATAACAGATCCTGAACGGGAGAAATGACGGTAATACGGCCTGGCATAATGTTCATCCATGAATTAAGCGGATAGTATATTTTTTAAGTGAGGAATACCGCTAAAGTGGGAAGGAGTCAATTATTAATTGAGATATTCAGAAGCAGTTAAACCGTTTCTCATAGATTAAGTAATTTTTTTAATTACTAATAAAATGAATGCCTCATCATTAATTTAACTGCTATCTTTTTTTGTCGCTTCCACTGGTAGTTTGATACTGATTTAATATAAAAATGCATTATATCTGGCGGATAAAAACCTGATTCAGATAAACATAAATACAGGCCGTTGTAATAATATAACTTAACTCGAAGTACTGGCACATTCTTATTTAAGAAAAACCAAATCTGTTTTTGCTACACCAAATAATGAATAACCGGAACGCAAAGTATGCTACGGTTAAATCAGGTAAATCCACTTTAGCGAGCGTCAGGTTAAAAGCGATTATTTTACTCAGGCGCGTAACCTGAATTGATAAAAGTAAATCCAATAAGCATCGCGTAAGAGAAAATAATGCGTTAAAAAAACAGCGGGCCGGATTAACCGGCCCGCAAAGCATTAACCTTCGTTGTGCAGTTCGAGGCTTTCCACCTCATTCTGCCGCGCCAGCGCTTTAGCGTCATCGTTGCGCAGCGACTGCAAATACTCCAGATATTGCTGATCGACATCTTTCGTCACGTAGATGCCGTTAAATACCGAGCATTCGAACTGGGCGATATCGGGATTCTCTTCACGCACCGCCTCAATCAGATCGTCCAGATCCTGGAAAATCAGTGCATCGGCCTTAATCAGCTGGCAAATCTCATCCACTTCACGTCCATGGGCGATCAGCTCCGTCGCGCTGGGCATATCGATGCCGTAAACGTTGGGGAAGCGAATCTCCGGCGCTGCCGAAGCAAGATAAACCTTTTTCGCCCCCGCCTCGCGCGCCATTTCAATAATCTGCTCTGAGGTGGTGCCGCGCACGATGGAATCATCCACCAGCAGCACGTTTTTATCGCGGAACTCGGCGCGGTTAGCGTTCAGCTTACGGCGCACTGCGTTCCGGCGCAGCTGCTGGCCCGGCATAATAAAGGTGCGGCCCACGTAGCGGTTTTTTACAAACCCCTGACGATAGGGTTTATTCAAAATTCGGGCGATTTCCAGCGCCACGTCGGTAGAGGTTTCCGGAATCGGTATCACCACGTCGATATCCAGATCTTCCCATTCGCGAGCGATTTTTTCGCCCAGCTTGGTGCCCATGCGCACGCGGGCGCTGTAGACCGAAATTTTATCGAGGAAAGAGTCGGGGCGGGCGAAATAAACGTATTCAAACAGGCAGGGGTTGTTACGCGGATTCTCCGCGCACTGACGCGTATAGAGCTGCCCTTTCGTGGTGATATAAACCGCCTCGCCCGGCGCTACATCGCGCAGAAATTCAAAGCCGAGCGTATCCAGCGCCACGCTCTCCGAAGCCACCATATATTCGGTGCGTCCTTCTGAAAGCTCGCGCTTGCCCATCACCAGCGGACGGATGCCGTTCGGATCGCGGAAGGCGACCATGCCGTGGCCGATAATCATCGCCACGCAGGCGTATGCGCCACGTACCTGCTGATGTACCGCAGCAACCGCCGAGAAGATATCGTCCGCTTCCAGCGGGTGATGCTTACAGCGATCCAGTTCCTGGGCAAAGATATTCAGCAGGATTTCTGAGTCTGAGGTGGTATTGACATGGCGACGCCCGCTTTCAAACAGCTGCTTGCGCAGCTCGTGCGCGTTAGTCAGGTTGCCGTTGTGGGCCAGGGTGATACCGTACGGGGAGTTGACGTAAAAAGGCTGCGCTTCGGAAGCGCTGGAGCTACCGGCGGTCGGGTAACGCACGTGGCCGATGCCCATATTGCCCTGCAAACGCTGCATATGGCGAGCTTCAAACACATCGTTGACCAGCCCGTTCGCCTTACGCAGACGGAAACAGTTCAGCGCATCGATGGTACAAATGCCTGCGGCATCCTGCCCACGGTGCTGGAGCACCGTTAACGCGTCATAAATCGACTGGTTGACCGGCATGAAACCGGTGATACCGACAATACCGCACATGTTGTCATATCCTCATTGGCCGCACACCCGGCGCGATTACCGGGGTAAAAAACTCGACGTGCTTTGCAGATAGTCAAAGAACCATCTGATGATGTAACTGAACTCAGGGATCAGCTGAGACTGCTGCCAGTCCGGGCTTTTGGAAAAGCCGGTAAAGGTATCGAGGAAGAACAGCATCGCTGACACGATCAATACGCCACGCAGCGCCCCGAAGCAGACTCCCAGCACCCTGTCCGTGCCCGATAATCCGGTCTTTTCGACCAGCGAGCCAATCACATAGTTCACTATCGCTCCAACAATCAGCGTGGCGATAAACAGAACGGCGATGGCGATACCGTTGCGCACCAGCTGATCGTTAAAACCGGTGAACCAGACCGCAAGGTAGGGATAGTAATGACTGGCAACAAAGAATGCGCATCCCCAGGTGATAAGCGATAAAGCTTCCCGAACAAACCCACGGATCAGGCTGACAAGAGCGGAAAAACCAACAATCCCAATGATGACGTAATCTATCCAGACCATGAACTATTCCAGCGATGAGGCCCCTGCATCCAGTTCGGGGCGCATTCTAACAGAAAAAGAAAACGTTTGCGTAGCGTTTTCCCTGCGGCATAAAAATAAAAAAAGCGCGAAAAAAAGGCGGTGTGCGGCCGCCGTTTAATGCCCGATAACGATTGACTTTGCCGGGCATCGATACTGTAAGTTAAACGCCTTAACGCACGCTGTAGGGTTTAACTACCCCACTCAGCCCGGAGAGGTTTTTCAGCTCACCGATCGCCGCCTGCATTTTAGCTTTTGAGGCATCCGGGCCAACGTAAATCCGGGTAATCTGCCCCTGTACCGGCGTGGCGGGCACGGTAAAGGCGCGATAGCCGGAAAGACGCAGCTGCGCCACAATCTCATTAACCTTACTGGCGTTTTTCAACGCGCCGAGCTGTACTACGTAAGCCTGACCCGCAGGTGCGGCAGATTCCGCCGGTTTCGGCTTCGGCTGCTCGACCGGTTTGGGTTTCGGTTGTTCGACTGGCTTCGGCTTCGGCGTCTCTACCGGCTTCGGTTTTGGCGGCTCGACGCGCGGTTTAGCGGAAACTACCGGCGGCGGTGAAACAACTGACGGTGCGCTGTTCTGCTGCGGCACGGTAGATCCGCTGTCCGCCGACTGCGGCGGACGGTTGCTGTTGCCGCCAATCGCCGCGCCAGCCCCTTCCGGCGGCTGGGTCGGCAGCGCCTGGGTTACCGGCGGCACCATGTCGCTGTCCTGCTGATCGTCCGGCTTCGGCACCAGCGGAATCGCTGCGAACTCCTCTTTATAGTGCTTTTTTTTACCGTCAAGCAGGCCTGGCAGAACGATGACGCCAACGGCGACCAGGATGATCGTACCGACCAGGCGGTTCTGAAACTTACTTGCCACTGCCCTTCTCCATATCTATCGCTTCCATGACCTGTGCTACCGTGTGAAAGGATCCACATACCAGCACGATATCCTGTTCAGCAGCCTGCTGCATTGCTGCCTGCCAAGCTTCGGCTACGGAGCCAAAGGCGGCAGCCCGGTCGGTTGCCAGCGTGGTCAGCAGCTGTTCAGCGCTGGCCCCACGCGGCCCTTCCAGCGGCGCGACATACCAGTAATCAACCTGCGGCGCAAGATTTGCAAGCGTACCGGCAATATCTTTATCGTGCAGCATTCCCACTACCGCGCGCACCACGCCCTGTTTTGGCAACTGCGCCAGCCGCGAAGCAAGATAGCTGGCGGCATGCGGATTATGCGCCACGTCCAGAATCACCTGCGGTGACTGTGCGACGGTCTGAAAACGTCCCGGTAAAATCGCCTTATCGAGGTGCTGGCGAATTATCGCCTCGCTGACCTTCAGCCCGGAGACGCTGAGTGCAGCCAGCGCGGTCGCCGCGTTAGGCAGCGGCACCTGCGGCAGCGGCAAATTCTCCAGCGTGAGGCAACCATCGCTGAAACGCCAGCCGTTCTCCTGTTGCTGCCAGCGCCAGTCGCGCCCCAGCTGCCACAGCCGGGCACCTTTTTCTTGTGCCACGTCGGCAATGGTATGCGGCATATCCGGCTCGCCAACTACCGCTGGCTTCGCCGCCCGAAAGACGCCCGCTTTTTCCCGCCCGATACTTTCCCGATCCGGCCCCAGCCAGTCGGTATGATCCAGCGCGATACTGGTTATTACCGCCACGTCCGCATCGACAATATTGGTGGCGTCAAGACGCCCGCCCAGCCCAACTTCAAGGATCACCACATCCAGCGCCGCCTGTTTGAACAGCTGCAACGCCGACAGCGTGCTGTATTCAAAGTAGGTCAGCGAGGTGTTGCCGCGTCCCGCTTCAATCGCGGCAAAGCTGGCGGTATGCGCCGCCTCCGGCAATTCTTCGCCTTGTATCCGTACCCGTTCGGTATAGCGCAGCAGATGCGGCGAACTGTAAACGCCAACGCGATAGCCTGCGGCCATCAGCAACGTTTCCAGCGTACGGCAGGTGGTGCCCTTGCCGTTAGTACCGGCCACGGTAAACACAAAGGGAGCGGGTTTTAACAGATCGAGCGTGCGGGCAACGCGTTCGACACGCGTCAGTCCCAAATCGATAGCCTGCGTGTGCAGACGCTCAAGATAATAAAGCCACGCGGCCAGAGGCGACGTGGCTTGAGGAAGTTGAGGATTTTCCATGGGTCCCGTTCACAAGGTTACGGTTCACTGGAGAAAGGCGCCGCATACGACGCCCTCCCATCATCTGTCAGGCCTCTTGGCTCTCCGCTTCCGTCGGCGAAGGACGATCTTCGCTGTCCTGCAGCGGCGCGGGCAGATTTTGCATTTTCGCCAGCAGGCTCGCCAGTTTAAAGCGCATTTCCGGGCGACGGATAATCATATCGATCGCACCCTTTTCAATCAGAAATTCGCTGCGCTGGAAGCCCGGCGGCAGCTTTTCGCGCACGGTCTGCTCGATAACGCGTGGGCCGGCAAAGCCGATCAGCGCTTTCGGTTCCGCCACGTTCAGATCGCCCAGCATCGCGAAGCTGGCGGAGACGCCGCCCATGGTCGGATCGGTCAACACTGAAATATAGGGCAGACCACGCTCGCGCATTTTCGCCAGCGCGGCGCTGGTTTTCGCCATCTGCATCAGCGACATCAGCGCTTCCTGCATACGGGCACCGCCACTGGCGGAGAAACAGATCAGCGGGCAGTTATCTTCCAGCGCCTGCTCTACGGCACGCACGAAGCGCGCGCCCACTACCGAGCCCATGGAGCCGCCCATAAAGGCGAATTCAAACGCGGCGGCAACCACCGGCATGCTGTGCAGCGTGCCTTTCATTACTACCAGCGCATCTTTTTCTTCCGTCTCTTTCTGCGCCGCAGCCAGACGATCTTTGTACTTTTTCGAGTCGCGGAACTTGAGGACGTCTTTCGGCTCCAGCTCGCTGCCCAGCTCAACCAGCGTGCCCTGATCTAACAGGCTGTGCAGACGCTCGCGCGCGTGCATACGCATGTGGTGGTCGCATTTAGGACAAACTTCCAGGTTGCGTTCCAGCTCGGCACGGTAAAGTACCTGTCCGCAGCTGTCGCATTTCGTCCACACCCCTTCAGGGATATTTGCTCTGCGCGACGGGGTAATTGTGCTCTTATTGAGAATTCGTTCAATCCAGCTCATTGATGACCTTTCTGTTTGAACCTGGTGAGACCAGTTTTTCTTGTTGCTGCTAAAGCCGTCTTCAGCAGACCATAATTGTTGCTCATTAAACCATAACCACTCAGCGCTGTGGATAAAAATCTGGTCATACCCCTGCGCCGTGATGGTTTATGGCTGTTTTTGCTGCCGTGCTGCCCGGCGGTGACGCCATACTTCAATCACGCCTGGCAGTATTGAAACCACGATAATCGCCACGATCAGCAGTTTCAGGTTTTCCTGCACCATCGGCAATGCGCCGAAAAAGTAGCCCGCATAGGAGAACAACAGTACCCACAGCAGCGCGCCGGTCACGTTAAACAGCGCAAAATGGCGGTAGGACATATGCCCCATACCGGCGACAAACGGCGCAAAGGTGCGAACAATCGGCACGAAGCGCGCCAGAATAATCGTTTTTCCGCCGTGACGCTCATAAAAAGCGTGGGTTTTATCCAGATAGCTACGACGAAAAATACGCGAATTCGGGTTGCTGAACAACCTTTCACCAAACAGACGGCCTATCATGTAGTTGACCGCATCGCCCAGCACCGCCGCAATCACCAGCAGCGTCACCATCATATGCACGTTCAGATCGTTATCCGGCAGCGCCGCCAGCGCGCCCGCCACAAACAGCAGCGAATCGCCCGGCAGAAACGGCGTAACCACCAGGCCGGTTTCACAAAACAGAATCAAAAACAGAATGGCATACACCCAAATCCCATACTGCGCTACCAGCTCGGCGAGATGAACATCAATGTGCAGAATAAAATCAATAATGAAATGGATGAGCTCCATGACTGTTCCTTAGTGGCAGCGCCTGACTGTTAATCTTCAAGAAAAAGTGGCCCCATCGGCGGGGTCGGTAAGGCAAAACGCGCCGGATAATCAACGGAGACCAGATACAGCCCCTCCGCCCTTGCCGTCGCGGCTGCCAGCTTACGATCTTTAGCCGCCAGCAATTCAGCCATCCACCCTTCGGGCTGATTGCCGCAGCCAATTTCTAACAGGCTGCCAACGATATTACGCACCATGTGATGCACAAAGGCGTTCGCCTTGATATCCACCACCACGTAAGCACCGTGGCGGCTGACGTTCAGATGCATCACATTACGCCACGGCGTACGCGACTGGCACTGCACGGCGCGAAACGAGGTAAAGTCGTTTTCGCCCAGCAGGCACTGTCCGGCACGATGCATTTTTTCTGCATCCAGCGGGAAGTGAAAGTGCGTAACGCCGCCATGTAAAATCGCCGGACGCAGCCGATGATTATAGATAACGTAGCGGTAACGGCGCGCCGTTGCGCTGAAACGTGCATGAAACTCCTCCGGCACCGCCTTCACCCAGCGCACTGCGATATCGTCCGGCAGGTTGGCGTTGACGCCCAGCGTCCAGGCCGCATCTTTACGTTGCGAAGTAGTTTCAAAATGCACCACCTGCCCGGTGCCATGTACGCCCGCGTCGGTGCGTCCGGCGCAAAATACCGTTACCTCATGGTTCGCCACCTGCGACAGCGCCTGTTCCAGCCGCGCCTGCACGCTGCGAACCTCCTGCTGCCGCTGCCAGCCGTAGTAGCGGCTGCCATCATATTCAATGCCCAGCGCCAGTTTATAAGCGTCTGGATTTACCGCCTGCGTCATCAGTAGAGATACTCCTGAACCAGCTTCTCAGCGGTTTTTATCGCCATCAGCGCGCCGCCGAAGCGGATATTATCAGCCACCGACCAGAACTGTAGCAGTTCAGGTATGCCGTAATCGTTACGCAAACAACCAACGTTAAGATTGCTGTTGTCAGAAGCATCGCTGACCTGCGTTGGATAATCATATTCATCCGACAGCACGATTGCGTCGCTACGAGCCAGTTCATCACGCGCCTCTTCCGCCGACAGCGGACGCAGGCTTTCCAGATACACAATTTGCGCATTGCCATAGAACACCGGTGCCTGCACGCTGCTCACTGCAATCGGCAGCCCTTCATCCTGTAACACTTTACGCACCTGATCGACCAGACGCCGCTCGCTGGCTACGCTGCCCGTTTCGTCTGCCAGCTGCGGCAGCAGGTTAAACGCCAGCTGGCGACCAAAATAGTGCTCTTCCGCCGGTATACCGTTCAGCAAACGTGCACTCTCGCCCGCCAGGGAATCAACTGCGGCTTTGCCCTGCGACGATACGGAAAGCAGATTGGTCACCTGCAGTCGGGCCAGACCTGCCTGCTCGATCAACGGCTTGATGGCGCACAGTAACTGGCTGGTCAGACTGTCGGCTACACTAATAATATTGCGGTTGCGGTAATCCGCCAGTACCTGCGGGTTGACCTCCGGCACGACCAGCGGCACGTCCGGCTCCAGCGCGAACAAATCGCTGTTGTCGATCACCAGACAACCCGCGCTGGCTGCCTCTTCGGCATAGCGCGCCGAAGCCTCGCGTCCGGCGGCGAAAAACGCCAGCTGCGCCTGCGCCCAGTCAAACTCGCTGGCCTCCTGTACGCGCAGCGATTTTCCGGCAAAGCGTACACTCTCTCCGGCGCTGCGCTCGCTCGCCAGCAGATAAATTTCACCAACCGGGAACTCGCGTTCAGCCAGCAGCTCCAGTAAAGCGCTCCCCACTGCGCCTGTCGCGCCCAATAGGGCAATGTTCCAGCCGTCAGACATGGTGATTTACTCCAGACAATGACATAAAAACAGAAGGCGGTGATATTCACCGCCCGTTGATTCAGATTATTCCCCTGCGGTTTTCAACAACCTGGCAACGCAGAAAAATAAGAATTATGCTGGCTGCCAGACCGCATTAAAGCCCAGCTTTTGCAGCAGCGCCGCCGCTTCCGCATCATCACACTGCACCCGCAGCGATGACCATTCGCGACGTTCCTGATACTGCTTACGCAGGCGATCAAACTCGCCCGGCTGCCCGGCCACTTTTCGCAGCGGCGCATCATCGCGGCGCACATCATACACCAGATGTGCCAGACGTTTTAGCGTTGCCTGATCGAGCGCGCCATGAAGAGTGATATGACCAAACTCCGGCGCGGGCAGCAGCGTATCCAGCGCAACCTGCTGCGCCGAGCCGATAAAGCGGGTCCAGGCTTCAAACACCTGCCTCGTGCCGCGTGCTTTACCCTCCAGCGTATACCCCGCAATATGCGCGGTACCGATGTCAACGCGCTGTAGCAGTTCTACGTTAAGATCCGGCTCCGGTTCCCAGACGTCCAGCACCACGCTAAGATCGTTACGCTGTTGCAATACCCGCAGCAGCGCAGCGTTATCCACCACCGGGCCACGACAGGCGTTGATCAGAATGGCGTTCGGCCGTAAGGCGCGCAGCAACGTTTCGTCCGCCATATGCAGCGTTTTGTAAGGGCCTTCTTTAAACAACGGCGTATGGAAAGTCAGCACGTCTGCCTGCGCCACCAGCGTTTCCAGCGGCTGAAAGTCACCTTCATCGCCCCGATCGGCACGCGGCGGATCGCACAGCAACGTTTTTATTCCCAGCGCTTCCAGCCGCTTTTGCAGACGTCCCCCCACGTTGCCGACGCCAACGATGCCCACGGTACGATCGGTGAGCTGAAAGCCATCGCGCTCCGCCAGCATCAGCAGCGCAGAGAAAACGTACTCCACTACCGCAATCGCGTTGCAGCCCGGCGCGGCGGAAAAGCCGATACCTGCGCGGGCGAGAAAATCCTCATCAACATGATCGGTACCGGCGGTAGCGGTGCCGACGAAGCGAATTTTTTTGCCGCTCAGCAGCGTCTCATTAACCTTAGTGACGGAGCGCACCATCAGCGCGTCGGCGTCATCCAGCGCCGCCGTCGGAATGGGACGGCCGGGCACCGCAACCACCTCACCCGTGCGGCTGAACAGCTCACGAGCGTAGGGCATATTTTCATCTACCAGAATTTTCACTGCGACTTACCTGCATCGACGGAAAAGAGTGACTTATGGTGCCACACTCCCTGCGAAAATTCATACCGCCGCGTGCCAGCGGAAGATCCGCCCCAGCGGGTAAAAATTTTGTTGGATTTTAGCTATCCGCCTGAAAACGGACAAGCGTACACTAGCGCCCTCTGTTTTAAGGCGGGATCATCATGAGTTTTCTTTTTCCTCTTTTTGCCGTACTGATCTGGTCGGTTAACGCTATCGTCAGCAAACTTTCGGCTGGCGCTATCGATCCGGCCGCAATCTCTTTTTATCGCTGGCTGCTGGCACTGTTAGCGCTGACACCATTTGTGCTGCCTGCCGTCTGGCGTAACCGCCGCCAGGTAATGCAGGTATGGTGGAAGCTGCTGGTGCTGGGATTACTGGGGATGGTGCTTTATCAGTGCCTGACCTACTATGCAGCGCACAGCGTCAGCGCGCTGTTTATGGGGATTCTGAACGCGTTAATTCCGCTGCTGACGGTGCTGCTGAGCCTGTTTATACTGCGCCTGGCACCGACGCAGGGTATTCTGCTCGGCACGCTGCTTTCGTTTGCCGGGTTGTTATGGCTGGTAAGCCAGGGCGAGCCTGCGCAACTGCTGGCGCACGGGCTGGGAAAAGGTGAACTGATGATGTTTGCCGCTTCCACCTCCTACGCGCTGTATGGCGTATTGACCAGGCGCTGGGCCATTGATCTGCCCGGCTGGCAGAGCCTTTATATGCAGATTTTCTTCGGCGTACTGCTGCTGATCCCCAACTTCCTGCGCGCGCCAGACGTCAGTCTGACCACGCAAAATATACCGTTGGTATTGTTCGCCGGTATCCCTGCCTCAATTATCGCTCCTTTCCTGTGGATTCAGGGCGTGTTGCGTATGGGGGCCAGCACCGCCAGCATTTTTATGAATCTGGTGCCGATTTTTACCGCCGCGATCGCCGTGCTGTTTCTGCATGAAGAGCTACACGGCTATCACTTTATCGGCGGCGGCGTCACGCTGCTGGGCGTGATGGTGGCGCAGCGCTTACGTCAGCCGCTATTTAAGCAACGGGCAGAAAAGGTAGCGAAAAACGATCCGACCGCCTGAGCCAGCTCTGGTGGCCTTATCGCACGGGATGTGAGGCTGACCTCATCACAGAAAAAACGGGGGCAGCGAGGTCGCGCCCCTGGATTTTTTACGGTCAGGATTGTTATTATGTCGTTCTACTCCACCTTTCCGGTCGGCCCGGATATTGACCCGCCGTTTTAAGGATTCCGCCATGCAACCTCTTACTGGCCCAGGCGCGCCTCAGGGCGATCGCACAACTGTAGCTGGCCAGCCTTCTCGCGGCGGTACGCCAGGCGAGCAGCCGCTTTCTCCGGCTCAGCGTACCACGCTGGAACGGCTGATTGTGCGCATTATGTCGCTCAGCCCGCTGAAGGCACCGGAGCTGTGGGCCGGATTGCGCCATGAGGTTGGGGTAAAAAATGATGCGGAGCTGCAATCGCGTCACTTTCCTGCCGCCGAAAATTTTCTCAACGGCAGGCTGACGCAGGTACAGAATAACCACGCCACGCGCCAGCTATTGCAGCAGCTGACCGAGCTGCTGCCGCAGGGCAATAATCGCCAGGCGGTAAGCGATTTTATTCGCCAGCAGTTCGGGCATACCGTGCTGAGTTCACTGTCGCCGGATCAGCTGCGCCAGGTGCTGACCGTACTGCAAAACGGTCAGATGACCATTCCGCAACCGCAGCTGAGCCGCAACAGCGATCGCACCCTGCTGCCCGCAGAGCATCAGACGCTGAATCAGCAGGTGGTGAAGCTGGTTGCCGTAACCGGCGAGCAGCCTTCCTCAATCTGGGCCTCTGCTCTGAAGCTGATCGGCCTGAAAAGCGGCGATCCGATCCCTTCACGCCATTTTCCACTGTTGACCCAGTATTTACAGGTACGCCAGACGCTGAGCCAGCAGCATGCGCCTACGCTACAGATGCTGGAGGCGGCGCTGAAACACCCGCCGGATCGCGCCGAGCAGCAGATGCTGGAAGATCACAGCCAGCAGCGCTTTCAGGCAACGCCGCAGACGGTACTTACCGCCGCGCAGGCGCAGGATCTTCTGAACCTGCTCTTTTCCCGCCGCGCTGAACGCCTTAGCGAAAGCGATACGCCACGCGCCGCCAGCGATATTAACCCGCAGCCGATTTACAACCCGCTGGTCGCCTGGCTGCCGACGCCGTTGCGTCCGCTGGCCGGTAAGCCGGTGCTGGCACTGTTTATCGCCATGCTGGTGATTGCCCTGCTGGTTTGGCTGCTGGCGTAAATCAGCAGCCACATTCAGGCAATTTGTGCTGGCGTGGCCATTCGCCCGGCTTTTCAGCGCCATATCGTGATGCAGGAAGGGAGCGGCGTAAACAAACTCGCGTTGCTGTTTTAAGCCGCTTTCTTCATCAGTAACGTCAACAGAATGCCGAGCGCGGCACAGGCGGCAGCGGCGAGGTAAACTGAGCCATAGCCCAGCGAGGTTGCCAGCAGGCCGGTTAGCGGGCCGGTAACGCCGTAGGCGATATCCTGAAAGGCGGCAAAACCGCCCAGCGCCGTGCCGCGTACCTGTGGTGCTACCCGTTTAACCACTTCCACCCCAAGCGCCGGAAAGACCAGCGAACAGCCGCAGCCGGTTAACGCCGCTCCGGCCAGCGCCATCCAGCCGTTGCTGGAAAATCCCAGCAGCAGCAGGCCTGCAACTTCAACCAGCAGCGAAATCACCGCCACGCGCGTACCGCCCAGCCGATCCGGCAGCGCACCAAAGAAGATACGTACCATGACAAAAGCGCAGCCAAAGGCGCTCAATGCAAAACCGGCATTGCCCCAGTGACGCTCGGCAAACCACAGTGAGGTAAAGGTACCAATTGCCGCAAAGCCGACGCCCTGCAAGGCCAGCGCGCTGCCGGGCGATAGAATTTGCCCCACCACGCGCCATAGCGAAGGACGTTCGCCGCCCTGCACCGGTACCGCACGAATCCAGCAGTTGAGCGCCAGCGAAATCAGCGGCATCACCAGCGCTACCGCGCCAAGACCGGTAAATCCCCAGCGTGCATAGATCAGCAGCCCCAGCGGCGCACCCGCCGCCAGCGCGCCGTAAATCGCCATACCGTTCCAGGACATTACCAGGCCAGAACGACGCGGTCCTACCAGCCCCAGCCCCCAGGTAAGATTGCCGGTCAGCAACAGGCTTTCACCAAAGCCTAACAGCAGTCGTCCCACCACCAGCAACGCAAACTTTCCCGCTGCCACCAGCGGCAGCTGCGCCGCCAGCAGGTAGGCGACACCTACCAGCACAATCGCCATCATGCCCTGCTGTGTGGTGATCTTGGCACCGTGCCGATCGGCGCGCCTGCCAGCCAGACCACGCGTCAGCAGCGTGGCAAGAAACTGAATACCGACGGCAATACCTACCATTAAATTGCTGTAACCCAGCTGCTGATGAACAAACAGCGGTATAACGGGCAAAGCCAGCCCGGCGGTCAAATAGGTTAAAAAGACCGCAAATGAGGTACAGGCGATAAGCCCTGTCGCTTTTCTCGATGTGTTGATTGTCGTTTCAGACATTCGTCACGGTTCTCCTGCTATTGCGGGCGCACGTCAGCCGCGCGCCCTTAATGCCCGGCATTAGTTGCCGAACCGGGTGCGTTGATTAACGTGAACGCTTACGCAACATCATGACGATGATGTTAATTAAAAGAAAAAACCACGTTAAAAAATAGGGTGTCTGCCAGCAGACGGCAGGAGTGTAATAGAAGTGACCGGAAGCACCAACAGAACCGGACGCTTTTTACCCTGCTGAGGGAAAAATGCGCACTGTTGAACAAAAATCAGCTCCAGCACGTAACGCAGACACAAAAAAGCCCGGCGCAGGCCGGGCTGATATTAACGCTGCGCTTACTGATACTTACGCATTGTCAGCGTGGCGTTGGTGCCGCCAAAACCGAAGCTATTGGACATCACCGTGGTCAGTTTACGCTCGGTAGGCTCAGTGATCAGGTTCATTCCTTCCGCCGCCGGATCGCGTTCTTCAACGTTGATGCTCGGTGCAATAAAGCCATGCTCCAGCATCAGCAGCGTATAGATGGCTTCCTGCACGCCCGCCGCGCCCAGCGAGTGGCCGGTCATCGCTTTAGTGGCGGAGATAGCGGGCTGCTGGTCACCAAATACTTCGCGAATCGCGCCCAGCTCTTTCACATCGCCAACCGGCGTGGAAGTACCGTGCGTATTCAGATAGTCGATCGGCGTATCAAGGCCCTGCATCGCCATCTTCATGCAGCGTACTGCACCTTCGCCTGAAGGTGCCACCATGTCCGCACCGTCAGAGGTTGCGCCGTAGCCGACGATCTCAGCATAGATATGCGCGCCGCGCGCCAGCGCGTGCTCCAGTTCTTCCACTACCACCATACCGCCGCCGCCGGCGATAACAAAACCGTCACGGTTAGCATCATAGGTACGGGACGCTTTTTCCGGCGTTTCGTTATATTTGGTAGAGAGCGCGCCCATCGCATCAAATTCACAGGCCATTTCCCAGCTCAGCTCTTCGCCGCCGCCAGCAAAGACGATGTCCTGTTTGCCCAGCTGGATCTGCTCTACCGCGTTGCCGATGCAGTGTGCAGAGGTGGCGCAGGCAGAGCTGATGGAATAGTTTACGCCGTGGATTTTAAACGGCGTCGCCAGACAGGCAGAAACGCCGGAAGCCATCGCTTTAGTGACCACGTAAGGGCCAACGGCTTTCAGACCGCGCGGGCTGCGCATAGCATCAGCGCCGAATACCTGGAAGCGCGGAGAACCGCCGCCGGAACCGGCGATCAGGCCCACACGCGGGTTATTCTGGTAGGCCTCTTCGCTCAGACCTGCATCTTTAATCGCTTCGGCCATGGAGAGGTAAGCATAAATAGACGCATCACTCATAAAACGCACGATTTTGCGATCGATGAGGCCGGTAGTATCGAGTTTAACGTTACCCCAGACGTGACTACGCATGCCGGAATCTTTCATTTCCTGAGAGAAGGTGATGCCTGAGCGGCCTTCACGCAGAGATGCCAGCACTTCTTCCTGGTTGTTACCAATGCTGGAAACGATTCCCAGGCCAGTAATCACCGCACGTTTCATTAAAATACCTCTTCCAACTCACTATTAGGATTTGACACGCACTTTAGCGTACACTTGTAAGCCGAACAAGTCCGATCAGCAAAATTGTTGTGTAAATTTGCGCGGGCCTGCCGCTCCCGATAAAATCGTGGCACTGCCTGATAAATGAGCCATTCCCGTTGAATAACTCACCAATTGAACACGCTAAACTGGACTGGAACGATCAGGGTACACCTGTATCCCGAGAATTCGATGACGTCTACTTTTCGAATCAGAACGGCCTGCTGGAGGCTGAGTATGTTTTTCTTGGCGGCAACGGCCTGCCCGCCCGTTTTGCTGACCATCCGCGTGCGTTGTTTATCGCTGCGGAAACCGGCTTTGGTACCGGTCTCAATTTTCTGACGCTGTGGCGGGCGTTTCATCATTTCCGCCAGGCGCATCCGCAGGCAACGCTACAGCGCCTGCACTTTATCAGTATGGAAAAATATCCTCTCACCCGGAAGGATCTTGCCGCCGCGCATGCACGCTGGCCGGAGCTGGCGCCCTGGGCCGACGAACTACGCCAACAGTGGCCACTGGCGCTACCGGGCTGCCATCGCCTGCTGCTGGATGAAGGCCGCGTGACGCTGGATCTCTGGTTCGGCGACATAAACGCGCTGACAGAAAATTTTGATGAGGGGTTACAGCGCAGCATCGACGCCTGGTTTCTGGACGGCTTTGCGCCATCAAAAAATCCCGAGATGTGGACGCCGCGCTGTTTGAGGCGATGGCGCGTCTGGCGCGGCCCGGAGGCACCTTCGCAACTTTCACCGCCGCAGGCTTTGTTCGACGCGGACTTCAGCAGGCGGGTTTTACCATCAACAAGCGTAAAGGCTTTGGGCCGAAACGTGAGATGTTGTGCGGTACGCTCACCGAGGCACCTGCGCTTTCCCTGCATGCCCCCTGGTACGCGCGCTTTCGCGCCGAGGGCGATGATATCGCGCTGATCGGCGGCGGCGTTGCCAGCGTGCTGCTGGCGCTGGCGCTGTTGCGCCGTGGTAAAAAGGTAACGCTTTACTGCGCCGACAACGCCCCGGCGCAAAATGCTTCCGGCAACCGCCAGGGCGCACTCTATCCGCTGCTTAACCAGCACGATCCGGCGCTGGCGCGCTTTTTCCCTGCCGCCTTTGATTTTGCGCGACGGCTCTACGATCGCCTGCCGGTAAGCTTCGACCATCAATGGTGCGGCGTTACCCAGCTGGCCTGGGACAGTAAAAGCGCGGAGAAAATCGCGCATATGCTGGCGATGGGATTACCGGAGGCGCTGGCTCGGGCGGTGAATGCTGACGAGGCTTCACGGCTGGCGGGCGTACCGCTGACCTGCGGCGGCATCCACTATCCTTCCGGTGGCTGGCTGGCACCGCAGCAGTTAACTACCGCGCTGTTTGAACTGGCCCGGCAGCAGGGGCTGGAGATTCACTGGCAGCATCGTCTGGAGACACTGGAGACAGAAGATGGCGGCTGGCGACTGCGCTTTGCCGACGACAGCACGGCGCATCATCAAAACGTGGTGTTAGCCAACGGACATGCGATTACGTCACTGGCGCAAAGCGCGAAACTTCCGGCCTATCCGGTCAGCGGTCAGGTCAGCCACATCCCTACTCGCCCCGGCCTGACGGCGCTGAAGCAGGTGCTGTGCTATGAAGGCTATCTGACGCCGCTCAGCCCGGCATTCGGCACCCACTGTATCGGTGCCAGTTACCATCGCGGCGATACATCCGTCGCCTACCGTGAAGACGATCAGCAGGAAAACCGCGAGCGGCTGCGGCGCTGCCTGCCGGACTGTGCATGGACTGAGGCGGTAGACGTCAGCGCGGGCGAGGCGCGTAATGGCGTGCGCTGCGCCACCCGTGACCATCTGCCGTTGGTCGGCAATCTGCCCGACTATGATGCGTTAGTACGTTGCTATCAGGATCTGCCGCGCCAGCGTCAACGGCAGCTGGACATTGCGCCCTCTCCAGTCTGGCCCGGCCTGTTCGTGCTGGGCGCACTCGGCTCGCGCGGCCTGTGCAGCGGGCCACTGGCGGCAGAAACGCTGGCGGCGCAGCTGTGCGATGAGCCGCTGCCGCTGGATCGCGCCACGCTGGCCGCGCTGCATCCGGGACGTTACTGGGTGCGTAAGTTACTGAAAGGTAAACCGGTCAGCTGATACCGAACGGCAAAACAGCAGAGAAAGCAAAAGCGGCCCGCAGGCCGCTTTTTATCAGGCTGGCTGGCGCGCCTGCAGGAAGAGATTATCCCACATGCCAATGACCAGCGCCTGATCGCGCGGCGAAAGCTCACCGGCGGCAATGGCATTTTGCAGGCTGTTCTGCACCTGAATTTGCAGCGCTTCCGCGGTGTATTCACCGCTCTGCTCCAGCTCGGCAACCGCCAGAGTGAGGTGACCGCGCAGGTAGCCGCTGGCAAAAAGCTCATCATCCGTGGCATGTTCAACCATATCGTCAATCAGGGCCAGAATACGCGTTTCAAATTCTGCGATCATCTCAATTCCTCATTCAGTCGCGCCTCCGTTCAGCGCAGATCTTCCGGCCAGGGAAACTGCGCCGCCGTCAGCGGGGGCGTTTGGTAAAAATGCTGAAGCTCAGCGATAAAACGAGCCGGACGTGCCGGGATCCCGTCTTCAAGATAGCGCATAACCTGTGCATGAACCTGGCGCTGAAACGCAATGCGGTCCGGCTCATAATCTCCGTTGAGATTGTCACAGCTTACGTTGAAGGGAAAACCTGCCGCCACGCTGAACATCCACTCCAGCGCCTGCGGCTTAATTTCTACTGACTCAAACTTATTCTGCGTTACGGCATCACGCCCGTCAGGGCAATACCAGTAGCCAAAATCAACCAGCTTACGGCGCTCGGCTCCGGCGATGCACCAGTGCGAAATTTCATGCAGCGCGCTGGCGTAATAACCGTGAGCAAACACCACGCGATGCCAGGGAGACTCATCGTCTGCTGGAAGATAGATCGGCTCGTCATCCCCTTTAATTAAACGGGTCTGAAATTCATCCTGAAAGCAGCGATCGAATAAGGTAATCAAATCCTGATAGTGATGTGTTGTGCTCATATCCATATATAGGTCAGCTGTAAAAAAACGCGCAATTGTCGCATTTAGCACGCAGGTTGACGAGCATTATCAGCCGAAGTGACTCAGCCACTGGCCGATAGCCGCACCGTAATCTTCATACAGCAGCTTGCTGCTCATCACTACTGCCACGATAACCACCATCGGGCGGATCAGCGTCTGCCCGCGCGCCAGCACCATGCGCGCGCCCAACCGGGCACCGCACACCGATCCCAGCAGCATGACCAGCCCAACGCTCCATACCACTTTGCCGCCAAGGATAAAAAATAGCAGGCTGGTCAGATTGGAGGTGAAATTCAGAACTTTGGCATGGGCGGTAGATTTCGCCAGGTTAAAGCCCGCCAGCGTCACAAACGCCAGCGCATAAAACGAGCCGGCACCAGGGCCGAAAAAACCGTCATAGAAACCAACCGTACCGCCCGCTACCAGTGCAAAAGCCAGGCCATCCAGCCGCCGCTGACGATCCTCCTCTCCCAGTCGTGGCATCAACAGGAAGTAAAGACCGATACCAATAATCAACAGTGGCAGCACCTGCCGCAGAAAGCCGGAGTGGATATGCTGCACCAGCAGCGTGCCGCAGAGCGCACCGATAAAGGTCATTGCGATATTGAGCCGCTGCTCGCGCAGCTTTACCGCGCCACGACGGACAAAATAGAGGCTGGCGGAAAAAGAGCCACCGACCGCCTGCAATTTATTGGTCGCCAGCACCTGCGCGGGCGACAGCCCGGCGGAAAGCAACGCAGGGACGGTCAACAAACCGCCGCCGCCCGCAATCGAATCGATAAACGAGGCCAGCATGGCGATAACAAACAGCACACCCAGCATACCGGGAGAGACGATCCACCAGTCCATATCCGATCCTAAAGTAGATGTTTATCCAGCAGCGCCTGACAGGACGGCGGTAACGGCGGCGGCGTACGTTTTACCGGCGTGCCGCTACCCGGTTTTTTCGGAATAAACCAGCTTTCCAGTTCGGCACCACAGCCGTCACCCGGCGGCGGCGGCGCCTGCTCCTCACACTCCAGGCTTTCCGGCGGACAGCGCAGACGCACATGCATGTGCGCACGATGGCCGAACCACGGGCGCACCTTACGCAGCCAGTCGCGATCGCTGCCCGCATCGGCGCACAGCTGCTTTTTAATCGCTGGATTAACGAAGATGCGCGTTACCTCATCATCTTTTGCTGCCAGCTTAATCAGGCTGGCAATCTCCGGCTGCCAGTGGCGCGCCACTACACGCTTGCCGTCCACGCTGACCAGATCGAGCGGCTGCGGTTTCAGCAGCATTTGCGGCGTCCAGCGGCTTTTCGGCAGTTGCAGCCAGATATCCACATCCAGCCCGCTCTGATGGCTGGCGTGACCGCTGCTAAAGCGCCCGCCAGCCGCCATGCCCATATCGCCAATCAGTACCTGCCCCAGCCCCAGATTATGTACCTGCGTGGTCAGCCGCTGAATAAACAACACCAGATCGGGATGACCATAGTAACGGCGTTGATCCTGGCGCATCACCTGATAAGCGGGATTATTCAGCGGCAATGCCTCGGCACCAACGATGCAGCCGTTGGCGAAAGCGCCAATCGCCTGCGGCGAGCCGGGAATGGGATGGGTAATACGTTGCCACGGCGTGGCGGCCAGCGCGGAGCTGCCAAGCAGCAGCCCCGCCAGCAGAAGTAGCCTCTTTTTCATACTGACCAACGCGGAATAGTGGTAGAGACATCGGCACACTGGGCGCGATGACGCAGCAGGTGATCCATCAGCACGATCGCCATCATCGCCTCGGCGATCGGCACGGCGCGGATACCGACACAGGGATCGTGGCGCCCTTTGGTGATCATCTCCACCTCTTCCCCATCACGGGTAATGGTTTTACCCGGCACGGTAATACTGGAGGTGGGCTTCATCGCCAGGTGAGCAATCAGCGGCTGACCGCTGCTGATGCCGCCCAGAATGCCACCGGCATGATTGCTCTGAAAACCGCTGGTACGGATCTCGTCGCGATGCTGGCTGCCGCGCTGGTTAACCACCGCGAAGCCATCGCCGATTTCCACGCCCTTCACCGCGTTAATGCTCATCAGCGCATGCGCCAGATCGGCATCAAGACGATCGAAGACCGGCTCGCCGAGACCCGGCGGTACGTGATCCGCCACCACGGTGACCTTCGCGCCGATAGAGTCGCCCTCTTTTTTCAGCGCGCGCATCAGTTCGTCCAGCGCCTCCAGCTTATCGGGATCGGGGCAGAAGAACGGATTCTGCTCCACCTGATCCCACGCTTTCAGCTCACAGGCAATATCGCCCATCTGCGCCAGATAGCCGCGTACCTCGACGCCAAACTTCATGCGTAGATATTTTTTCGCAATCGCGCCCGCCGCTACGCGCATCGCCGTTTCACGCGCCGATGAGCGCCCGCCGCCGCGATAGTCGCGCAGGCCATATTTCTGCTCATAGGTGTAATCGGCATGACCGGGGCGAAAAAGATCTTTAATCGCACCGTAATCCTGCGAACGCTGATCGGTATTTTCGATCAGCAGGCCAATGCTGGTGCCGGTAGTAACACCGTCAAACACGCCGGACAGAATGCGCACCTGGTCCGGTTCACGGCGTTGGGTGGTGTAGCGCGAGGTGCCCGGACGACGCCGGTCAAGATCGTGCTGCAAATCCGCCTCGGTGAGCGGAATGCCCGGCGGCACGCCATCGACGATGCAACCCAGCGCAATGCCATGCGACTCACCAAAGGTGGTGACGCGAAAAATCTCTCCAATCGTGTTGCCTGCCATCTCGGCTCCGTTATTGTGCGATTAATCTTTGAAATATTTAAAGTGATGTTGTGCGTTTACAATCTGCTCGCGGGTGAGCATAAAGACGCCGTCGCCACCGTTATCAAACTCCAGCCAGGTAAAAGGCACATCGGGATACTGCTCAATCATATGCACCATGCTGTTGCCGACTTCACAAATCAACACGCCCTCCTCCTGAAGATAATCAGGCGCGCAGGCGAGAATGCGCCGCACCAGCTTCAGGCCATCGCTGCCCGCCGCCAGGCCCAGCTCCGGCTCATGGCGATACTCGCCCGGCAGATCGTCCATATCATCGGCATCCACATAGGGCGGATTGGTCACGATCAGATCGTATTGCAGCTTCGGCAGATCGCGGAACAGATCGGAGCGGATCGGCGTGACGTGATGGATCAGCCCGTGATCTTCAATGTTCTGCTCGGCAACCGCCAGCGCGTCGACAGAGAGATCCACCGCATCCACCTCTGCCTCCGGGAAAGCGTAAGCGCAGGCGATAGCGATGCAGGCACTGCCGGTACACATATCCAGAATATGCTGCGGCGACTGGTTCAACAGACCAGCAAAGCGGTTGTTGATCAGCTCGCCAATCGGAGAACGCGGCACCAGCACGCGTTCATCCACATAGAACTCGTGACCGCAAAACCAGGCTTTATTGGTAAGATAGGCGACCGGAATACGTTCGTTCACGCGGCGAATCACGCGTTCAACGATACGATGACGCTCGCTGGAGGTCAGACGCGCATTGCGCATATCTTCAGGAATATCGAGCGGCAGGTACAGGGTTGGCAAAACCAGCTGAACAGCTTCGTCCCAGGGATTATCCGTGCCGTGGCCATACCAGATATTGGCAGCGGTAAAACGACTGACCGCCCAGCGCAGCATGTCCTGAATGGTGTGCAGCTCATTCACTGCTTCATCGACGAAAATTTTGTCCACGTTGCCCTCCACAGGCCGTTCCGTAATAACGGCGGTTAGTTTGCCATGAAGTGCATGAGAATTCAGCGCAGCTGGGTGAAAAAGCTAACTTTTGTTTACAATGCGGGGTATCGTAGCCCTCAGGCCGTGCAGGCCATGACGTTTAACACACAGAAATCAGGCACTATGAAGAAAAAAGAGCAGCTCAGCGATGACGATAAAGCGCTGTTTCGCCAGCTGATGACCGGCACCCGTAAGCTGAAGCAGGATACGATGGTGCATAAGCCCATGCGTAAAAAAGCGGAGGTGTCGCTGAAGCGCCAGCTGTCGGAGCAGGCGGATAACAGCCACTACTTTTCGGACGAATTTCAGCCGCTGCTGGCGGAGGATGGCCCGGTGCGCTATGTACGCAGCGATGTCAGCCACTATGAACTGAAGAAGCTGCGGCGCGGCGACTATACGCCGGAAATATTTCTCGATCTGCACGGACTAACGCAGCAGCAGGCGAAGCAGGAGCTGGGGGCGCTCATCGCCGCCTGTCGTCGCGAACATATTTTTTGCGCCAGCGTGATGCACGGGCACGGTAAACATATTCTGAAGCAGCAGACGCCGCTGTGGCTGGCACAGCACCCGGACGTCATGGCCTTTCATCAGGCACCAAAAATGTTCGGCGGCGATGCGGCCCTGCTGGTGCTGATAGAAGTGGAAGAGTGGCAGCCGCCAGAGTTACCCTGACGGCTCGTGGCGTTACATCGCTTTCGCCAGTTTGGAAGGACTGATCTGCCACTTTAAGCTGCCTTCGCTTTTATCCGCATCGAAATCGATGCAGGCGATGGCGGAAGTGGCAAACATCGGCGGCGGTTCCTGCGGGCAAAGTTCCGAAACCAGATAGCCGACCAGAGGAAGGTGTGAAATCACCAGCACGGAAGCAACGCCCTCTTTTGCCAGCGCCTGTAAATAACAGGCAACCAGTGCCGGATCGCCACCGGGCGTCAGCTCAGGCAATACTTCCTGCTCCGGCGGCAGCGGCAAAGCCTCGCGTACCGTCATTAACGTCTGTTCTGCCCGTAAATAAGGGCTGACCAGCACCCGTTCTATACCCAGAGTCTGGCTGTTCAGCCAGTTGGCCATCTGGCGCGATTCATCACAGCCGCAATGGGTAAGAGGCCGTACCGAATCACTGGCTGCCTCAAGTGCAGCGTCGCCGTGACGCATGATAAAAACTTGCATAAAGCACCGCTGTTGTTTAACAAAATCGTCGGATCATGGGGCTGTCCGACGCTTCATTCTGCGAATGAAGGCTGTGTTGTAACCTAATGGCTTGAGTATAGTCAACCGATTGTTTATTAAACGAGCTATTCATAAAATATAGCGTTCCGCGTGGCAAAAAACGTTTCTGCTAAGCCGCTGAATCATTATGGTTATTCGCGTCATCTGACGATGTGTAAAATTTTGTCCCCTGCCCGGCACAGGCACGTAGCGCAGCACAGGGTGCAAAACGATCGCCATACTGATGCATCAGATTCACTAATGTATTAACCACGTTGGCTGCCCCCAGACGATCGATATAATGGAAAGGGCCGCCGAGAAAGGGCGGGAAGCCGATGCCAAAGACTGCGGCGATATCACCGTCGCGTGGGCTACGCACGATTTCCTCATCCAGACAGCGCACCGCCTCGTTCAACATCATCATCACGCAGCGTTGCGCAATCAGCGCACCGTCCAGACGATGCTGCGGCTGAATATGCAACAGCGCGTAAATCGCTTTATCGGCGCGTTTGCCCTTGCCCTGCCCGTCATAGCGATAAAAACCACGCCCGTTTTTCTTTCCTTTACGGTTATCGTTCAGCACGGCAGCAAACGCCTGCGGCGCAGCAAAACGTTCTCCCCAGGCCTGTTCCAGAATCGGCAAAATTTTTGTGCCGACATCGATGCCCACCTCATCCAGCAGCCGTACCGGGCCCAGCGGAAAACCAAACTTTACCAGCGCCTCATCAACCTTCTCTATCGGCTCGCCTTCCAGCACGCAGCGCATCGCTTCATTTATATAGGGAGCCAGGATGCGGTTAACGTAAAAGCCGGGGCGATCGGCTACTACGACAGGCATTTTCCCTTGTCGTTTAGCCAGCGCCACCGTGGTGGCGATAGTCGCATCGGCGGTCCCCTGATGTGGTATCACTTCCACCAGCATCATTTTGTCTACCGGGCTGAAATAGTGCAGCCCGATAACGTTTTCAGGCCGCTGCGCCTGCGCGGCAATCTCACCGATTGGCAGAGAGGAGGTATTAGAGGCAAAAATCGTCTGGGGCGCGCAGTGCTGCTCCACTTCCGCCACCATTTGCTGCTTGAGGGCTAAATCTTCAAATACCGCCTCGACAATCACATCGCGTCGGGCAAAGCCGTGATAGTCGGTCGCCCCGGTAATCAGCGCCATCTGCCGCTGTCGCTGCGCTGCGGTTATCTGGCGACGCTTTACCCTGCTTTCCAGCAGCTGCCAGCTATATTTCATCGCGTGGCCGACGCCTTCCGCGCTGATATCCTTTATGCGCACCGGCAGTTCCGCCCTGATGGCGGTAACGGCAGCGATTCCGCCGCCCATCAGCCCGCCGCCCAGCACACCAACCGTACGCAGCGGTGCAGGCTCCGCCTCAGCGCCACGCTCCTTTTTCATTGCGTTAGAGGCGAAGAACAGATGGCGCAGCGCGACAGATTGTGGCGTCATCGCCAGTTCGCCGAAAGCAAGCGCCTCGGCTTCATGACCAGCTCGCATCCCCTGCTCCAGCCCGATACGTACCGCCTCCAGGATGCGACGTATCGCCGGATAGTTGCCGTGCGTTTTCGCCTCGCTCTGGCGCGCCGCCAGGTTAAACAGCAGCGTGCGCCCCGCAGGCCCGTTCATCAACCTCTCACGCAGCGGCAGCCGGCGACGCGGGCTTTTTCCCTGTAACGCCAGCGCCGCCGCCGTTTCCAGCAGAATGGCGTGCGGAACCGCCTCATCCACCAGTCCCAGCCTTAACGCCTGCTTTGCCCGTAGTGCTTTGCCGGTCAGCATCAGATTCAGCGCCTGCGAGGCACCAATCAGCCGCGGCAGGCGCTGCGTCCCGCCGCTGCCCGGCAACAGGCCCAGCTGTACTTCCGGTAACCCCAGCCGGGTTTTATCATCCAGCGTACAGACGCGCCTGTCGCAGGCCAGTGCCAGTTCCAGACCACCGCCGAGGCAGGCCCCATGGATCGCAGCCACCACCGGCACCGGCAGCGCGGCAATTTCCGACATAATACGCTGCCCCTGTTCCGCCAGCTGGCGCGCCTCATCGGCGCTGCGGCAGGCGTCAATCATGCCGATATCCGCACCGGCGATAAAAGAATCGGGTTTGCCGGAGATAAAAATCAACCCAACCAAATCCGGCTGCTGACGCAGCTGGGCGATAACGCCACGGATCTCCTGAATAAATGCCGCCCTGAGGGTATTGATTTTTTCGTTGGGTACATCGATGGTCACCACGGCAATATTGTCGCTGCGCACGCTGAAATGAAATGCGGATTGCTGTTCCATAATCTTATTCAACCTCCAGTACCATCGCCGTACCCAGACCACCCGCCGCACAGGCGGTAACCAGCCCCAGCCCACCGCCGCGACGGCGCAGTTCGTTCAGCGTTTGGGTTATCATGCGTGCGCCGGTGGCGGCAAAAGGGTGACCGTAAGCGATAGAGCCGCCCAGCACGTTGAATTTTGCCTCATCGACCTCACCCAGCGCCCGATCGCGGTTAAGCTGTTCGCGAGCAAAACGCGCATCGTGAAACAGTTGCAGGTTAGCCAGCGTCTGTGCGGCAAAGGCTTCGTGCATATCAATCAGGGTTAAATCATTCAGCGTGATACCCGCACGATCCAACGCCAGCGGCGAAGCGTACGCTGGCCCCAGCAGCATATCCTGCCAGACATCGGTAGCGGTAAAAGCGTAGCTGCGCAGATAGCCCAGCGGCGTAATACCCAGCTCTCGCGCTCGGGTTTCCGTCATCAACACGACCGCCGCAGCGCCGTCGGTAAGCGGCGTGCTGTTAGCCGCCGTCACGCTGCCGTGCCGCCGATCGAAAGCGGGACGCAGTCGCGCGTAATCTTCAACGGCGCTGTTCTCCCGCACATTATTATCCTGACGCAGAGCGCTACGCCACGGTGCCACCCAGGCGGTTATCACTTCGTCATCAAGGCGGCCTTCACGCCAGGCCTGCGCTGCACGCTGGTGGGAACGATGCGCCAGCGCATCCTGACGTTCGCGGCTGATACCGTAACTTTTTGCCATCTGTTCGGCGGTATCGCCCATCCGCAGGCCGGTGGAGTATTCAGCCACTGCGGGCGGCATCGGCAGCAGATCGCGCGGACGTAGCTGGCTAAACAGCTTAAGCTTTTTTCCCAGGGTGCGCGTTTTGCTGAGATCGACCAGCGTTCGGCTCAGCTTTTTGCTGACGCCGATCGGCAGTACTGAAGAAGAATCCGCGCCGCCAGCGATCCCGGCGCTGACATTGCCAGCCAGCATGCTTTCCGCCAGGTTAGCGACCGCCTGGAAACTGGTGGCACATGCACGGCTGACGCTGTAAGCATCGGTTCTGACATTCAGTCCGCTGCTGAGCACAATTTCACGGGCGATATTGGGCGCTTCCGGCATCTGGATGACCTGACCAAAGACCAGCTGCTCGATAATCTCTGTCGGTATTTCGCTGCGGGCCATCAGTTCACTGATAACCATGCGTCCCAGCTCGATAGCCGGAATACCGTGCAGCGCCGTGGCCTGACGGGCGAAAGGCGTGCGAAGCCCATGGGTAATGGCGATGCGATCGCCCTGACGCGTCAGCAAAGGAAGCGCTCTGCTCATTATTTTCACCTGTTAACCACGACCGCAGCATCATTGCCAAAGAGGTCAGATCCGACCAGTGTTAACCAGTTTGTAACAAGCTGCCAGCGGTGCGCGCAGAAAATGAGAGCAGCGGCACAGTTGCCGTTAACGGGAGGAAATACGGTGCAAAAGCGGGAAAGGACAGACAGGCGGCGCCGTTGAACACAGCGCCGCGGCGGAGAATTAGCGCAGGCCCAGCTGGAAAATCAGCGTTTCAGCCTGGCAGCTGAAAGTAAAATCGACGTTCAGAAGAACGCCATCTGGCTGGTCAGTAAAGCGGGCGTTAATTTCGCAAGGTTCAGATTCCACGCCACGCGCTTTTTCCGTCAGCGTTGCCAGCATCGCTTCCGCCTGCTGGCGGTTATCAAACAGCCGCGCCCAGGAAGCGGTGCAGTCGCTGTTATCCATTACGGTGCCTACATCCACACAGCAGCAGGCCGCCGTTTCATTGGCGCTACATTTATTCAGAGCATCACTCATTATTATCTCCCACTATTCGCTTTATAAGGCATGAATAAATTGTTCGTTATTTTACGCCGTTCATTCATCCATCACTAAATAGTGTGAGTGCTATCACTGATATTATTGATCTGGCGCAGGAATAAAGCGGCGCATCGGCTAAAAGACACACGTTTTTGCTACGTGGATCTTATTTCATCGATCATATTTGAAATATTTTAAAAACAATATTGCAACATACACACAGGTCAGACCTATACTGTGCGCACTGGTCTGATTTGTGCGTTGTATTTCAGCCCCTACAATCCCCGGTCCCTTGTTACGTCGTGTAACAGAATTTATAAAAATCACATAATGAGGTTGTGGTCATGAACCATAAAAACCTGTGTGCAAAAACAGCATTGGCGGCTGCAGTGGCACTAGCTTCCGGCAATCTTTACGCAGCGGGCTTCCAGCTCAATGAGTTTTCTTCCGTTGGTTTAGGACGCGCCTATTCTGGCGAAGGCGCAATCGGCGATACGGCGGCTTCCGCCAGCCGCAACCCGGCTACCATGGCATTAATGGATCGCCCGATGTTTTCTGTCGGTGCGGTATTTATCGATCCGGACGTGAATATTGATGGCGATAGCGCTTCTGGCAACAGCCTGAAAGCCGAAAATATCGCGCCTACGGAGTGGGTGCCTAATATTCATTATGTGCAACCGATTAACGATCGCTGGTGGATTGGCGCCTCTGCCACCACCAATTACGGCCTTGCCACCGAATTTAATGATGACTACGCAGGCGGTGCCTACGGCGGCAAAACCGATCTGCTGACTACCAACCTGAATTTAAGCACTGCCTGGCGCATGAATGAACATTTCAGCTTCGGCGTGGGCTTTGATGCCGTTTATGCGCGGGCGAAGATTGAGCGCTATCTTGGCGAATACAGCGGCCTGGTTACCGCCGCAACCGGACTTCCGGCTCGTGCCGATACGCAGGTAGCGCACCTGAAAGGTGACGAATGGGGCTACGGCTGGAATGCTGGTGTGCTTTACGAAGTGGATGAAAATAACCGCTTCGGCCTGACCTACCGTTCTGAAGTGAAAATCGATTTCGACGGCGACTATAAGAGTTCAATTCCACCGCAGCTGAACACCATTGCCGGTGCGCTGGGCCTGCCTTATGGCACCGGTGGCAGTACCATCCCGGGCGCACTGACGCTGAACCTGCCGGAGATGTGGGAAGTTTCAGGCTACCATAAAGTCGCGCCACAGTGGGCGGTACACTATAGCCTGGCCTATACCAGCTGGAGTCAGTTCCAGGAGCTGAAAGCTACCGGTAACAACGGTCAGGAGCTGTTTTATAAGCAAGAAGGCTATAAAGATGCTTACCGCATCGCGCTGGGCACCTCTTATTTTTACGATAAGAACTGGACGTTCCGTGCCGGTATCGCCTTTGATGACAGCCCGGTTCCGGCTGACAGACGCTCAATTTCTATTCCCGATCAGGATCGTTTGTGGCTGAGCGCCGGTGCCTCGTATGCCTTTAACGATAATGCGTCAGTAGACGTTGGCGTATCTTATATGCACGGTCAGAAAGTGACGGTACGTGAAGGTGTGGATCCGGTTGCCACCGCACGTAACGGCGCAAGCACCCCTTATGAATTCGATTCAGAAGGTAAAGCCTGGCTTTACGGCGCTAACTTTAACTATCGCTTCTGATAGCAGAGCTGAAAGGAAAAAAGCGGGAGATTCCCGCTTTTTTTATGGCACTAAGCTTAAGGCACAGGGAGGCCGGGCAGAAGAGTAAAGCGTCCCGCGCCATGGACGGCGCGGGCCGAGCGGTCATGGATGACGGATTTTGCGTCTTTACGTTCGGCCCGGCCTCCCTGTGCAGTCACGGTCTTTATCTTTTAAAAGCGGAACCCCTTCCGCTTTCTGCTCTTACTCCGCCTCGGCAGCGTCGATATCGTCCAGATCGCCTTCAATCGCCTGCGCGTTCGGGTTCTCCGCTGGCTTCAGCTTACCGCCGTTTGCCAGGAAATCGTGCCGCTGGAAATAGGCGTTACGTATAAACGCATAGGGATCGCTGGTATTACGCAAAATCGCATCGGAATCCAGCAGCTGCGCGCGCGTCTCGACGCCTTCCAGCATCCATTTACCGGCGGTCATCGGCCAGCTCAGCCAGCCCAGCACCGGATAGAGCGTATCCACATAGTCACCACCATCCTCACGCGGCGTAAAACTGCCGTAGCCGGGCAACACCACATAAGGCCCGTAGCCAACGCCCCAGGCTCCTAATGTGCCACCGAAACGCTGCGGCTCCTCGCGCGCCAGCTTCTCGTTAGCCATTCCCGCAACATCAATAAAGCCACCCATGCCCAGCACGGTATTCAGGAAAAAGCGGTTAAAGTGAATCATGCCGCGCCTGGGATCGCCGCGCAGGAAGGAGTTCACCATCGCCGCCGGTTCATCAAGGTTTCCCAGGAAATTGCTGAGGCCGGTACGCGCCGGAACGGGCACATAATCGCGCCATGCCACCGCCACCGGGCGCAAAACGTAAGGATCCAGCACGTTGTAGTTAAAATTAAACATCGTGCGGTTAAAACCTTCCAGCGAATCGGAACGCCCCTGCGGTTCGCGATTATCCTGAGAGCTGGCGCAGCCGACTAACAGTATGCTTGCCAGCGCCAACCCCGTCAGGCGGTAGTTCATAATCTTCTCCCTGTACTGATTGAGTGCTTACCGTTTCAGGGCTGCTGCTGATTGATCTCAACAGTCAGATGCTGCTGACCATCAAAGGGCGTCAGTGCGCTCTCGCCAAACCAGTCGCCGGTTTGCGGAGTAGCGCTGCCTTCACGTATGATGCGCACGCGTGCCAGCACCTGATGCTGCGCAGAAAGCAGACGATCCGCTACCATGGCGTTGCTATCATCCAGCGTCAGCGATAGCGGAAAATGACTCAGCGGCAACCGCTTAACCGCCACCGGAACCGGTGAAACACCGTCGAAAACAGAAATATACATGACTCCGCCCTGCGGTAACATTTTTTCTGCTTCCGGTGCCAGCGTAATGGTCAGCGACAGCTTGCTGGTTTGCAGCCCTGCGGCAGTCTTCGCCTGTTCAATATTGCGCTTTACCTGCGCAATACGCGTATCGCCCGCGGGCAACAGCAACAGCATGGTTTGCCAGGCACCGATGGCCCGCTGGTACTGCTGCTGCTCAAATGCGTTAAACGCCGCAAGGCTAAGTATGCGCACATTATCGGGATTCTGCTTTAACATCGCGTTAAGCATCGCTTGCGCTTCCCGATTATCCTGCGGATCGCTGGAGCGCGTCAGCACATCTGCATAGCTGAGCTTGATCTCTTCATTATTCGGTGCCAGCTGTAACGCACGCTGAAACGACTGCACGGCAGTATTACGATTATTTAACACCATGCCGATGCGTCCCAGAATCAGCCAGTCATGTACGCTGTCCTTATCCTGCTGTAGCGCAGTACGCATCCCCAATCCCAGACGTGCCAGCTCTTCTACCGACAGCGGCTTCGCTTCCGCGTCCAGCAGGCGCGCACGCAGCGCGGGATATTCCGCCTGTACCTGCTGCCAGCCAACCAGACCCGGCAGATCGCCGGTTTTCAGGTAACAGCCCAGGCTAACCAGCACCAGAACCAGCACGCCCGGCAACAACACCCAGCGGCTCAGCGGGCGCACCGGCGTCGCGGGCGTCGCATCGGCAGGAATATCCGCCAGCAGCGTTTGCTGTAGCTCCTGCACCATCGGCTGACGCGCGGCGATAACGCCCAGCGCCTCATCCTGCTCCAGCTCCTTCAGCCGCTGCTGATAAAAAAGCGTATTCAGCGCGTTGCGATCGACGGCAGCATGGCGATCGCCCCGCCAGCCCGCTGCAAGCAACAGCACAGTCGATGCCGCCAGCAGCGCTATAACTACTATCCAGAAAAGCGTCATTATGGTTTCCTGTCACCGTTCAGCAGCGCATCAAGCCGCTGCTGCTCCGCTTCGTCCAGCTGCTCGCTCTCGGCCGGCAGACGGCGGCTGCGTAAAAAAATCACCAGACCGCCCGCCAGGATAAACAGCAGCGGCCCGGCCCACAGCACCAGCGTTGATGCCCGCATCGGCGGCTGATAGGTAACGAAATCGCCGTAGCGCGCAATCATATACTCTGTAATCTGCTCTTCACTCTGTCCCTGCTTCAGCAGCTGATAAACTTTCATTCGCATATCGGCGGCAATCATCGCGTTGGAATCGCCAATGCTGTTGTTCTGGCATTTAGGACAGCGCAGCGAGGTGGTAAGCTCACGGTACTGCTGCTCCTGCTGTGCGGAATCAAACTGCCAGGTTTCAATTGCCGCCAGCGCGCTCAGGCTGAGCAGCATCCCCGCCAGTAACAGAATTACTTTTCTCATCTCTCCGCCTCTTTGCTGTATTTTTGCCACAGCGGTGCCAGTTCCTGTTGCCAGACACGATCGTTCAAATCCCCCGCATGGCGATAACGAATAATGCCCTGACCATCAATCAAAAATGTTTCCGGTGCGCCATACACGCCCAGATCCAGGCCGAGCATACCGCTGCCGTCATACAGGCTGAGCGCATAAGGATTACCAAGCGTATTCAGCCAGTTAATCGCTTTTGCGCGATCGTCCTTATAGTTCAGCCCCACCACGCGCACGCCCTGTTCCGCCAGGACGTTGAGATATTGATGCTCAGCGCGGCAGGTAGGACACCAGGTTGCCCAGACGTTCAGCAACAGCGGTTTGCCGTCCGCCAGCACCGACTGATTAAAGGTTTTACCCGGAATATCCAGCGCTTCCAGCTTAAACAGCGGCACCGGCTTGCCGATCAACGCCGATTCCAGCCGCGTCGGATCGTCGCCGTCGGCATTACGCGATAGCTGCCACATCAGCGCTGCGGCCAGCAACAGAAAAAGAATCAGCGGAATAAAAAGGATCTTCTTGTTCATACCGTTTCCCGTTGCGCTTTGTGACGGCTGCGGTAACGCGGATCGAGCAGGCAAAGCAGCCCGCCGCAGGCCATAAACAGGCCGCCGTACCATATCCAGCGCACAAAAGGTTTGTAATAAATCCGCACCGCCCAGGAACCATCGCTGAGTTCCTCGCCAAGCGCAGCATAAAGATCGCGCGTCAGGCCGCCGTCAATTGCCGCTTCGGTCATCATACTGCGCGCCACGTTGTAGTAGCGTTTTTCCGCCCGCAGGGTCGCCTCTGGTTTGCCGTTACGCGTTACGTCGATCAATGCCTCGCCGCCGCTGTAATTTGGCCCCTGTAGCTCCCGCACTTCGCGGAACAGGAAGCGGTACTGATGGATATCAACGCTGTCACCGCCCTTCATACGCACATCGCGCTCAACGCTGTAATTCTGGCTGAAGGCGATACCGATTACCGTAACGGCAACGCCGAGGTGCCCCAGCACCATGCCCCAGTGGCTGCGCGACAGTTTGCTCATACCGCGCAGCAGGCTGTGTCGATGCGTGGCGCGTTCATGCAGCTCCAGCAGCGTCAATATAATGACCCACAGCGCCATCATCAGCCCAACCACCGTCATCGCCTCAATACGATCCTGCATCAGCCACGGCAGCAGCACCGACAGCAACAAGGTGATCAGCAGCGCCAGCGCCAGCCGTTTCCAGAGTTTTTGCGGTTCATCACGACGCCAGCGTACCAGCGGACCGATACCCAGCATCAGCGCAAACGGCGCCATCAGCCAGCTGAACATGGTGTTAAAAAACGGCTGACCGATAGAGATGGAGCCAAGCCCCAGCTGCTTATGTACCAGCGGCAGCAGCGTTCCCAGCAGCACAACCAGCATTCCGGCAATCAACAGTACGTTATTACCGAGCAGGAAAGATTCACGCGACCAGAAATCGTTCTGCACTCGGCTGCGCACCCGCCCGCCTTTAAGGGCATACAGCAACAGCGAACTGCCGATAACAATCACCAGGAAGGCGAGAATAAACATGCCGCGCGCGGGATCGGACGCGAAGGCGTGAACCGATACCAGCACCCCTGAGCGAACCAGAAAAGTGCCGAGCAGGCTAAGCGAAAAGGCGGTTATCGCCAAAAGCACCGTCCAGGCCTTAAAGGTGCCGCGCTTCTCCGTGACTGCCAGCGAATGCATCAATGCGGTTCCCACCAGCCACGGCATAAAGGAAGCGTTTTCCACCGGATCCCAGAACCACCAGCCGCCCCAGCCCAGCTCGTAATAGGCCCAGGCCGAACCGAGTACGATACCGATGGTCAGAAACAGCCAGGCCGCAATGGTCCACGGGCGCGACCAGCGTGCCCAGGCGGTGTCAAGCCGCCCGGCCATCAGCGAGGCGATAGCAAAGGCGAAGGCGACGGAGAATCCGACATAGCCCATGTAGAGCAGCGGCGGGTGAAAAATCAGCCCGATATCCTGTAGCATCGGATTCAGATCGCGCCCGTCAATGGGAAAATCGGGCAGCGTGCGGGCAAAGGGATTAGAGGTAAAAATAATAAACAGCAGAAAACCGAAACTGATCATCCCCATTACCGCCAGCACACGGGCGATAGCGTCCTGTGGCATACCGCGACTAAAGATTGCCACCGCCAGCGTCCAGCCGCTAAGCATCAGCAGCCACAGCAACAGTGAGCCTTCGTGCGCGCCCCAGGTAGCGGCGATACGATAGCCAACCGGCAGCTGGCTGTTAGAGTTATTCGCTACATAGGCAACAGTAAAATCATTGACGATAAATGCATGAACCAGCAGCAAAAAACTGCCCGCCACGCAGAGAAACAGCCCGATGGCCAGCGGACGCGCCAGCCCGATCAGGCGGCTATCCTGGCGCGATACGCCCCATAGCGGATAGACGCTCAGCAGCAGCGATACGGCCAGCGCCAGACAGAGCAGAAAATGCCCGATTTCCGGCATCATGGGCGGCCACCCTGCGGCAGCGCTATCGCTGCCGGACTTTGATGATTCTTCTTCATCGCGTCAGCAATTTCCGGCGGCGTATATTTCTCATCATGTTTCGCCAGCACCTCTTTCGCGTTGATCCGGTTGCCCGTCAGCAACTCGCCCTGCGCCACAACGCCCTGCCCTTCCCGAAACAGATCGGGCAGGATGCCTTCATAGCTGACATCAACAACGCCGTTAGCGTCATAGAGTTTAAAATTGACGCGCAGCGTTTTCTCATCACGTTTTACGCTACCGGGCATCACCATACCGCCGACGCGCAGCCGCTGGCCCGGTTCAGGCTTCGCCAGCGCCTCGCCTTTGCCGTTAATAATTTCGCTGGGCGTATAGAAGAGATCGATATTTGAACGCAGCGCATACATCACCAGCGTCGTCGCCAGGCCCAGTCCCATAAGGATCGCCACCACCATATAAAGCCGATTTTTACGACGGGTATTCACATTATTCTCCTGCCGCCTGGCTTGCGGCCTGTTTCATTTTTGCCGCCCTGATGCGACGTTCACGCGCCTGATGCTGGTGCACGCTTTTTAACAGCTGGCGACGCTGCCAGAAGGTATGCGCAATCAACAGCGCCAGCGGCAGCAGCGTAAAGCTGACGGCCAGCCAGACATAAAAGCCGTAGCCGCCCATCGCCAGAAAATCCTGCCATGATGAAAATGCGAGATTCATACGGCGTCTCCTTTTCGGTTTACCAGCGCGGCAACCCAGGGGCGATGGCGTTCGGTCAGCAAAATCAGGTTACGCAGACGCATCAGCGTCAGGGAGATAAATAACAGCAGGTAGCCAACGATTGACCAGCGCAGCGGGCTGCGCATGACGGGCGCTATCGCCTGCTGCATCGCGCCGGATGATCCCTGATGCAGCGTGTTCCACCACTGTACGGAAAAATGGATGATGGGAATATTGACCACACCGACGAGAATTAAAATCCCGGCGGCACGTCCGGCAAGACGCCGATCGTCAAAAGCATTGTAGAGCGCAATAACCCCCATATAGAGAAACAGCAGCACCAGCTCGGAGGTTAAACGCGCATCCCAAATCCACCAGGTGCCCCACATCGGCTTGCCCCATGCGGAACCGGTTACCAGCGCGATAAAAGTAAAGGTAGCGCCGACCGGAGCCATCGCAGCGGCGGCTAAATCAGCCATTTTCATTTGCCACACCAGGCCGATAAAGGCCGCTACGGCCATCGCGCTGTAAACGCCCATCGACCAGATCGCGGCAGGCACATGGATATAGATGATGCGATAGCTTTCGCCCTGCTGATAGTCGGGCGGAGCAAAACCAAATCCCCAAATCCAGCCAATAAGTAATGCCAGTGCCGCCGCCAGGCCGAACCAGGGAACCAGTCGGCCACTAAACTGATAAAGCCGTTCCGGCTTAGCCAGCTGATGAATCCATTTCCACATTATTATTGCTCACAGTAAAAACATAAAACGGTTGCGCTCAGTGCAGGCTGATACGTAACGCCGCTGCCGTAGCGAATGGCGCAAGGCTTGCACTGGCCGCCAGCATAGCGCCCAAAATCGCCAGATAGCCGTTAATGGGTAACCCCATACCGGCTGCGTCAATTGCCGCGCTGGCGAAAATAAGCACCGGCACCGCCAGCGGCAGCACCAGCAAACTCAGTAAGATACCGCCACGGCGCAGGCCAACGGTTAACGCCACACCGATCGCGCCCAGAAAGCTGAAAACAGGCGTGCCCAGCAATAGCGTCAGCGCCAATGCCCACCAGCTGGCAAAGTTGAGCGACAGTAACAGTGCTGCCAGTGGTGAAAGCAGCAGCAGCGGCAAACCGGTGATCGTCCAGTGCGCGATGACCTTTCCCAGCACCGTGACCGGCAACGGCGTCGGCAGCAACAGCAGCTGTTCCAGCGATCCATCGGCAAAATCATCGCGAAACAGCCTTTCCAGCGCCAGCAACGAAGAGAGTAACGCGGCTACCCACACCACGCCCGGCGCAATGCGCGCCAGCAGCTGCGGTTCAGGGCCAATCCCCAGCGGAAACAGCGTAATCACGATTAAAAAAAACCACAGCGGATTAATGACTTCAGAACCGCTACGAAAAGCGATGCGCAGTTCCCGGCCGATCACGCGCCACAGCATTAGCTTATCTCTCCTGCCGTCAGGCTTATTTTTCGCAGCGGCCAGGCAGCAGAGGGCAACGGCTGATGCGTGGTCAAAATAACCAGGCCGCCATGCCGCGCGTGTTGCACAAAGAGCGCCATCAGTTTTTCTACCCCGTTAACATCTATCGCCGTCAGGGGTTCATCAAGGATCCAGACCGGCGCTTTGCTGAGCCACAGCCGCGCCAACGCCACGCGCCGCTGCTGCCCTGCTGAGAGCTGCGCTACGGCAACCTCTTCAAGGCCCAGCAGATCGACAGCCTCCAGAGCGGCAAAATGCTGTTCTTCAGAACATTCGGCATGATAAAAAGCGAGATTTTCCAGCGGCGAAAGCACGCTTTTTACCCCAGGCTGGTGCCCGAGAAACAGCAGATCGCGATGCCAGCGTTCCCGCTGTCGACGTAGCGGCTCTTCCTGCCAGCACACTTCACCCCGCTCGGCGCGGCTAAGCCCTGCCAACAGGCGCAACAGCGAGGTTTTACCGGCACCGTTCGGTCCTTCAATCTGGACGATATCGCCGCGATTTACCGCAAAATGAAGATCGCTGAACAGCACGCGTTCATCGCGTACACAGGTCAGATTGATGGCTTCCAGCATGGGGGGAAATATCGCACTATTAAATCGGGTCGCGATAATAACATAAGTCAGTATCACCCCGAAGCGTAGCCAGCCTCTGCGAACTGGTTGATTTGATTAAACAACCCGCATCAGATCAAGTTTTTGGTGAAAAATACAACGACATTAAAGCTTTGTTACCTTTCCACTAAAAATTAGTCACATTTTACTTACGTGAAACCTGGCTACGCTTAAATCACTATTTGATATCACTGGGGACGTTATGTCATCGCAACAGCAGCAGGAACATGAACCGGAAGTCGAGAGCGAAGAGAAGGAGCATGGCAAAGAGATAGAAGTAGATGAAAAGCGACTTCCCTCACGCGCCGCGGCTATTCACGAGCAGATACGTCAGGATGGAGAGAAAGAACTGGAACGGGATGGCATGGCACTACTGTGGTCAGCTATCGCCGCCGGGCTTTCTATGGGGGCTTCACTGATGGCAAAAGGTATCTTTCAAACGCACCTGACAGACGTCCCGGGCGCATTTCTGCTGGAGAATTTAGGTTATACCTTCGGCTTTATTATTGTCATTATGGCTCGTCAGCAGCTGTTTACTGAAAATACGGTCACAGCCGTATTGCCAGTAATGCATAAACCATCCGGCAGTAATTTCCTGCTGTTGCTGCGTCTGTGGGGCATCGTGCTGCTGGGCAACCTGATCGGTACCGGGCTGGCGGCGCTGGCCTTTACGCATATGCCCATCTTTGACGACCCGACACGCCTTGCCTTTACCCATATCAGTGAAAAAGTTATGGCGAATCCGCCTGGTGAGATGTTTGCAAATGCCATTGTAGCTGGCTGGATTATCGCCACTATGGTCTGGATGTTTCCTTCGGCTGCCGCCGCGAAAGTGCTAATTATTGTGGTGATGACCTGGCTGGTAGCCCTGGGCGATCTGTCACATATTGTCGTGGGTTCGGTAGAAGTCTGGTATCTGGTTTTTACCGGCGATCTTCCCTGGCAGGCATTTATCTGGCCCTTCGCCCTGCCCACTCTTGTTGGCAATATTATCGGCGGCACCTTTATCTTTGCGCTGCTCAGCCACGCGCAAATTCGTAACGATATGAGTAATAAAGCAAAAGCGGAGGCCGAAGCAAAACGCAAAAGGCAGGAGAAAACCGGCAAAAAGGCCACCTGATCGCCATGCTGCTGGTATTATGAGCAATCAGGCGGGTAAGTGGTTAATCTACGGAAGAAATTGCGCTATACTGCCCGCCGCCGTCCCCTTAGTTAAATGGATATAACGAGCCCCTCCTAAGGGCTAGTTGTAGGTTCGATTCCTGCAGGGGACAATACCCTTTCATTTCATCACGTTTCAACACACTTCACCTCCTCCCTTAAAACCAGCAAAATCAGGGCTTGACGCCTTGAACATGGTTTCAGTTCATTTCATGACATTACATGATTCTGATGGTATCGTTGATGGTACTCACGGTTCGATAAGCCGATACCATCAACTGACAACAAAGATTACCCTCCATGGCACTAAATGAGCTATCACCTAAGAAAGTTGAAAACGCTAAACCCAAAGAAACAGACTACAAACTGACGGATGGGGGCAGCCTGTATCTTTTAGTTAAAAAGAACGGGACCAAGGCATGGCGAATGAACTACAGATTTAACGGCAAACAAGCTACGCTGGCTTTGGGCGTTTTCCCAGACGTTTCGCTGGCACTTGCCCGTAAGCGCAGAGATGAAGCAAGGCAACTTTTAGCCGACGGTGTTGACCCCAGAGTATCTAAAAAAGCAGCGCCAACAGAACCCACCTCGGCTACATTCCAGACAATCGCTTTAGAGTGGCATAAAGGCTCTATAGGCCATCCCTCATGGAAAGAGATTACCCGCATTAAAATTTTAAGAGAAATGGAAAATCATATTTTCCCATTTATCGGAAATAAACCCATCGATTCATTAAAAACAAGTGATCTGTTGCCATTATTGGTGAGGATGAGTGATCAGGGAATTGGAGCGACAACAGGAAGAGTGAAAACTACTCTTGCAAGTGTTTTCCGGTACGCTATTCAGCGTGGAATTGTTGAATACAACCCTACCCATGATCTAAGAGGAGCAATTGCCAGCCCCAAAATAAAGCATCGCCCTGCACTTCCGTTAGAACGATTACCCGAATTAATATCAAAAATTGATAGCTATACTGGGAGACCGTTAACTAAGTTGGCGGTATTATTTTCCCTTCATACTTTTGTTCGCTCCAGTGAACTGAGACATGCAAGATGGGGGGAAATTAATTTTGAAACTGCAATGTGGACTATTCCTGCTCAAAGAAAAAGAATTGAGGGGGTAAAATATTCAGAACGCGGGGCAAAAATGGGTAGTATTCATTATGTTCCATTATCTAATGAAGCTATTGATGTTCTCGAAGCCATTAAAAAAATAAGTGGTGAGTATGAGCTTATTTTCCCCGGAGATAGTAACCCTTACAAGCCGATGAGTGAGAACACAGTTAATAAGTCATTGAGGATTATGGGGTACGACACGCAGGCGGACATTTGCCTTCACGGATTTAGAGCAATGGCGTGCTCAGCCCTGACAGAATCAGGGTTATGGTCTAGGGATGCAGTGGAACGGCAAATGAGCCATCAAGAACGAAATGAAGTGCGAGCGGCTTATGTTCACCTGGCACAACACATGCAAGAACGCCGGAGAATGATGCAATGGTGGTCACATTATATAATCAGCAATTGTGAAAGTTATATTGCACCCTATGAAATTAGTGAAAAACCATTGACAATGCTTAAGGTGGTCAAATAATGAGCAGACATAACGAAAAAAATATTTGGAAACGTAACGGCTTAGCCCCATTAGAATATTGCTCTATATCAAGAGCGGCAAAAATACTTGATTGTGAAATTGATGATATATTCCACTGGTGTTATACAGGAAAAATTAACCTCTGCTTAAATTTTCAAAAAATATATTATTTCTACATTCCATTCTTAAAATCTGATGGTAATATTTTAGAGCAAGTTGAAACCCTCAATCTTGAAGCTCTGCCATCTGCTGATGGCATACCATATATTTTCTCAGATAAATTTAAGTCAGGTTATTTTTACATACCTGAAAAATTTCATTTGGTCGAAACCGAAGAACATTACTTGGTACAAACATATCTTAATGGAATATGGCCTGTAGATGGAAATATTTTATCTGCAATAAATACGGGATTAATGGATTCAATTGAACTTTCTTTATTTAGTGAAGAAAACCCCGAATTTAAATCAGAAGGGGAAAGATTTCAACTCATTTCTCCAATTTTGATAAACAATCAATTTTCTGGAAAATTAAAGAACTGCGTAGAGGTTGATATTAAATACTTACAGTATCTTTGCGAGCACGCTCCTGATATAAACGACAAGCACTATCAGCTGCAAATTACTGGTTACTATATTGAATATATAAATAAACATGCTTTATCTGGCACACACATGCCTGTAATAAGCAAGGATAAAGATACAAGAACATTAACCTCATATCAAACAACTGAAACGCCGAAAGTCAGGACTACAGCAAAGCAATCAACCTACATAGCATCCCTGATGAATGCTTTGGGAGTAACGGAAGAAATGATGAGATTTTCATCTATTACTCAAATAAAAGATCATCTGAGCAGAAAAGCAGGCCCTGAAATGGAACTACCTGAAATCACTGATGATACTTTAGATGACTGGCTTCAAAGGGCAGGTAAAAGGTAGATAATTTTTGATAATTCTGACGAGTTTTCAAAAACTCCGCGCATTGCTGCACACCTAAAAGTAGCCTGCATCCGTTCGTTTCATTACGTTAAGTAGGATTGCAGGTGATTCATATGACAATCAAAAATTACCCCCTGTCAGGCAATGCCAGAGCTAAACATACTGCTGATTTTCTCAACATCAGTTCAGTGACTCTCTGGCGCTGGACCAAAAATAAACCCGGTTTTCCACAGGCGACTCGATTAACCGAGAGAGTAACAATCTACGATGCACAAGAAATTAGGCAGTGGGTTAAAGCACAATCAGCGGGAATAAAGGGAATATAATGGAAACCTTAACTAAATTGGGGAGAAAAAATTCTCCCCCATCAATTAATCAATTCTTTGGATCGATGCCACGATTTAGTAGCTCTTTACGCAAAATTCGCTTGATCCAAGATGCAAGAGCTGAATCTCCATCTTTGCGCATTTCTTCTTCAAGTTGTTGGCGGAACTCATCTGTAAGACGCATCTGGAAAGGAGGTGAACGTTTTTCTTTTGGTGTTGACATGGTGGTGACCAGACCCTATATTAACCTACATGGTGATTACCATTATAAACATCAAAGCTACAAAAAAACAATGCCCGAACTGTGCTGGAACACAAATCAGGCATCTGACCAAACCGCTATATGAGGCAACGAAGATGGCTAAACAGAAGTGTACCTGGTTATTTGCGGCGATCAACCGCAGTCAACGCAATGCCCGCCCCGTGATGTTAAGGATCACCGCAGATAACGAGCGGTCAGCGCGGCGCAGACTTGCCCCGGACTATGTGCTGAGCTTTGCCGGTCGCATTCCCTGCGGAGGTGAACATGCGTAATTATCCGCAACCCGGCGAACGCTGGCAGCATGAACGTGGCTGGACCGTAACAATCATCCGATTAATTGAAGCCTCGCCCTCCGTGGCGCTGGTTAATCCTGAATTCAGCTGTGAAGTACTGATACGTCATGACAGCGACAACCAGCTTTCTTCCTGCCCTCTGGCATGGTTTGAACAGCGGTATACGCGCCTGTTTGATGCACCGCTCTTAAAACCTTCGCCAGCTCCGGCAGGCGGTAGTGGCTCCGGCCCGCTGACGCTGCATCCGTCTGTGGTATTTACCCGCTGGCGGGAGCGCAGCATACGGCGTTCTGCTGAACCTGACGACAGTCACTATTCAAAGTTTCTCTGACAAAACACCGCTGAAAACGGAGTAATCCACGATGAATATTTCAAACGGGCACAACAGTGCTCAGGGCCACACTTTGCCTGAAAAACACCATACCGGTGCTTTTGCCTATGGATTGTCAGAGGACGGTTTCGGAAAGCTGACCCGCGCAAGAAATGCCTGCGACCTGCTCCAGCTTCTCTTTTCTGAATACCCGTCTCAGGTCGGAGCGCTCGATACAGGCTGTGCGCCGGGCGTCGCCGCGCTGATGGAGTACCTGCGGGCAGATTTGACGGATATTGCGCACAGCTGCGCACTGATTGAAGGAGGTGCCAAATGAACCAGCCGCAGGTTTCCATTTTCCCGGCAGAAATGACTACCGCGTTGTACCGGCGGGCTATTGCGTCGGCATGGCGGCAGAAAACTCTGAACGAAACCGGCAGCGATCAGTATGGTCCGCACAGCCTGACGGTTGAGCGTATTGAAATGGCCATTGCGCTGCATATCGAATGCGCACTGATTAACGAGTACGGCGAAGCACAGGGAGCCGCTGCTGCGCTGGCACTGCTGACTGACATGCTGGAGCCGTCACTGCTGACCGCGCCGCCGGTACTGACCGCGCGCGGCTGTGAAGTGATGGCGGAGCTGTACCGCACGCTTCCGGCGGCCTTTGATGATTTCTGCAGCACAGGTGTGGCGCTGTATCAGGGGGAAGTATGACAACACAGACGGTTACGCAGATTTCAGCCGCCGCGCGGGGGAAATGGCCCGTTATTCTGCAGATGCTGCGTATTGATGTACCTGAAAACGGCAGGCACGGTCCCTGCCCGAAATGTGGGGGCAAGGATCGTTTTCGCCTCGATGACCTTGACGGGCGCGGGACGTGGATTTGCAGCCAGTGCGGCAATGGTGACGGTCTGGATCTGGTTAAGCTCATGACCGGCTACGGCGTCAGAAAGGCCGCGCAGGAGGTGGCGCAGGTGCTTAATGTGCCGGATGTGCAGGAACTGCCCGTTAAGCCCGCCAGGCAAAAAGCCCCTAAACGCGACATGAGCCTTACCGTGGCGGCGCTGATGAAAGAGAGCCACACGGGAGAAAGCCCCTATCTGACCGGGAAAGGGTTTGCCGGATACCCGGCCTCCCTGACCGGGAGCGTGCAGCATATCAGCGGCAAGGATTTTCCTGCCGGTTCCCTGCTGCTACCGCTCACCACCAATGCCGGAGCCGTGACCGGTGCGCAGCTTATCGCCCCGACGGGTGAAAAAAGCATACTGCCCGGCAGCACGATGAAAGGCGCGTTTGTGGCGCTCAGCCCGTTACCGCCTGAACCGCCGGTACAGGTGGTGATTACCGAAGGTTACGCCACGGCGCTGACGGTAAGCCAGCTCACCGCCGGATGCGTAGTGGCTGCCATATCTGCGGGCAACCTGCCCAACGTGGCGCAGTCGCTGCGGGCACGCTGGCCTGAGGTAAAAATTATCATCGCCGGTGATAACGATTTTCAGGACGGGGGCGAAAACCCCGGCAGATCCTTTGCTGAACGGGCGGCAAAAGCCGTTGGCGGCTGGATGACGCTGCCACCGGGAGAGATTAAGGCTGACTGGAATGATTTCCATCGGGAGCACGGTATTACCCGCGCCCGTGAAGCCTTTCGTAACGGTCTGGTGCTGTGTGGGGAAGGCCGCACGCAGCTGCCGCACGGGTTCCGTCTTACCCAGGAATATCTCTGGTATGAAAAACAGGTACAGCGCAACGGCGAGACGGAGATCCAGAACGTCAAAATATGCAACCCGCTGCGCGTGACGGCAATCACCTGCGATGCCGATGGCGGTAACTTCGGGCGACTGCTGGAGTGGGAAGATACGTGGGGAGAGCGCCGCCGCTGGGCGATGCCAATGGAAATGCTGAGCGGCAGCGGTGAGGAGCTGCGCCGGGTACTACTGGTTAACGGGCTTTCCTATATCAGCACCACCGGCGAGGCCCGCGCCCGCCTGATGGAATATATCTCGCTGTGTAAACCGGAACGCCGCGTGACCTGCGTCAGCCGCACCGGCTGGCATGGTCAGGTTTACGTCCTGCAGGATGAGGTCAGCGGTGAAGGTGCAGAGGGGGTCATTCTCCAGACCACTTCCGTGCAGGGGCGCGATTTCCGTGTGTCGGGCACAACGGAGGAATGGCGGGAGCACGTATCCCGCTACTGCACCGGCAACTCCCGCGTGGCATTTGCCGTCAGTCTGGCTTTTGCTGCACCCCTGTTACGGCTGGTTGGTATGGACGGCGGCGGCTACCACCTCAAGGGGGAATCGACGGACGGTAAGACCACCACCATGAAAGCGGCAACCTCCGTCTGCGGCGGGCCTGACTACTGGCAGACGTGGCGGGCAACCGGCAACGCGCTGGAGGGATGCGCCAGCCGCCGCAACGATGCCGCCATGATGCTCGATGAGATCCGGGAGGTGGACGGACGCGAAGCGGGCAATATCGCCTACATGCTGGCAAACGGTCAGGGCAAGGGCCGGGCCGGTACGGACGGTGAGCTGCGCACCCGTAAGCAGTGGCGGCTGCTGTTCTTTTCAACCGGCGAGCTGTCACTGACTGAACATGCGGCAAAAGCCGGAGAGCGTACTTTTGCCGGGATGGAAGTCAGGATGATCCAGATCCCCAGCGATTCCGGGAAGTTTGGCGTATTTGAGGAGCTGCACGGCTTCGACAGCGGCAAAGCGCTGGCGGAGCATCTTGAATGGGCCACGTCCAGTTACTACGGTTCGCCGTTCCGTGAGTGGCTGAAAGCCCTGACCGCTGATCTTAACGGGCTGACGGCACAGGCAAAGTCACTGATGAAGGAATATACCGCCGCCCTGACCCCGAAAGATGCGGGTAATCAGGTAGGCCGGGCTGTGAACCGCTTTGCACTGGTGGCGATGGCGGGCGAGCTGGCAACCCGGCTGGGTATCACCGGCTGGCCTGAGGGTGAAGCGCTGCGGGCAACCCGCGTCTGCCTGAACGCATGGCTGAAAGATCGTGGGCACACCGCCAATCAGGAAGATATTGCCGCACTGGAGCAGGTACGCAGCTTCTTTACCGCGAATCAGTACAGCCGCTTTGCTGACTGGCACGACGAGCGTAACCGCCCCGGCAATATGGTGGGCTGGCGCAGGGTGGAGAAAGGCAGTACCGCGCAGGGCACGGAAGCCGTCACCACGTTCTACGTCATGCCATCCGGCTGGAAAGAAATCTGCCGGGGATTTGACCCGCGCAAGGTGGCACGTCTGTGCGCGGATCGTGGATATCTGCTGCCCTCCACCGATGGCAAGCTGCAGACAAACATTCGCCCGCCAGAGATGAATCCCCGCAGGCTCTATGTCTTCAACAGCGAGGTTCCGGGTTAAGGCTTTGCGTGAGTTTTACTTATTAAGGGTAACAAGTGTAACAGGTGGAACAACCGTGTTTTACAAGGGCTGAAACTGTTCCACCTTCTGAAATAGTGAGGTGGAACAGGTGGAACGCCAGCCGATCCGCTGTTCCACCTTGTTACCCGCGATGTTCCACCTGTGCTGTACCTATAAATGCATTACAAAACAAGGCTGTAACACCTGTTCCACCTGTTCCACCGCACCGGGGACATAAAGCAGGCTGAAGCAGAGGCATTTTTATCTGGCTGGCTTTCATAGCCACGTCTGAATAACCGCAAACGCCCGTTGTGCCAGCTACCACACACTGAGCACCGATAGTGCGCTTGTGTCAGCCACGACACAATTGACGTAACGAACCAACCCGACAGGAGAAGTCATGAACAACACTGCAGAGAATAACAACCTTTCCACTTTTCCGGCTGTCACGCAGCGGGCGCTGGAAACCCTGAACACAGCCAGAAGCGCATGGCTTGAAGCACGTCGTCGGCAGAAAGCGGCAGCGGATAATATTGCAACTATCCGCCAGCGCCGGGCTGAAATGGAAGCCACGACGAACGCACTGAATGAGGAGTGGCGCACGCTGTTTCGTGAAAGTCAGGGCGTTGTCTCAAAGGAAATGAGAAAGCTGCGCACGGAAATTGCGCTGGGACGCGAAACGCTTGAGGATTTTGACGAGCTGCTGGCGGCTCAGGAATGCGAAAATGCACTTTTGCCGCAGGAGGCTGCGGAATTAGCCGGAAAGTATATCCACGCGCACGACACCCTTGCGAGTATTCGCGCAAAACAAATCTGGGAAGATTTTATGCAGGCGCATGGTAAGGCGCTAATCCAGACACTGAGCCTGCTCAAATCCACAATGGGCCGGGAAGCCAGCGCAGTTGTCGGTGTGGTGCATTCAGTTAATGATCCGGACACACTGCTGAAAGAGTTTATTCACAAACATATCACCAAACCGGCTCTTACTAACGCTGCGATGCCGGAACAGGACCCTGTGTTTAAACTGGCGGGCGTTGCGCCGGATTATGCGGCCCGTCTGGATTTCAGTAATCAACTCTCTCCGGCAGCCATTCATAAAATGAAGGTTCGTCAGGAACGGGCTGAGAAGGAGAAATCAGTATGACGACCCGAGCCACTCCCGCCCAGGCGCTTACCGGTTTTCGAAATGCCCGTATTCTGTGGGCCGGACATAGTGAGAGCCGAAAAGCCGTTGAACAACAGATAGAATCTCTCCTCACTGCCACGGAAAAACCAGCAGATTATGCCCGACAGCTTGAGTTACAGCGGGAACGTCTGGATGTGCTGAAATGGCAAATTAACTGTGCTGCGCGTGAGTGTATTTACTCGCAGCATTTACTGATGGAAGCCTGCACAGAAGACGCTCTCAGCAATTTTATGCAGGCGAACGGAGCGGCTCTGACATCTGCGCTGGCTCCGTTTCTTAAGGGGCGCGGAGGGCTGGAAGTTGCGTCCCGTATGTTACGCAGTGCCCTGGCTCACCAGCTGGCAATAACCCCGCCTGAAATTGCCGGGGATTATCGTGAGATTCTGGATGAATCTGGTGTGATGCCAGACCCCCTGATGAGTCGTGATTGTCAGCGTTCTTATACCCCGGCACAACATCTTCGCTTTCAGCAACGCCTGAATGACGTTAACGATATACAGGAGTGATATTAATGGCACTTAAATGTCCCGAATGCGGCACGGTTGCACATGCCAGAACCTCCGCCTATGAAGCGCCGTCGGTTAAACGCTCATGGTATCAGTGTCAGAATCTGGAATGTTCCTGCACGTTTACGGCACTGGAGAGTGTGGATACGATAATTATGAAGCCCCGGCGCAATGAACAGGAATCAGACCAGGCACAAATGCCGGAAAAACAACAGCAAACGCTCAATCGCTATGGCTCCGCGTCAAAGCTGTCAAGCCGTCAGCAAATCCCTGTCTGATTAGCAAAAAACGCCCACGTAATCCCGGTCCAGTACCGGGATTTTTTACGCCTTTTCCCTGGCTGGCCTGAGAGCGCATGAGTGCATGTCTATGGCGCATGAAAACGCATGAGTCTCATGCACCATTTTTGACGCAAAAGCCCTTGTGCGGCGGCTTCTGAGACGATTTACGGGGTGCATGAAAACCAGTCTGTTAAGCGAAGCGGGCAGGCGGGCGGGGCAGCGCGCGCTGAGGGGGGAAAGTACGTTCTCCGGCTGGTTGTCCGCCGCTGCAGTTGTATAGTCAGCGGAACAATCTCCCAACCCCGAATGGTTGTGCTGAACACGTTACACTGCCAGCACATTGACAGCCATTGAGGATCGTATTATGAGCGAAACTGTTACCGCTAAAAATGAAACCACTGTTGTTCTGGATACGCCAGTTAAACGTGGTGACACAGCCATTACTGAAATCGTGTTGCGTAAACCACAGTCCGGGGCGCTGAGAGGCCTCCGCCTGCACGCTATTATGGAGATGGACGTTACCGCAATGATGACGGTGATCCCGCGTATCTCGACTCCGGCGCTGACCCAGCAGGAGATGGCGGAGCTGGACCCTGCCGATCTTTCAGCGCTGGCGCTGGAGGTTGTGGCTTTTTTGCTGCCGAAATCGGTGTTGTCGGGTTCCCTGCCAGCCTGACGGTTGATGATTTGGTGGCAGATATTGCCACCATCTTTCACTGGTCGCCGTCCATCACTGACGTCATGCCGCTGACTGAGGTTCTGGAATGGCGGCATAAAGCGATCGTGAGAAGCGGAGTCAGCGATGAGTAATAATAACCTGCGTCTGCAGGTCGTTCTGGGGGCGGTGGATAAAATGACCCGCCCCTTCAAAAATGCCCAGGCTGGCTCTAAAGAGCTGGCTTCTGCAATTCGACAAACCCGTGAGCAGATTAAAAATCTGACTGACGCCGGTGCCCGTCTGCAGTCCTTTGATAATCTTACCCAAAGTCTCAGCCGGACCAGCGCAGAACTGGACCATACGAGGCTGCGGGCGCAGATGTTAACGCGCGAAATGTCGTCACTGGAGTCACCAACCAAAAAGCAAACACAGGCGCTTGAAGCGCAGTGGCGTGCTGTATCGACTCTGGAGCAAAAGCAGCAGCAGGAAACCCGGCAGATGGCGGCAGCCAGAGCCGAACTCTACCGGCTGGGGCTGTCTGCAGGCGGCGGAGCGCGGGAAACCTCGCGTATCACCCGCGAAACTGAGCGATACAACCGGCAACTGGCAGAGCAGGAGCGCCGACTGCGGGAAGCAGGAGAACGCCAGCAAAAGCTGAATGCGATCCGGGCAAGAGCAGATAAAACCTATGATCTGAGAAATAAACTTGCCGGCAATGGGGCCGGTGCTGTGGCTGCGGGCATGGCGACAGGTATGACGTTGCTTGCGCCGGTGAAAGCCTATTCTGAATCTGAAAATGCCGCTAATCAGCTCGCCGGTTCAATGATGGGGCCGGGCGGAAAGGTCGCACCTGAATTTGAGAAAATTAACCAGCTGGCGGTAGCGCTTGGAGACAGGCTGCCGGGAACCACTGCAGATTTCCAGAACATGATGACAATGCTGCGTCGTCAGGGGATGTCAGCACAGGTCATTCTTGGCGGGCTGGGGGAATCGGCGGCTTATCTGGGGGTGCAGTTGCAGATGGCTCCCACTGCTGCGGCTGAGTTTGCCGCAAAATTGCAGGATGCAACACAGACCTCAGAAAAAGACATGATGAGCCTGATGGATCTGATCCAGAAGGGTTTTTATGCCGGTGTTGACTCCGGGAATATGCTGCAGGGATTTTCTAATATCAGCAGCGCCATGAGCATTATTAATCAAAAAGGGATTGAAGCAGCTAAAACTTTTGCTCCGTTGCTGGTGATGGCTGATCAGAGCGGGATGGCTGGTGAGTCTGCAGGTAATGCTTACCGAAAAATTTTCCAGGCAGCGCTGGATTCAAAAAATATTCAGTCAGTCAACGACGATCTGAAAGGCACCGGTATCAACTTCAATTTTTCCAATGGTAAAGGTGGATTCGGCGGGCTGGAAAATATGTACGCCCAGCTGGAAAAGCTTAGTAAGCTCAACGATGAAACCCGGATGGCAACGATTAAGGATCTGTTCGGTAATGATGCGGAAGTCATGAAAGTCCTTAACACCATGATTGAAAAAGGTATTAATGGCTATCGTGAAACTGCCGCCAAACTTGAAAATCAGGCTTCACTGCGGGAACGCGTCGATGCGTCCCTGAATACCCTGGGTAATAAATGGGAAGCCGCTACCGGCTCCTTCACCAATGCTATGGCAAGCATTGGTGAAACAGTTGCCCCGGCATTAAAGAAACTGGCTGACTGGCTGGGGGAGCTGGCGTCACGTCTGGATGGTTTTGTCAAGCGACACCCGCAACTGACTTCTGCGCTGTTTAAACTGGCGGCAGGATTTGCGGTTGTTGCCACTGGTGCAGGGGTTGCCTCACTTGCGCTGGCTTCTGTGCTGGGGCCGATGGCAGTTGTGCGAATGAGTGCAGGCGTGCTGAGGCTGAAATTTTCATCTGCATTTGCCCTTATTGGTAATGCAGTCAGAGCAGTGGGCAGCTCCGTGTTATGGCTGGGCCGTTTGATGTTTGCAAACCCTATACTGGCGGTCATTGGGCTGATCGCCGCTGGTGCTGTTTATATCTGGCGGAACTGGGATACGCTGGGACCAAAGTTTAAAGCCATGTGGGATGCCGTATGTAATGCCACAGGTGCGGCATGGGACTGGATCAAAGAAAAGGCCAGCACTGCGTGGGAAGGAATTAAATCGCTGTTCTTTAATTATACCCTGCCGGGATTAATCGCTAAAAATTGGGATGCAATAAAATCTGGCGTTACTGAGGCATGGGCCGGTATCAGGCAATCAATCAGCGATAAATGGAATTCGATCCTGGCTGATGTTGCCGCGCTTCCTGCGAAATTTCAGGATATGGGCAGCGCCATTATTGACAGTATTCTCAATGGAATTAATGCCAGATGGGAGGCACTCAAAAACAAACTTTCATCCGTCACCGATTATCTGCCCGACTGGATGACGGGAAACAATAAAATAACGGGTAAAGCGCAATTACAGGTGTCTGGCAGTGCGCCTGCTTCGGTTCCGTTCGCCGGGATGTATGACAGTGGAGGCGTTATTCCTCGCGGTCAGTTTGGCATTGTGGGAGAGAACGGACCTGAGATTGTGAACGGTCCGGCAAAAGTAACCAGCCGGAGACGTACTGCTGAGCTGGCACAGCTCGCAGCGTCGATGAACCCGGCTAATATCCTGAAAAATAATACTGGTTTTTCAGGTGGTGGGTTGCCTGCGCGTCAGATGCTTCTGGCTACAGTCGTCGCTGGCGTTATGGGTGTCGCATCTGTGCCTGCAGAAGCAAAGCCAATGCATCCGTACAGTCTGCCAAAATCGGAGTATAAAAAGCCGCCATCGTCTCCGGTTGTTGCACCTGTCCAGAGTTCTTCTATAGGGAAAGTCGAGATTCATATTCATCAATTACCAGGCCAAAGCTCCGCAGACCTTGCTGATGAAGTGATGAAACGCATTGAAGCGAAACAGCGGCAACTGGCATCCCGCGCCCGAAGCAACTACAGCGATCAGGGAGGATACGATTTATAACAGAATGCGTGTATACACGGGCAAGCCAGCATGAACGCTGGCTTTGTTCGTGTTTTTATCACATTTGGTATACCTAAAATACATTCAGGGTTATACCCCCTCAAGTCAGGATTGGCGCTGGTTTGCGAGCAGCATTGTATAATGCGTGGGGTGTGATAACTTTTTTGAGCATTTTTCAGCCTAATAGCAGATTTGCCAGTCCCCTGCCCCGCCGTTATTTCATTCCTCTATTCATTATTGGAACTGACGAAATAGGCCGATCTCTATGGTCTTAATGAGACGTTTTTATCGGCTGATGGTATCCATGATGGTATCGAAAAAATGAACGTACAAATAATCATTAAAAAACATAACAATAAACATATTTTCGATTCCTGCAGGGACGCCATCTCACCGTTCGTAACCCATCCGCTAAAGTTCGCAAAAATCCGCTCCTGTTAAGGCTCATGCTAAACAATCGTTCGCGCTTGTTCGTCGTTGTACGTTAACAGCCTGACTTTTAACTGAGTAAATTATGGGTAAACCATTTTTACCCATCAAGATTTTACCCAATGCTCACCGTTAAGCAGAGTGATGCAGCAAAGCCCAGGGATAAGCCCTACAGGATTTCAGACGGTAACGGGCTTTATCTTTATATCCCGGCCTCTGGAAAAAAGATTTGGCGGTTGAAATGTCAGTTTGAGGGAAAGGAAAAAATCAAACGGTAGATAAGTATCCAGAGACCGGGCAGGAAATGCACGCAACACTACTTCTCAGATAAAACGCAACATTACCAGCGGGCTTAATCCGGCTGCAAAGAAAAGAGACACCTTAAAAAAGCTTCCTTTTCCTGCCCCCAAGCAGATGCCTACTTTCAACCAGGCACTTACCGTTTATTCAGGTGGTATCGTTCCAAAGATTGCGACGTATGTTTTGCAGTACGCAGTGATACGTACAAAAAAACTTCTGAATATGCCATAGATGGGCAACAATTTTGATAACAGGCTTATCACTATCGATGCTAAAGTAATGGAAAACTGAAAACAGCACTTGATCCTATGTCTTGGCAAATTCATAACTTGCTAAGGCAGCTACAACGAATATATACATCTCCCCTTTTGTTTTCGCCGATCGAACGACAAAACAAATCAATTTGTGAGGGCTCTATTTTTCATGTAATTCACCAGACTGGTTATAAGGGATTGGCAAGCGGTCGCAATTTAGCCCTGTTAATTAACGAACATAGCTAGTTTTATGAAGCTGTAAAGATAGCTTGCTCACATAGGCTGCAATAATATTGGCGGTATCTATAGCCATAACCAATATATTGATAAACATCGAAAAATAACATATGGGTGGACGGATTGATTATATGGTAAATAACATGACCTTCGCATATTACAAATTATTAAAATTACATATAACTAATTTTTTATATGCATATAATCGCACACATATTACACAATTCAATAACGCATAATGTAAGATAGTAGACAATGCTTACCTTGTGTGACACAAAAATGACATGTGATGACAAGGTGTCTCCTCGACTGCGACATAGTAGAATGACAGCAGAACCACAAACTTGTCCATCTTTTCCGCTCGATAATGGCTCGTATGAACAGCTTGTAGATTTATTAAGATCGATATCCACCCCGTGCTATGCTAAACTTCTTTGATATTATTGCACTTTAAATTATATACATGGTTAAAAATGACAACTTTAATGTTAACCCCTCTGAGCATTCTGTACTCTATCACTATCCCCTTGGCAGTATTTTATTTATTAACAAAAACCGCACCATTAAATAAATTAATGTCTTCTGAAACTCCAGGGAAATACATTTATCTTGACCCTGTCAGAGGCATTGCAGCGCTTCTTGTTTTCATACACCACTCAGGAATGGTTTATAACCAGCATGTTACTGGAAAATTTTCTCCTCATGGAATATTTCATTATTCATCTTTAATAGTGAGAAAGGTGTATATTCATTTCGGACAAACATCTGTAATGCTATTTTTCATGATCACAGGTTTTCTCTTTTTTAGTAAGATACTTAATTTTGATACACCATTAAACGTTAGACAGTTTTTCAAATCAAGAATTAAAAGGCTTCTTCCTGCCATGGTTTCAGGTTTTTTCCTTTACATTCTTGTTATAATTATACTAAAAGACGAAACGCAATCAAATAATTTCCTCAGCTATATTGTATCATGGTTTTCTTTCGGATTTATAGGTCTACCTAATTTATCAGACACCATCCCTGGATGGTCAGTTACTGCTGGTGTATTTTGGACTTTAGTTTTAGAATGGAAATTCTATATTTTAATTCCATTCCTCAGTTATTTTATTTCCAATGGGAAAACTGCCATCATATTTTTAATTTCAACGCTAGGTCTTATTATTTATCTATATAACATTAATTACTTAACAGAAAAGGAAGTTTCTATATACGCATGTTTCATGTCTGGACTGGCAATTGCATTAATAATTAAAAGTTATCCATTAATCATGCAAAAGTGGCTAGGTAATCCATTTGCAGCAATTTTTTGTATGGCACTTTATATTTACTCTTTTCTTAATACTGCTAATTCATACACTTTACAAATAACATTCTCATCCTTCATCTTTATTTTAATTGTAATTTCTGGAAATTCTTTTTTCGGTGTTCTAAAATTGAAACCTTTGCATTGGGCTGGGAAAAGTAGTTATGGCATCTATATAATGCATGCACTTATTATGCATTTAGTTTTCTCCCTTATAAGCAATAATATAGGATATTATAAAAGTATATTTATCTCAACTGTAATTCTCTGTATTGTTACTCTTTTAAATTACATTTTTGTAGAGAGAAAATATATGTGTATATCTCGCTAAGCTAACACCTCTCTTACCTGATACAGACAACAGTAAAAGGCTACCTGCATAGCAGGTAGCCTTAATAACACTCCACAGGCATACTAAATCCAGACTCTTAGAGCCTACCCTTCACGCCTCTTTTAGCGGAAATTAAGGCTGTGCCCGGTAAACCTAAAAGAATCCCGTGGATTGTCAAGATAATTAAATTTGGTTCCTGACGATCGGGGGATCAGATCAAAAATCTGAAGCAATCGCATCAGGATGTCAGACAGGATACAATCATAATAATCATGTTATGCCGCCAGGGCGTACATATCCCTCCCAAAAACGTCATATCATTGCTATTTTAGTTTATCGCCAGTTAAACAGTTGTAAAAACCCACCTTCTGAGTATACGAAAAGAATTCAGATTAACGCTCTTATAATTATTCGTTTATACCACAGGGATAACCATCCAGGCTAAATCCTGATCCTTGCAGCACACAAACAGATAAACACGGCGAATCTTAGTGTTCCAGGGCAATGGCGCAGACGTGATCGATAGCGGAAAGCTGCGTATAGAGTTCAGGCAGCGTCATTTTTTTTCTGATCGCCACCTTAAGATTGACTTCAATTTTTCCCTTTTTCAAATCGCGAATAGTAACGGCCTCAATAATATTTTGCTGCTGATAAATAGTATCCGTTAACGTTTTCAGTCCGGATTTCTCATCAAGAATGACGCGGATTTTTACTTTGCCCGGCAGGTGATTTTTACTTTGCAAAAAAACAACAAAGTAGCTGAGTTTAATCGCCAACAGGAATAAACCGGTAGCAAGCAGCGCGTGAACAAAAAAACCGGCACCGCTGATTATCCCTACTCCAGCAGAGGCCCAGACGATGGCGGCCGTTGTCAGGCCTGAAATCGCATCATCATGACGATGCAGAATCACGCCAGCGCCCAGAAACCCGACGCTGCTGATAATTTGCGCAGCCAGCCGCATCGGATCGCTACGGATATTGCTGGAAAGCGCGGCGTAATACTCCGCCGACTGAATAGATACAATGGTGAGTATGCAGCTTGCTACCGCAATAATCGTGCAGGTTTTAAATCCGACAGGTTTCCCTTTTGATTCTCTTTCCAGCCCGATCGCCCCTCCCAGAATAAAAGCGACGCTGGTTTTGCACAACGTTATTAAAAGCGTCTCTCCCTGACCCGATAAAATTACCGCCAGAGTATTCATTATTATTCTCCGGAAACATCCTGCAACAGTGCAAAAGAATATTTCTCTTTATCCGCCCGGCCAGCGCTATGGCGTATAGCTGTGAATATAGTGTTCTATCAACGAAAGCAGCCGTTTATTATCTATGCTTTGCAATATCTGGATCGCTGCGCCTGTCGGTACAGGCACGCCGACATCCAGGCGTAAGGCTTCACGTCCATAACGGCAGGTCATCCCGCGCGTAATGCCGTCCAGTGAAACATCCAGATAGTCTTCCGCGATTGGAGCCAGTGAAGGCTCAAGTAGCCAGGCGACGGTTAACACATCGTGGATCCAGCATCCAGGCAGATTACGGGTCTGCATGGAGTAAGCGATCCATGGCCGAATAGTTTGTTCCAGATAGCGGCTCAGAACATTATCTGCCTTCGCCAGACGATCCAGATCGGCATGAAGCATTTGGGTTTGTGTCGTGACATCCATCGGAACCAACGTTATCGGCGCTCCGCTGGTCAATACGGCATGGGCAGCCTCTGGATCCAGACCAAAGTTAGTATCTTTTATATAGCCAGCAACGTTAAAGGCTCCTCCCATAATAACGATATTTTTTACCGCAGAGACCATCGCGGGATGGAGCTGCAACGCAATCGCAACGTTGGTCAGCGGGCCGGTCGCCACCAGGGTTATTTCGCCAGGGTTGTTGCATATAAGCTCACCGATAGCGTTGGGTGCCAGCGGGCTTGCCGCCTGACAGGATGCCGGAGCAGGAACCGCTGACCACAGTTCGCGCAAACCAAAACGATCTACCCCATTATCCAGCCTGTCGCGCCACGGCTCGGGATCTTCCAGCAGCGCTCGTGAAGCGCCCTGGTATACCGGTAACGCTACTCCCAGCTGCTGGATTAAATCGTGGGCGACGGCATATCCCGTTGCGACCGGGGTGTTACCCGCTACGACAGATATCATTTCCAGAGAGATTTGCGGCGCGGCAATAGCCAACGCCAGCGCCAAACCATCATCAATATTAGCCCCAGGGATGCCGTTGCCCGGATCGCAGTCAATAATCATGCGTATCGGTTCGCCTTCAGCCCTCTTCAGGGCGCACTTCATATCCTTGACAGCCACACGACTCTCCCACTCTTAAATAGAAATCAAATTCAACGCGGCGTACTTCTCCATCCCAGCTTTTCAGCATATCAATTGCTGCACGGGCCATTTTATCTACCGGCTGACGGACCGCCGTCAGGGACGGGACGTTATAAGCAGATTCCTCTGTTGCGTTAAAGCAGACCAGAGCGACATCCTGTGGAACGCCCAGCCCCTGTTCCGCCAAAGCGCGCAGGCAGCCAAGCGCCTGCAGCTCATTGGTAGCGAACAACGCGCGCGGCACGCTTCCTCGCAGCATACGTTTTGTCGCCTCATATCCACCCGCTCGCGTATAGTTGGTAGCAAAGATCCACGCCGGGTTGATGCTCAGCGCCGCTTCTTCCAGCGCCCTTTGCCATCCCCGTATACGATCCTGAGTATTAAGCATTTCACGCGGACCGCAGATAATACCGATCTCCCGGTATCCGTGGCTGATGAGATGACGCGTTGCCTGCCAGGCCGCCAGCTGTTCATCAACCTGAATAACGCTGACGTTTAACCCTGGATCCACGCGATCCAGCATGACGCAGGGGGTTCCGCTCTGCTGGATTAGCCCAATATGTGGATGCCGATCGACACTGGTATAAATCAGACCGTCAACCTGACGATGTAACATATTGTTGATAAGCTCACGCTCACGCCCGCTGTTGTCACCAGCGTCCCCCAACAGCAGCACCTTGCCGTCAGCAAAAGCCTCGCGCTGCAGCGCATGCGCCATTGAAGCGATAAACGGGTTGGAGATATCGGGTGCGACCAGGCCGTAGGTCTGCGTACTGCCCGAAGCCAGCGCACGCGCTATACCATTCGGACGGTAGCCGGTTTTCTCAATCGCCTGAAGCACGCGCTGCCGGGTCGCCTCCGCAACGGGCCGCGGACCATTATTGATAACGTAGCTGACTACCGCCACTGACGTTCCCGCCTCGCGAGCGACGTCGGAGCGCGTTACGCGCTGCAAATGTGATTGGGTCACAGGGCACCTACCTGGTTTAGATTAAGCCATTTTTTCCTGACAGCATAAGGCGTTGCAACCCAAAAATCCCGGCTGAAGCATGTGCATTTCAGTTCTACCGCCTTTAAATCGCATCCTCCGGCAGATTAAGATCCCGTCCACGCGTTTCCGGGGCGAAAAAGGTGGTTGCCAGGCCGATGGCTGCCATAAACACGAAATAGAGGGCGATAGGCCACCAGTGTCCGTAGAAAGAGAGCAATGCCGAGGCCACCAGCGGAGCCGTTCCGCCAGACATAATAGAACCCAGCTCTTTAGCAAATGCCATTTTGGTATAACGGTTGGTTACGCCAAACAGCTCGACGCCCCAGGCAGCCTGTACGCCGAAAATACCCAGCGACGCCAGCGCCATTCCCGTAACGATGGTGGCGATAACAATCCAGGGCTCACGCGTATCCAGCAGCATAAAGGCGGGAAAAGCGTAGAGAATCAAGAGCAGACAGAACCAGCGGTAGGTGATACGTCTGCCGAATTTGTCAGAAAGCCAGCCCGCCAGAGGAATAACGGCGAACCCCAGCACGGAGGCGAGGAATACGGCAACCGTCGGTACGGATTTATCCACCATCAGCACCTTAGCGACATAGCCAATAATAAATCCCTGAGCGAGGTAAGAAGGGCCATTCTCGCCGATGCGCAAGCCAACCATCGTCCAGAAGGCTCTGGTACGCCGCCAGAAACTACGGGTATCATGGCGCTGCATCTTTTGCCCCAGCTGTAGCGCATGCGCACGTTCCACCTGTAGCTGAGCTTTTTGCCGCTCAAAAACCGGTGTTTCACGCATATGGCGGCGGATTAACAGGGCTGCGGCGGCAATGAAAATGCTGCACAGGAACGGAATGCGCCATCCCCAGCTCAGCAAATCCTCTTTATCCATTTGTAATACGATCAGCCAGACCAGCGAAGCCAGCAATGTCCCGCTATTGGAACCCAGGGCGATGATTGAAGAAACCAGCCCGCGTCGCTTTACGGGCGCATATTCGCCCAGCATAACGGTGCCGCCTGAAAGTTCCGCTCCGGCCCCTAACCCCTGAGAAAAGCGCAGAATTACCAGACATATCGGGGCCCACACTCCAATCCGGGCATAGCTGGGGATTAGCCCTATCAGCATAGTCGATAGTCCCATCAGCCCAATAGTGATAAGCATAACAACCTTACGGCCATGACGATCGCCTATCCAGCCGAAAAGCAGCGCACCGATAGGACGGGCAATAAAACCGACTGAATAGGCGGCAAAACTGGAAAGCAGAGCCATAACGGGCGTCGCCTCCGGAAAAAAGACGTCGCCGAAGATAATACCGGCAGCAAGACCATAGAGGGCGAAATCAGCGTATTCCATTGTTGTGCCCAGCCAGCAGGAAAGCGTTGCTCGCCAAAATTCACGGCGTCCCTCAGAGGTTGCCAGGCGTTCCTGCGCGGCCTGTTGATCGCCGGACGGAGAAACAGAGGTTGAATGAGTGTTCATAAGGAATCCTTAAAGTAACTGTCAACAAAGGGCCGCAGGCTTATCCCTTTTTCATTCTACTCGCGTAGATTGTAATTTTTTAGCGCAGAGTAATAGATCTACCCGCGTAGCTTGAGCAAGTGGAAAGGTGAAATTTGCAATACAGATCACTTATACCTTTCAATTGTTACAATCAATTGAATCACAGCGTGAACCACATCTCACAAAAGTTGCCAACCGCGACGAGAGGCAAAGATGATAGCCGCAGAAAAATGACCTACTGCTAACAGACTGAACAGGAGATAAAAATTTGCTGCGAGTCACAGAACAACAGCATATGTTGAAGGATAGTCTCTTCCACATTCCGGCAAGATAATAAAAATGTCCGCCGTTTAGCGGGCTGGCTGGCAATAATTAAAAACAATCAAATTGACTTCACGACATTTATTATCCCTGGTCAAATCATCCTGGGTTCACGGAAAACAATAACGAGCTAAAAGCAATAACAGACTACCGCTTCACTAATGGCAAAGTCAGGACGGCATCTGGCTAAGGTGCCATTAATTGTTCTAAAATATCCTTTCCTGTAAACACTTCTTATCAGGTATATAACTCCTTTGCGGGTAAAGATGAAACGATATCCCCTTCCCTTGCATACCAAATCGCCCCTAAAACATTAGCGTTTTTCGTATACTTACAGCCGACTATTCTGGTGGTTATTAGTTTATTAAAGCGGGAGCTCACCTGGTAATAGGTATCCCGCAACTTTTCTGTCAGCCAGGTTTCTTCGCTGATGGCACCGCCAATACATATCACTTCAGGGTTGAAGGTCACAGTAAGAGTATATAAACCCATAACATTATGCAGACACCACTCATCAATAACCTGCTGCGCTACTGGCTCACCGCTGAGGTATCTTTCACAAATCACCTTACCATCAGTAACGCTATACGCCGCCGCGACTTTGCCATTATAAGCAGCCAGCAACGCGCTGGCGGAAGCCACGTGGCCAATACCGCATATTTTTCCGTGCGTAATGGACAATGGAATATGTGAAAACTCACCGGCTATACCGTTTTCGCCAGAAATTATCTTATCGCCCAGGCAAATGCACCCGCCAATGCCGGTACCGATAATCCAGTAAGCGCTGGATTTGCTATTTCTGCCGTTTCCCATTTTAAGTTCACAGTAGGCGGCAGCTTTTCCATCGTTTAAAGTTTTGACCGGGACATTGAGCCTTTTCATAACTTCAGTATTAACGGTGGTGCCACAGATGCTTTCAAGGCTGCTGGCAGCTTTGGATAAAATTTTTGATGACTTATCGATAACGCCAGGGACGCTCACACCCACCCGTTGAATGGCAGAACAATCAATCCCCTGGCACAGGTAATCATAAAAATCCTGCACTGCATCAAACCCGACCGTAGGCTTCTGCCAGGATTTAATTATCGTATAGTTTTTATCGACAACGGCATATTTTATAAAGCTGCCGCCTATATCAATACCTAAATAGTGCATGGTTTTCTTCCGGCTGACATGAAACATTAAGCAGATAGGCGTCTGGCGACAGGATCTTTTATCTCTATATTTACTAACCTGTTAATCACGTCTTTAAAGCGCGGAAGAAATTTTTGATGTGCAATAAATAACTCATCCATTACGCGTTTTGCTGTCTCACCACCCGGAATCAGCGGATTCATAATGAAAGCCTGGAGCACCAGACCATAATCACCAGTGACGGCGGCTTCGCATACGCAAAGCTCCATATTCTTCATTAACTGTAGCCATCCTCTCTCGGCAGGTGCCAGCCGTCCGAAGGCTACAGGTAGCGCGCCTGCTGCGCCAATAAAACAGGAGACTTCAACCGCGCAGTCATTATCAAGATCGGGCACAGCGCCATTATTTTGCGTGGAAACAACAATATGTGATTGTTTATTATTATAAATAGCCGAAATTGCCTCACATGCTGATTCTGAATAATAGAGTCCGCCCCTTTGCGATAAGAGTTCAGGTTTGGAGCTAAGCGACTGATTCTGATAGAGCGCCAAAAGCGCCGCCTCCATTTCCTGAACCTTTTCAGCTCTGGTTCCGGTAGTGTGGTACTCTTCTATACCGCGCTGTAGCATCTCCTCCTGTCGATAATAATAACGGTGATAACCGCAGGGCAGCAGATTCATTTGATTCAGCTGTTCTTTCAAAAAAGGCACCTTGTGGATATTGGCCGGTATACCGGTATCGCGGTTATTGAACATGGCGTCGATAATCTTTGCAGTCACCTCTTTACCGTTACGGTCAAAAACGCGATGCCAGTGAAAATGGTTAAGCCCGGCAAATTTGTAGGTAAGTTCTGACAGCGTGGCATCGATAGACTGCGGCTCTTTCATCATTGCGTTAACAGGTACATTGCACAGGCCAATGACGCGCCGCCAGCCGGTGTATCTGAGTATCGCCTCGGTAACCATTCCGCTGGGATTGGTAAAATTAATCAGCCATGCGTTCGGGCACAGCGCTGACATATCTTCAATTATCTCTAATATAACCGGAATGGTACGCAGGGCTTTGAAAATACCGCCTGCCCCATTAGTTTCCTGACCCAACAGCCCATATGAAAAGGGAATCCTTTCATCCTTTATTCTTGCTTCCAGTTGCCCGACGCGAAACTGCGTGGTAACAAAATCCGCATTCTTTAGTGCGGTTTTTCTGTCCAGCGTTGAATATACCTTTACGTTATAAGGCGAGGCGTCCCACATTCTTTGCGCCAGCTTACTCACGATCTCCAGTTTGTTTCTGCCTTCCTCAACGTCAACCAGCCACATTTCGGTAATCGGCAGCTCATCATAGCGTTTGATAAAACCATCAATCAGCTCCGGCGTATAGGTACTGCCACCGCCGATAGTCACTACTTTTAAAGATTTTCTTTGCATAATTTATTCTTCTTTCAGACGCGTTAGGAAGTTAATCATCAATACCATCAAGGAAATACGCTAATCTTTATCCTGCTGAGCCTTTTCTTTTTCCAGGTACAATTTGTCCTGGATAACCATAAATGGATAATAAATCAGCACCGAAACAATAATAATTAAAATTTGTACAATAACGCCTTTATAGCCCTGCAATATAAACCCAGACAAAACAGGGGGCATAGTCCAGGGAACCTGGATAGCGGTAAAAGGAGGTAAAAACCCGGTAGCAATAGCGGCATAGATGATGGTAAGCGTAATAACCGGAACGCATAGAAACGGGATCACCATAATAAAATTATAGACAATCGGCAGGCCAAAAATAACCGGCTCATTAATATTAAACAAACCCGGCAGCAGCGCCAGCCTGGATATATCTTTCATTTGCTTCGATTTTGCGCGCAGAAGCGCCGCGATTAACAGCCCAATCGTCACGCCGGTACCGCCAGTTTTTACAAAGTAGTCAAGCACCTGAGGCGTCATAATATAAGCCCCGGCTGACAGAGTTAATGTCCCTGCGGCGGCTAATTGCGCATTTGCCAGGGAGTTAGCCGTGAGTATTGGAAGAATAGGTCCCATAACAATATTAGGCCCGTGTAACCCCATCCAGAACAGAAGTGCGCACAGAAAAACCATGATAACTGCACCAATCCAGGTATCGGTTAGCGTCTGCATGGGCGTTTGCAGTCCGGTAAAAATATACTCGGTCAGGGTAGTATTCATCGTACTGAAAAAACAGTATGTCAACATCGATAGCAGTATAATGACGAAACCAGGAATAACGGCGATAAACGCATTAGCCACCCCTTCCGGCACCCCGGCAGGCATTTTTATCGTTATTTTTCGCTTAACGAAGTAACAAAATATGGCAGAAGAAACCAAACTTATGATTATGGCTGTAATCACACCTTGCCCGCCGGTCCATAGCTTGGGTATTACCGATTCTATTTTCTCACCGTCAGGCGCACCAACCGACGATGCAGTAACAATCAGGAAAGAAATTAATGCGGTTATCGCATTGGATATGCCATCGACACGTTCATTTCTCGCATAGTGATACGAGATACCCAAAACCGAAATGATGGCGATAATATCAAACGTCGATCCGACAACTTTGTTTATGCCCGCATCCCAGCGCTCGCCGAACAGTGAAATCATAAAATCATGGTATCCTGCAACAGGCAGATTAGCGGCCAGTAAAAATAGAGAGCCAATCAATGTTGCTGGCATAGTTAAAACGAATCCATCTTTTAAAGCAACCAACGCTTTCGTACTGGCAATGCGTGCAATTATATTAAGGCAGCCTTCTAATCTGGCAACGGCTTTATTATTCATGCTGTCCCTTACCCTGCCGGGCATACTATATTTTGAATTTTTATTAATTTACCAGGTTAATATCATTATTCCCCTGTATTTTTATCTCCTGCATTCGCTGATAAACTATCCCGCTATCATTACTCTCATGGAATAGCGTTACGTCACAAATTTACTATTCCACGGGTAAATATTGGCTTGTTCACTCCGCTGAGTGGTTAATGATTTATCTTATTGTTAATGTTCACATAACAAATCCGGCAGCATTAAATTATGGTTATTTACCAGAAAACAACGAAACAGCGGAAATTCGTATAACGGATGGTTCGGGATGGGATGATACCCACCGACAGGCTATCGGTGGGTAAAGTGTTACTGTGAGGCCAGCATCTCCTGAAGACTGGCAAGCTGATCCTGCAATTTTTGCAGTTCCATCTGTTTTTGCATTTCAGAGGTGGAAGGACGGTTCTGTGCCTCCTTCATACTTTTTTCCAACTCGGCGATCTGTTTTTGCGCTTCTGCATGTCCGGCATTTTTCTGCTTTAGCTGCGTCAATAGTGTGGTCATAGAACGCTGTAGCGCCTGCTGTTTTTGCCGCTTGCTGGCAACGCTGGCATTGCTCTGCGCTTTTTCTTCCGCAATAGCGGCATAAACGGCAAGAAACTCTTTATTCAGCGCCTGCTCATGCTGAAGAGTCTGTTTTTTATCCGCCACACGCTGATCCCAGGCCCCTGAATAATTACAGTTAAACTTAGTAATAATACTCACGTCACCGGTAGTAGGATCGCAATCCTTAATATTCGTTACACACCCTGTCAGCAACAGCGTACTGATAATGATGAATATACCTTTCATGCTATTCCTCAGCTCACTTTTAATGCGGTACGTTGATCGTACAGGCTATCCAGTTCCCATTGCAGCGAACCGATTTTGTCGCGCATTTGAGCAATTTCGGTGTCCAACTTTTTAGTATTACTGCCTGACTGACTGATGACGGTTGAAACCTCCTGCCACTGCTTCTCATGTTTTTTCATATCGCTGATAATGTTACGCAGATAAGCGATATTGGCATCCACCCCTTTGATTTGCTTTTGCAGCTCTTCTTTTTTAACCGCATCAGATGCCATCGCTTTCTCAATTTTCGCCAGCGTCTCTTTATCACTGGCTATAACCAATTTCGCTACCTCGGAAGCGTTCTGAATGCGATTATTTTCTGCCTGAACATCTTTAATGGATGCATTCAGTTGTTCTTCTTCGGTAGCATATTTTTTACGCTGATTATCCAGGTAAGCGTTCGCTCCCACACCAATACCACAACCGGCTACCGCCGCCGCAATCATACAAACGGCTTTATGGCTGGAGTTACTTGCCGCGCAGGCCAGCGCCCCCAGTACTGCGCCTCCGGCGCAGGCCATAATGCCTGATTTATTAAAGAATTCGATATCCTGACTGCTCGACAAACGTGGATCGACACTGCCACCGGTATTAATACCGCCGCTGTTTTGACAGCCAGCGAGAACGACAATTAAACCGGTAACTATTGCTGTGCGTAATGTTTTAAACATCGCCATTACTTAATATCCCCTTCGGATTGATAATTAGTTATTTTTTTTACATGCGCTAAGCCAGCTATCACGCGCAATTTTTCCATCCTGCCAATACCCCTGAAGATTATTCCAGTAGGTGTTCAGGTATCCGTTAAGATTGGTTTTACCCCGCGCGGCCATTTGCTGCTGAACAACCGCGATCTGTTGTTCAATAAGGTTTTTATCGTAGGTCGATCCCATATCCACCAGCGTATCGGCGTAATAGCTGGTGATAAAATTTAATGCTTTTTGATGCTGATCCAGCTGTTCCTGGCGACGTGCACAGTTAGCATCAACCTGACTCTCTGCCGCACAGGTTTTTGCATAAAGCTGATTCAGACGATCAAAGAATTCGCCATCATCTTTCATCTTGGTGCAGAGAAACGCGCCCAGCTGTAAAGAGGTGCGTATGGCCTGATCGCGCTGTTCATTACGTAGCTGGCTATTAGCACGTAGCTCACTGCGCAGCTGTTCCAGTTCCTTTTTAACGCTTCCATCCTGTACTTTGGCAGAGATTGCATTCAGGTTCTGTAACGAATCCTTTTCCTCACCAGCAGCGTTATTTCCCTTTTTCTCCGAGCCCAGGGCCTGCCACTCTTTTTCGATCGCTTTAATACGATCGCGCGAAGTGAGCGTGGCGGAAACCAGCGCTAAACGCATACCGGTGGTTTTACCCGCGTTTTCCCCTTCCGCCCGGTAGTAAGGCTCTTCTGTACGCAGTGAACTGCGAATATCCGCCTGAGCGGTGACAAAGCTGCCGCCGCGTACGATATAGCCACCGGCTTTGCCATGCAGCCGGTCAAGCTTATTCAGGCGAAAGGGTTCAAACATCATTTCCGCCGCATTACCCAACATATCGTGCAGCCCCAACGGATTAGGTTTCAGCAGGCCAGACAGCTGAATTTTTCCATTCGATGACTGCGATCCGGCAAACCAGACGTAGCTATTGATCCCTTCCGGCATAGGAAAATAGCGATCGCGAAATTCAGCGGAGGAAACCGCCAGGCCGCCGCGTGCGGCAAACTCCCATTCGGTTTCGGTAGGCAGGCGCAAAAAGCCCGGTTGTCCGTCATCCTGCGGCAGTGCGGTCGGCTGATTTTTTCGTAGCCACAGGTTGTAGCGATTAGCGAACGCCATCGCATCCGGCCAGCCGATATTGACTTTAGGGAAACGCCCTTTGATATTCAGCTCAGGGCACTCTCCGGAGAGGGCGCGGTACTGTAAGTCGCTCAGCTCATACTTCGCCAGCAGGTAATAACGCCCTTTTTCTTTCTCATCCGGGAAGCTACCGGCAATATATTCAGGGCGAGACTGCTCAACGTAGCCCCACTCGCTGCCCTCCTGACCGAGCGTAATACTGTAATCGGCCAGCGGCTTATCCAGCGGAATGCTGATTTTACGAAACGCCATCGCTCCGTCGCAGGGCATTGGCAGAATCACATCGTCCGGCAGCGGTTGTGGATTCCAGTATTTCTCATCCCATGCCGCTTTTGTGGCGCAGGCATAGCCCATCCCCGCGATCATCAGGGGCATTAACAGATTAAATTTCACGTAAACTCTCCGCAGGATCGATCTTCAACGCACGCAGTGCGCCAATCGCAGCAACGGCAAGCGCTACCGCCAGTACGCTCAACAGCGCAGCAATAAAATGACCGGCATCGAGGCGGCACACAAAGGCCTGCTCCGACAGCCCGCTGCCCAGCAGCAGGTTGAAAATATGGCTGCCCGCCAGGTAGAGCACGACACCAACGCCAAAGGCAGCGCCGGTGAGGCACAGCGCCTGAATCATAATGAACAGGGTCACCGCCCGACGACGGAAACCCAACAGACGCAGCACCGCCATGTCTTTTCTTTTACGATCGATATTGGCAATAAAAGCGCCGATCAAAGAAGCGATGCAGCCTGACGCCGAGATCCAGGCGATCACCGCAAAAATGATCCCTAAAACCCGATCGATAGCGCGCACGGCCTCAATTTGCGCGGCCTGCGTTACGGTTTCGATATGCTGCGTCGCCAGCCACTGCGCCAGCGGTGCGACATCGTCCAGCGAGGCGGCGTAGAGCCGGGCGCGGGAAAAACGCAGGCGCTCCCGTGGCGCTTCACCGTCGCTTACCGCCAGTAGAGGAACCTGAAAACCATCACGATAATCTTCCAGCGCCACCAGCAGCGGCAGCGAGACAAAAACCGCCGGGCGGCTAAAGCGCGCCTCCTCCAGTACGCCGCCAACGGTCAATGACAGCGAAGCGCGCTGATTTTGTCCGCTCAGTTTGCGATTGACCAGCAGCCGGAAGCGTTCCCCCGTCTGAATACCGAGCCTGTGCGCCGCCTTTGCGCTCAGCACTGCCTGACCTTCCTGTGGCGTTTCCGTGATGCCGTGCAGCAGCGGATCGCCCACGGCTGTGGGGATCACTTCAGCTCCGGCGACAAAATGCTGGCTGTCGCGTACCAGATCGGCCTGCGTGTTAAGTGAGCGTGTTAAAGGGATAGAAAATCCCACCTCCTGACGCCGGGCCAGCTGCTCAAACCAGACGAGATCGTAGTTACCGTTTCCGGTCATGCGCACTTCACGCGTGCGCGGATCGTTCAGCAGATCGTGACGCAGCTGGCTAACAATGCCGTTTTTCAGGCCAAACAGCAGCAGCAGCGGCGCAATCACCGCTATCAGTGAGAAGATAATGCACAGCGCCACCTTACGATCGTGGATTAAATCGCGTATCGCCATATGCAGCAACATACCTGGCACCGGACGCGTCTCAGGCGGCTTCAAAGACACTTTGCCCCTCCCGCATGCAGGCACGATAACCACGCAGGCCGAAATCGGCTACCCGCTGCCAGTCATGACTGACGATCACCGCCGCCATCTCCAGCGATTGCACCATCTCAATCATCAGCGCAAAGAGCCGTCCGGCATTGTCAGGATCGAGCGCCGCCGTAGGCTCATCCGCCAGCAGCAGACGCGGCTGATGCGCGATCGCTCGTACAAAAGCGACCCGCTGGCGTTCACCAATAGACAGACGTGAGGGCATCTGTTTGAGTAACGGGCCAATTCCCAGCCGCTCGATAGCGGTATCCAGCCAGGGAGTGGTGGCCGTTAATCCCACCAGCCGCCTTGCCAGCATGATATTTTCCCACACCGAAAGCCACGGCAGTAACCCGCCATGCTGCAACACAAAGCCCAGCTCCCGCGCACGAATCATCGCCAGCGCAGCCTCATCTTCCGCCAGCAGTGGCGCGGCGATATCGCGCTCACCCAAACGGTACTCAGCAAGGTGCTGTGGACGAAGAATCGCCCCCATCATCTCCAGCAGCGTACTTTTTCCGCAGCCGCTGGGGCCGGTTAAGGCCACCACTTCCCCCTGGGTCAGGGTCAGCTCCGGCAGCGAAACCTGATAGCCCTGTGTCCCGCCCCGACGGATCGCCATGTCACGTATGCACAGCATCAGGGCAGGTTTTCCAGCGGCACCGGATAGACGTAATCTCTGGGATCGCTGTCCGGTGCCAGCGCTACCCAGCGATCGACATCCTGGTTATAACGCTGATAGTAATTAAGCTTGGTGTTAAGGCGACGAATAAAGCGTTCCTGCTCCAGGCCGTCCCAGCTTTTCCAGGTTTCCTCATCAAGGCTCAGCACTTCACTCAGGTAGGGCAACCCTTCGATATACTCGCCCAGCAGCCCCATTTCACCGAGACGGGTGGCATCTTTTCCTTTCGCCTGATGCGGATCGTTGCCCATGGTCGCCGCCAGCGAGCGCAGGCTGGTAAACATATCATCCGGCGAAATCAGCCCTTCGTTAGCAGCATCGACGATTTTTTTCATCACGTCGCTGAGGTCGCTTAGCTCACTTTTGGTCAACAGCACCCGTACTTCCGTTGCCGGAATATTCTGGTTAACCAGATCGCGATCGCTAATCCAGGATTTAAATACCGGCGGTACCTGCGTGCCCTGCTTCTCACCGAGATAAGCCAGGCGCATCGCATTACTCAACTTTTCCGCATCGCTTAACAGCGGATCGGCTTTCTTACCGGCATACTCCTCGCTGGCACCCAACGCGCTGCCCGCCGTTTCTTCTCCGCTCCAGGCGGTTTTAATTTGCCCGGTAATGGCGTTGGCCAGGTTATCCACCATGGCACCGAAGCTGTTCAGATCGCCGGAGTCGATAGGGTAATAAAGCGGCTTGTGCAGGAAGGGATTCAGCGTCAGATCCTGATATTGCGCCTCCGCTGAAGCATGGTTTTTCTTGCCACCGGGCGTTTTCAGGTGCATAGCATAGAGTGCGACACCGCGCCAGGCCGCCTCCTGCCGCACCTGCGCGGCATCAAGATGAGTTGAGGAGAGGTTGTCCGTCCCTTCCAGCGCACCGGCATCGGTAATCAGCACCACGTAACGAGCACCAAACTGCGTCCAGTCCACCTTATCCAGCGCCAGCATTACGCCGCCATAGGCATCCTCATCCACTTTGCTGCTCGATACCGTTGCCTGCCTGAGATCGTGTACTTTGGCGAGAAAATCTTTGCCGTCTTTTACCGTACCGGGATCGACATACATTTTGCTGTCATATTCCAGCCCCGGCACCGCTTTTACGCTGGAACGATAGGCCACCAGACCAAATTTCACCTGATCAAGAAGCTGCTCTTTTTCAATGCGCTGATAGATTTTATCGATCGCCTGTTTGGTACGCTCAATGTACGGTCCCATGGAGATTGTGGAGTCGATGACAAAAACCACGGAGGCGGAGAACCCCTTCATCATATTTTTATCATCCGGCGTCTTACCGGCAGCGGCAGCAGATCCTTTTTCACTTACCGAGGCGACATTAAGCACCCGCACCTGATAGCCCGTATCGGTAAACACATCATCCGAACCCAACACCGGCAGCAGATAGAAGCTTTTCAACTGATTAACCATATAATCCGGCTCGCGGGCCAATACCTGCGGCACCGGTTTCTGGTTCTGCAAATCCTTCAGTATCGGATCCAGCGCCGCGGCGGGATCCGGATTGTTAAGCAGCGTCTCCACATCGTTTTTATCACGAAAAAACAGCATTGGATGACGCCCTGCGGGGTTGGTAAACGCCAGCGTAAGCTGCATTTTCCAGTCAACGGTACAGGAAGATTTTAACCAACCGGAAAGGTGACCAAAGCTGTCCGGACCGACCTGTAGCCATTCCTCCTGCCCCTGCATATGGCGCTGGTAAACATAGAAGCGGCTAAACGCCGGTTGCTCTTTGCCGCCTGCGCCCGGCTGGGGCGCTAACTCACAGCCAGGCGAGGTTAAAACACGTTGATACAGGGTGCGTTTGCCTTCCTGCAACAGCGGCTTCCCGGCATCCGCATAGGCCGGAAGCGTAGAGAGGGCCGCGCAGAGCAGTCCGCTAAACCAATAGATAGATTTCATCCCGTTGTCCTATTTTTTCAGCTCGGCGATACGCGCTTTGGCCTCTTTATTTTGTGCATCCTGGTTGACGACCGCTTCATACCAGTAAATGGCCGTAGGTACGTCAGGGCTAAAGCAGCCATCGGCCTCAGCCGTTTGCGGATCGTATTCCTGGGCATAGCGCATCGCCATTTGTGTATCCCCAGCCTGTGCTTTATAGGCGTATAGCCGCTGGGCGATAGCGCAATGCTTATCCGCTTTGGCTTTTGTTATCACCTCAAGGAGCCGGGCGCTGCTCGGCTGGCTACGCAAGCAGCCCTTCACAAACTCCAGCTCGCTGAGGCTGGACATCAAATCATCGCCGCAGGGTCCACTTACTTTTGTCACGACTGGGGCGGCAGGTGCAGGGACAGGCACGGCGGCAACAGGCGCGGGTGTTTCCGGGGCGCGCAAGAACCACCACAGCGCGACGGCAATAATCAGCAAACAAAGGATGATTAAAAGTAATGCTCCGCTTTTTTTCGCTGCGGCAGGCGACGGTGCAGCTGCTGGCAGCGGTTGCAGCTCCGGCTGTGGCTGTGGTGCAGGCTGTGGTTCTGATTCAGGTTCTGGTTCAGGCTCTGTTACCGGCTCAGGTAGTGGCGCTTCCGGCTGTTGAACCGGTGCGTCATTCAACGTATGAACATTCACCGGCAGCGGGTTTTCCCCTCCGGCCTGCGAAGTTAGCAAGCCATCGCTCATCATAAGGATGCCTGCGTCACGCGTTGCCTCATCTTTGATGGTGATGCGATAGGCGGCCTGGCGATTTGCCAGTAACGGATCGAGCAGCGACGGGCCGATCTGTACGCCAGGTACGCCTTCCTCCAGCATCAACGTAGGCAGTGCCAGGAAAACTTCACCGCTGCCCCACTGTCCATTGCCGTCCAGATACAGGTTATCCTGGTTACGCAACACCGAGATGGTGACGCCTTCCGTTCCACCTTTCCACGCCCGCAGTATGAGTTGCGCATAGCCTGGCACCACGGGATTCAGGGCTTTGAGTTCTGGTTTGATCACCTGGTATTACTCCTGTGAAGTCTGAATAAGGCGAATGATGGTGCCCAGCCTGTCATTCTGTGCCACGCTGATTTCCCGTCCGGCGGAATGCCCGGCGTTTTCCGTAATAAGCGACTCCAGCCCAACCAGCCAGTCGATGATAAAAATGGCGGTATAGTTGAGCTGCTGCGGCGTCAGGTGCGCCAGGCGTTCATCATCTTTCCATACCACGCTGTCACACTGCGCAGGACGGGTAAAAATGGGCTGTTCGGGCATATTCAGGCGTACCGGACGTTTTGCTTCCGGCACCTCCAGATAGCCAAGCCAGGTAATAAAATCGCCCATGACGTGCAACACGCGTGACACCTGACGATCGACCAGACGTTCACGCCGCACGCCCGCCTGTTCGGTATTAGTCATTACGGCTACCAGCTTTTCTTCCAGGCGCAGGCGCAGCAGCCCGGTAATCAGCTCATCCGCCAGCACATCGACAATACGACGCGGTAAATTGATGTAGTTCAGCATCGCCGGGGTTTCCGACAGGCCACGCAGGTGGTTGATCCAGTGCTGGACGCTCTGGTGAGCGAAGGCAACTTCATGGCTGTGGGTAACGGCGGCTGGCGCATCGGCACCGAAGGCATCGCCCACGCCGATATCAAAAAAGTCTGCTTCTTCAGGATCTTCTTCCTGAACCGGCAGCGTGGTTTGTTGCAGATAGAGCGCTTGCAGATCGCGGCGCGTCGGCACCAGACGCGCCAGCAACTCGCCGTGCATGCCGCTACGTTTTTTCAATGCGGCAAGAATTTCCTGAGCGATCTGGGCTTTTTTAGCTACCTCTTCTTCACCATCCGGCTGATACCAGTTGCCCAGTCCACCTTCCACCAGCTCATGGCGAATCTCCTGTAACTGTTCGGCTATGCGTTCCAGTTTCACCTCCGGGCGTGCAACCCGGCTCAGATAGTCAGCCATACGGCGCATGCCGCCATCGTTCAGCTTGAGCATGGCGTCCCAGGCTTCATCGGCGTGCGCGATATAGCGGTTAACCGCTTCATCATCAAGAAAGGTTTTGCGCATCAACGCCAGCTGCGCTGTGTTTTCCTCACTAAACTCCGCCTCATCGCCCGCTTTTATACGGATAAACGGCGTTTGCTGACGCGGCTTACGCACCAGGAAGGTGTTATTAAATGCCTGGCCGGGTGACCACTCCTGCATCCATTTGTACTGACCAAAACGCTCCGTCATCGCCATTTTGATCATGCCACCCTGCCCCCAGTATTGACGCAGCAGGGCTTCGTCATGCGCCAGACCTTGCGTGATACGCAGATCGAACATGGTGAGCGCCCAGATCAGGCCGGGTAAACGACGCCCACGGGCTTCGGCATCTTTCCCCTGGGTATAGCGGATCCATTCATCCAGCACACCGCCAACCTCTTTCACATCTGACTGCTTGGTGGAGGCAGTACAGACCACCAGCACGTTCATCTCCTGGTTTTCGGTGTAGCGTTCAAACAGGTAAGCAACTTTGCCGCGCAAAATCAGCTGCGCCAGCGGGTTACTCTCTTCGCTATTCACCGCACGCCGGATATCGTCCATTGATTCCACGCCCAGGCGACCGCGATAGCCGGGAAAATCGAGCAGATCGACCGTTTCAAACAGCGGCTCACGGGTCGAGGCGACCAGCGGAATATGTAGTTCCACCGTTAACGCAGTCAGTTCGGCGAGAGACAGCGTAACCGGGGCCGCGATTTGGCCTTCCAGCACCGGACAGACCTCCACGCGTGCATCAGTCTCTTTATTCAGGCGCTCCAGCATATCGACGTTCATAATGCTGTCGTACTGCACCAGCAGGCCGTTCTCTTCGCGTACCAGCGTCGTTAACGGTGCCCGCACTTCCTGCGCACCGCTGAGGCGTTGCAGCGTCTGCGCAAAGCGGATATACGCCTCGGTCAGCTCCGCTACATCGCCCCACAGCACGGAAAAAAGCTGCCCACGATCTTCCGGTGCCAGCCACGGTGCCAGCGCAATCGCCTGCGGCCAGTAGTTCAGCGCCAGACGGCTCTGGCTTTTCTCCGCATGACGGATAAGGTAATCCCACAGCGAGACCACATCATCTTCACTCACGCCCGGAACCCGCGCGGGGCGGCGACGTTTTGCCAGCATCGCCAGCAGATCGTTCATGCGCGCGTCGTCATACTGCCAGTCAAATTTCTCCTGATTAAAATCGTGAATAAACGCGTTGGCGAGAATTTTACCCATTTCCATTTCGCTGAAGAGTTGCAGCGTTACCGGCCAACGCTCATCCCCGTCAATTGCACGTCGGCTAAAGCGCGTCACCAGGCCGGTGGCTTCTTTACCACCGCCGGGCGGATTAATATGGGTCAGAAAATCGAGCTGGCTGCCGCCGAGACGGGTTTCCAGCTTGCCGTTCTCACCGGCGGCCAGCGCCGAAATTAGGTAGGATTTACCCGCCTGCGACAGGCCAAAAAAACCAATGGTCATCGGTTTTGCCGCCGCCTGTGCCAGACGGCGCGCCTTATTGCGGCTGCGGCGCAAATTAATGGTTAAGCGATCCGCTTCGGTATTCAGACGTGGCGCGTCCTGACGCACCGCTGCAATCCAGTCAATCGCCTGGCCCGCGCCGCGTTCAACGCTCTGCCAGCTGTGAATAATTTGCTCAGGATTCATGCTGCTCATTAGCTCTTAATGCTCCCGCTATCCAGCCAGTAATGGGTTTCACCCATACCGTTACCGACCATGGTGTTCAACTGAAACGCCACATCTTTGCGTCCGTAGTTCCGTCTGGCGTTTTCCATCTCCAGCGATTCAATACGGAATCGTTCCGGGCTGACCGCCTCTTCACCGTTTCTCGGACGGCCCTGTTCCGCCATCAGCTCAATGCGCATCACCGCATCGCCCGCCAGCTCGCTACCCAGCTCAGGGTTAACGATCTTCAGGGTATAAAGGGCGGAGGCGGGCCAGCGTTCGTTATCCAGCTGGCGGAAACCAATACGTACTTCGCCGCGGGACTCAAAAGCCTGGCCCTGCGGTAGCTGGAAATTGGGCGCATCGAGATCGATATCGCGGTAGAAGACATTGCTGTCTTTAATCACGTTATTGCCGTCCAGCATGCCCAGATAGCGGATCGTGGAGTAGGCGTTAAAATTGACCGCACGGAAGTAGAAGTTATTAAGCCTGGATTTTTCCGCCAGCAGACAGAGCATGGCCCCCACCACCGCTGTCGATTTCGGATCGTCAATACAGCCTTTTTTATTAAACGGATACCAGCCGCCGGTTTCATAACCGTGCAGCGGCAATACACGTGATGGCGGCACCGGCTGGAGCTGACGTATCAGCGCCTGAATGCCCGGCAAACGCGATGGACGTCCGGTCAACAGCAATACATCGCAGTTGTAATGCCAGAGCACCTCGCAAAGCGCACGCAGGCTGTGGCAGATATTCATCCGTCCGTTGCGTGGATCGATAAATTCGTTGTGCAGGCGCGCCAGATCTACCTCAAGCGGCACATTAAGAATGGAGAACGGCGCTTCGCTGGCTAGCTGCCCGTGGCGAACCACCTCATTAACGTAATCCTGGACTTTTTCCGTCGGCGTATTGTCAGCCAGCAGTTCGCGGAACGTGAAATTCAACACCTCGCGTCCGTTTTCCGGCCTGTATTCTTCATAGCGATGCAGAATTGCCAGCGCCAGCGGCGCGAAAACTTGCAGGGTCAGCTGCTGACGCAGTACCTGTTTACCCGCCTCAATGGATTCGCTGCCGAACAGCTGCGACATCATCGCCTCAGCAGCCATATCGCTGTGTCCGACCTGCATCATTGCCGCCTTAACCGCAGGCTGTAGGTAAAGCCGGATCACATCAAGCAAAATATCATCGCCCGCTACCTTGAAACCCTCACGGAACAGCTGCTTCGGCGTGATACGTACGTTAATGCCCTGCCCTTCATCAAGGGTGTAACGGGAGATCACCAGATCGGTAGTGCCACCGCCGATATCAATCGAAGCGATTTTCAGGCTGCGCTTATCGCCTGCGGTAATCTGATTATCCAGCCGCCGGGTAGCGGCAAAAAACTCGTCGGTACGGCCACCAAAATAGGTTTGCGTTTCGTTGTAGAGGTAAACCAGCTGTCCGCAGGTGGCTTCGTCCCACTTAACATGGACGCCGGGATGAGGATGCTTCAGCTGGTCGTTATCGTCGCCTTCATAATCGATCTCTTCCCAGCCCAGCGCTTTCCACACCAGACGAATAGCATCGTGCATGCACTGTTCAAAGATGGCGCGCTCAGGTTTTGGCATCGCCGGGGGTACGGTCATAATCACATTACGCAGGCGACGCGGCGTGCTGGCATGATTCATTTTCAGGCGCTGCGCCGGGCTGTTAATCTGCATCAACGCCTGGCTCAGCACTTCTGACAGCATCATCATCATCAACGAGCTGCGACTGTATACCGGCGAGAACACCGGCATGCGCTCATCTTCTTGCAGACGGATTAACAACCGCCCCTGATCGTTGAGCATATAGAGCAGCGGTGCGGCGGTTGCCAGCGGTTCACGATCGGACTTAACAAAGGCCTGGCTGAATCGCCAGCCGGGAGAATAGGGTTGGTTATCCCACAGGTAACGTTTCGGGCTGGAAATACCGGTTGACCCTTCAGTACCGAGACGTTGTGCCGCCATACGAAACGCTTCGCCACCAACGCGCCCAATCGTCGGCCAGGTAAAGGCATCGTTACGCCCGCTTTTCAGCGAAAAATCCTGCTTGCCGAACTCTGCCTGAGCAAACTCAAGGCGGCTGTCAAACGGCTCGTTATAGACAAACTGTGGCTGGCTTAAATCACGCAGTTGCAGCTGATAAAGCTGCGACAGCCCTTTGTTATCATCGCGGTGTTCCTCAATCAGAATGCCGCAGCTGCGTGAGTTACCGATATCCAGTACCAAATCAACCGGAATCGCCGTATCGCGAATTTTGACGTCGTTAATTTGCACTTCAGGCACGGCGATCGTGGTCGTCAGCACGTGCAGCAAATTCAGGTAATGCGCCTGATGTTCTTTGAGCGCCAGCTTCTCTTCATTATCTTCATAATGCTGATGCAGTACCTCGCGCGCCTGCGAGGTATAGACATCCCGCAGCCACTCATCTACCCACGAAAGCGTTAAAAAGCTTTCCATTTCCTGAGGATGGCTGGCCAACGCAAAGCCTGCGCCGGAGCGAACGTCATCCTCGCCAGGGGCAAGGTATTGAGTATGTTCGCGATCCGGGAATATTTTGGTATCAAAAATCAGTGTTGCACGCCAGGTATTGCCTTTTTCATCCGGCTCCGGCAGCTGATGAAACTGTATGCGCGACCAGTTTGTCGGCCCCTGCGCAAACGCTCTGGGCGGATTAAAGCGAAAGAACGGCAGCGGCAGCCAGATGCCCTGATACAGCCGCAAGGATTCTTCTGTCGCCAGCGAATAATCCGGCACGGCGTTACGCGGGGATTCATTGTCTGTGGCCGGAATTTGATATTTATCTTCGCGCTCGTTGTAAACCAGACGCAGTACCGCACCCTCTCCCTGCTGGCGCAAAAACTCGCCATACTCTTTGCGTTCCGGCAGCGTAAAGGCAAAGTCAAGAAACTGAATCCCGCTGTCACGGATAAGTTTGACCTGTTGTTTAAAATCAGTGAGTTCAGCCAGCATTTAGTTACTCGCCTCCTGCTTCATCGAGATAGGGAAAAAGGTGTTGGCGCCATAGCTGCCTTTACATTCAGCAACGCTTTGCGCACCCGGCGCACAGCGGATATCAGGCATCTGGTAAACCGAGCCGTCCGAACACTGTGCTTCTTCCTGATTGTTAATCGCGAGAGTGCCGGACTGCACCGCAGCGTTGACGGCAGCGCGACAGGTGACGCCATCGCCGCGAACCATCTGCACTTCACCCTTGCCATCTTTAATTTGATAATTCAGGCGCAGCGGTTTGCCCGTGCGCCGATCCTGAATCCCGGCACCTGCACGCCAGCGTCCGTTAAGAAAATCGGTATTACCCTGCGATAGAGCCGCGGCGGGAAGCGTTAGCGGTGCGTTGGTTTGCGCAGGTACCGTGCTGTTATTTGTTACCGCGTCAGGATCAACCGGTGCGGGCAGGTTATTCACGGGATCAGACGACGCGGCGTCGGGCACGGGCTGGTGAATCTGTTCACCAGCAATGGGTTCAGCGGGTACAACGGGTTCGAATGCCGGATCGATAGCGTCGGTTCGCGGCGGCGGCAGGTTATCCTGCACCGCTTCCCCCACGATCTCAGGTAACCGTTGCTCACCGCTCAGTGCCGGAATCGCCGTGCTGGTCACCAGCGTAGCGTCGGGGGGAGTAGTCAGCGTTGCGGTATAACTTTCGTCAGGATGTGGCACCACCTCCGCCGGCAGCACGGTACGTTCAGTAGAAAGATCAGGCAGGCCTGGCTGCGGCGCGCAGCTGCGCAACAGCAGCAGCGCTAACAGGAGCAGCAGCAATAAAGGCAACAGCCAGCGTAGCCAGCCGGGTAATATCCACCATCTGACATGCCGCGTTGTTTTTTGAACGGACGAATCGATCTCGGGCACCGCCGTGCTGGCGGTAACGGGCGACGTTAACGGCGGAGCAGGACGCAGACAGTCCAGCGGATCGAGACGCATCTGATGACGCGCGTTGACGAAACCCCAAAAGCTAATTACCGGCTTTCCCGCTACCAGCCAGATATGGCGATCGTCAGGAAACTGCAGCGCTTTTTCCAGCAGCTGACCAAACAGCCTTTGTTCTGGCTGTTCGTTACGCCGTAATTCATCGCTGAGCTGACGCAGGGCCGTTTGATTCATTTCCAGCTGCGCTAACGCTGCCTGGCGCTCACTATCGGTAGCGGCAGACCAGGGAACAACATCACCGGAAAACGGAGCATACCAGTCAATACGATCGCCATGCTCGTTAATTTGCGGTATGCCGAGCATATCCGCGACCGCACCCTGTTTACGCAGGCGCAACGTTTCCCGCAGCTGTAGCGCGGAAATATGCACGGCCTGACCGTTTTCACCCATTGCCTGATATTTATTGAGCCTGTCACTGCACAGAAACATTTCTTTCACGTTGCATGCCCTTGCGGTTAATAAAACAAGTGCAATGAGCGATATTTTTTATTTTCCGATGGCCATCAAGGCGATCGAAACGAATGCTCATCACATTGATTGAGAGATAAGCGCAAATATATATCGGCAATTCATCCCAAAGGTATAAATATATAAAATTCGTAATACAACATTAACAAATAAAGCTTAAAAACTGCCTGTCGCGATTATATAACCTTTAATAAGCCGTCAATGTTATCGCCTTATTCGCATCCTTGTGGAATATATTCCCTTACCGCTTCATTCATTATTTGATTAAATTCATGTGCGCTATTGATAGCGAAAACCTGTCCGCCGGTATTGCTGGCAATGCAATTTCCCGCGCCGGTATTCAGAATATCAACGACGTTAACCTGCAAACGGGGTTTTTGCATTTTTAACTGCCGGGCTACTTCACAGGGATCGCCGCCGCAGGTTTCTTCGCCGTCCGTTATCAGCAAAATAATCGCATCGCGCTTGACGCCATCGACCAATTTCCCTGCTTTCATTAATGCTTCAGCCAGCGGTGTCTTTCCTGTTGGTTCAATGCCATCGATCGTTTTCTTCAGTTCCGAACGTTGCTGAAAGGAAAACGTCTTAGAGGTAGTTACCCGTTTACAGTCAGCCGCAGCGATAAGATTCACGTTCATATCTGCTGGTAATGCATCAACGATCTGTTTAGCCGAGCGCCGTGCCAGCGTAATGCGGCGCGGCTCGCGTTCTATATCAAGAGAGGATTTATTCTCCATCCAGAGCTGTAGCTCATCCGGCGTCACATCCATACTGAGAGCCATGGAGACTGAACCATCAAACACCATAATCATTTCAGGTGCCTGCTCTTTTGTCCGCCGCTCCGGGCACAGCATTTTTACCGATGCAGCTTCAGGCGCTGGCCCGGCGCTCACTGCCGCCGTATCCGGGCTGATAATCTCGCCTGACGGCTGGCAGCGACGTAACAGCAATATCATTAAGGCAAACAGCAGTACCAGCAGCATTAACCATGGCCACCAGGCACGTTTTTTTACCGACGCCACAACTGGCGTCGCCGGGATAATATCGCTGTTAAGCAGATCAACAATAACGGGCTGCCCTTCAATCACCCACACTTTTGCGTCATTTGGACGCTTATATGCCAGCGCCAGCATCGCCAAAAGATCGGCAGATTCCTCATTGGCGGCAGAAAGACGCTGATAAAGCTGTTCGACAACCGCCAGCCGCTGTATAAGCAGCACTTCTACCCTGGCCTTATCGGCCTCAGTTAATTGTTCCAGCGGCTTCGGTTCACCCTTTAGCTCGCTGTACCATTCTATTGCACCATCAGCCGCCACCACGGGGCTGGCAAATAACGCGCTACAGGCCGGATTAAGCTGTTTTTTAACAAGTGCAATAAAAGCTGGGTAGCCAGTTATATAGTTTTGTAAAACGGCGGCGGGTATAACGGTTCTTGTTATTCTAATCATCCTAATTATCGCACTGTATTTATGTTGGCCAGAGCCATAAATGGTATTCAAACCCCGTCAGTAACCCAGAGGCCAGGCGAGACAGAATCAAAAAAACAGAATGTCATCTGTAAGCAAATGTAATTGTACTACGGAGATTTTATTGTTTGTAGCGTTAAAAACACACCTGACAGAAAAATAAGACACTGCATCCACTGATAAAATCACGCTATCTTTTCGAACGCTATACACAAAGAAACATACTTCATGAAATATTTTTCAAAACAAACGTAGTTGTTACAATCGCATCAATTATAAAACAGTATCAGAAATCACTGAATCACCTGGTACGAAAATTCAGTAAAGAAACCGCGAAACGTCGCTAAAAGAGTGATAGGGATTCTGCCGGGGAAAAGCATGAAAGGAATGAATGGTGTGACAGGATGGAAAAGGAAGTTAAGGATTAGCAGATAAATAAAAGTGAGGGTGAGGTCTATCCATTGCCGCTGTACAGCAAAACGCCAACTCTCGTTCGCGCCTTGCCGCTTGCCATAAAAAGCACCCTCAGCCATCAAAGGTATTTACCTCGCCGTTAAGCGTTTCAAAGTCAGGATGTATTAATCCTCCTTAAACGGCAGCAATTTGAGACTGTTATCGCCAGCCTCAAACACACGCGGCTTATCTGGATCCAGCTCTTCGCGCTCCAGCACCTGCTTCCAGCTGTTCTTCTGCGTGTCAGGATGGCGAAACAACCCTGCTACCGCCACAAATTTAGCGTCGGATTCCATCGTCATATCCAGTGTGGCATTGCCGCCCGGCTTTAATACTACCTCACGACTGGCAAGCAGAACGTCGCTTAATAACACTTCATCTTCTTTCAGCAGCTGCTGGTAAACTATCTTATCGAACAGCGAACGATCTTTTAGCTGATAGATGCGGATGACTACTGGCTCAGAAAGCGAATTATTTTCACGAGCGTCGGTATTCAGTGTGGCACGCGCCATAAAATCAAGATGCAGAACCTTTATCTTCTTATAAAAAACAGAGGTTACTGCATTCTTGGTACCGTCAGTGACGCTCTGGGTCAGTCCACACCCGGTAAGGCTGGCAGCCACCAGCGGCAGCAGCCAGAAAGCAGTTTTAGTCAAATTTGTACGTAACACGTCGATTTCCTTTTGTCTGTGTTGCGGGCTGCAAACCACAACAATATTTACCCATATCGTTTTTTCAGGGCATCGTGAATTCTGTTGGTGGCATCTTCCATGCGCTTATACCTTTTTCTCCAGACTCTGATTGGCTCACTGGCAAACACCAGTCGCCACATATTTTTCGGATTATCGGCAGCACTGACGTTTACCGGATCGTCGGCTGCAGGCTCACAGGCAGCCAGAACCTCCTGCGGCCAGCGGGGAATCTTTCCTGTCTGGCTGGTAATATAACGACAGACTGACGCTTCCACATTCAATGGCAGCATAAAAGGAAAATAAATCCACTCCAGACGGGATTCCATATAGAGCAGATTTTGCAGGCCGAAAATATACCCTTCCTTACGGTCTTCTATCGGCGGGCAAAGCACCACTAAATCAGCCAGTTCCTGCACTACGTCTTCTTCCATATAGCAGCGGATAAATTCCCAGTATCCAGGCAGAGATTCTTTATTTTCACAAATCCCCAGGCTAAATGTTTCCAGTACCGTTTCACCATCCTTATCAAGAATATGTCCACGGATCGTCCACTCACGTAAGGGTCCTGGCTCTTTATCCTGAGTAAACCAGATATCTTTCCAGGGAGCAGTTAATACGGTGCCATTGGTTCGAAAAACGTAAACCATTTTATTTTTCCGGTTAAAACGAATCGGATAATGCGTCCATTTAAACCATTCTTTTAAAAGAAGATGACCAAACCAGAATAAAAATCCAAACATAGGCACAGAGATTACTGCCACATCGATAAAAATATCGATAATTTCTTTCCCTGATAAAAAAAACGAATGAAAAACCGCGTACAAGTAAATAGAAGCAAGCATAAAAAACATCAAAGCAAAAAACTGCGTATTTGTCCCCCCGTCCTTATAAAACTTATCTACTGTCTCCAGATAAGTAGAATTCATTCTGATAACTGATTCGCCACAATTAAAGGACTTGACCTTTATGGGGGTCCCCTGTTGTAGCCGATGATTTCTTTCCGAGCGGGTTAACGGGCGGTTCACTTTATAAGGCTGATAAAGTCCATACACTGACATATTCAGTCTTCCTTTGATGTTATTGCTTCGTTAAAAGCAGCTATTTCCATTGCCTGCGTGGGATAAATTTCCGGTAGTGTATATAGCCCCTCTTTAGCCTTACGCCAAAGACAGGACTTTAACCACTTCTGGATATCATCGCCTTCTTTGAAAGCCATATAGATGGCTGATCCAAAAATAAAAACTACTGCCCAGGCTAATCCGAGGGGCCCCAAAACAAAACCTAAAAGAGCACCAGACAACATAATCCCACCAATTCCTGAAATAAAGCTGGCGGTCATAAGTCCCCATTCTCTTTGAAGAGCATAATCTATACCATTAAAAATATCCCATCCAATCGCTACTACAGCAGCCCAGGAGCAATATTTAATCCCAGTTTTCAAAACAACCATAGTCTTTTTCAAGAAATCAGCCCCCATACTGGAACGTACAATGTTTTTAAGCCGGAGTACTTTCAAATCATTTAGCGTTCGCTCCGCAAGTTCCAGCGATGAACCAAAGGCTCCAATTACGTTAGCACCTAACCGGGTTCCCTTTTCCCAGCTTAGTAAATCCTTATCTCCTGCCGCACTTTTTAGAGCAATACCCTGAAAAATCACCGAAGCCATACATCCCCAGAAGGGCACGGCTCCAGCTGTCATTCCGGCGATATATTTAGCACTAATCCCCTTTAGCACCGCCATATTACGATGATATAAACGCAGAAAAATAGAGTTTGTTATATCTTCTGCAGAATGGAGAATACTTCCAATCTGTTTTAAATTATCTTTCTGCGGTAATGCAGCCAGTCGCCTGGATTCCTTGATATCAACAAGTACCATAAAATGCCGCTTCTGCGTTTCTTCCAGAGGAATACCGTCCAGTTCCATTTTGCGTAGAGCTTTATCAAGGTGAGGGCGTAGTTTATCCTGCGACACGCTACCATCAAAATCTATCATTCTGGCAATTTGCTCCAGCGCAGCTTCAAGAAAGTGCTTGCGTTTAGCCGTTAACGCCATGGTTTTCAATCCATAGCCACTACTTGTGACCATTGCGACTAACGCTAATGCGGGCTTGCTCCATGCCATTCTTTGAATCAAGCGGATAAATCCACTACTGATAGTATTGATGTAATGCTCCATTTTAAGAGAAAATACTTTACTATAATCTTCCGTAGCATCTTTAATCGCATCCATAAGATTTTCCCAGGGGACGTTATTTATGTCAGAAGATTTTTTTACTGCTTCCTGTATAAGATTGGAAATTTTTTCATTATTAAAAACAAATGCCTGTAAAATATAATTCTCACCACTAAACGCTTCTGCCGACATCTGGCTGTGTAGCCATCGGGATATCGGAGCTTGATCTTGCATCCCTTCCAAACAGTCAGTCACACTTTGTAAATAGCAGATCCCACTATGAACATTATTCGTATCAAAGTTATGTAGAAAATAATCAGTAAGTGATGTACTTTGCAGCCATGAGAGATACATTTTTGTCATTGGCGTAATAACGCTATTATTATATTTTTTTACTGCCAGACTAAGTTCTTTCAGAAATTCCTGTTCTTTATTTCTGTCAATATAGTTTTCGTATTCAGCCCAACGTTGCTTAACTCGTAGTTCAAACCGCTCATCAAAAGTTTCTCTTCTGTTTCGTTCAGCTTCCTTTGCTGCATGTTCAGGATTATCGGGTGGCATTGGTACACCAGCGATTATTCGGGATCCAATCGCTTGTGAAATATGCACGCTGAATTCATCGTCACTCAACAAATCGCGCCGAAACTGTGCAGTCATAACCTGCTTTAGGCCCGATAATGCCGATGTTAGAGTGATTCCACGAGAATATTTAGGATCATCAGCAAAACGGGTTGTAAGACGCCTGGTGAATAAATAGCTCAGTTCTTGAGTAATGGCAACAGGATCCACAAGAGCTACGATGGCCCCCTTTCCCGCATATAACGCGTCAGCTGCCTGTATTATATGCAGTCCTTCCAGCGTTCTCATAGCTTTGAAAGGTACAGGAGACCAGGTTTTATGGTCACATGATCCAGCTTTACTGCTATATTCCGCTACCGTGGTACACAGAGAGGCTAGCGGCAATGCTTGTTCTTCCCGTCCGTTGTTAAGCCACGCATCCATATCGAAACTCTGCATGTATTGACTACGATATGCGGCATCTTCATGTCTTTTACGAGTGGCATCAGTCCATTGAAATTCAGACCAGCTGAACCAAAATATGCCATTTTTCATTCCCATCGGTTTTACCGGCAACGTAATTAAAGATGCCATTGCCAATTCATCAGGATTCGTAATGCATGGTTTTCTCGTGCCTGCGACAATATCAGGAGGAACCTCTCCTCTTTCTGATAATGGGTAGAAATAACCATCGCCAGTAACATAATAGTTGATCCAACTGGCATCAGATTCCGCCCAAATGTTCAGAAAGCCCTCCCGTAATAATCGTGCTGTATAGCGCGTTTCCCCCTGAACAGAAACAGGCATAACAATTTCCGAAGGTAACGCTGGCAGGAAATCATCCTGAGCTATTACCGCCGGACGTATAGGTAAAATCGGCAAGCCATAGCGAATACAGAATTTACAGCCATGTTGTGTACTCATTTTAGCGTCTCCTTTTATTATTACTGAGCTATGGCCTGTCAAAACTTCCTGTTTAATTTTTTCTTTCATGAAAGAATTACATTATAAAATAATTGCGGAAGTTGCTGAGCTGGTTGCAAAACGTTATTTTTTCAATGTAGACCAAAAATGATCTAATTATTCTGTCAGCGCTTGAGCGTCTTTTTTAACAGCGCTATTTTTACAATTGGTTTTGTCAGTCAGGGCCAGGTAAGCGTCAAATTCAGGGGCTGGAATGACTGGCAGCCACCAGCGGCAGCAGCCAGAAAGCAGTTTTAGTCAAATTTGTACGTAACACGTCGATTTCCTTTTGTCTGTGTTGCGGGCTGCAAACCACAATAATGCCCCACTTCAGTAGTAAAGGTTGGCGGCACATCATCAGGAACGTGGTTTTCCTCCACGCCCAGTACGCCGCTCATGCCCAGCCAGAACGGTGCTTCACCAAGAGGCGGAACGGGCAACAGATGAGAGCTTACGGTCAAGCGAATTTTGGCCTTAAAGCGCCAGCCAAGATAGACGCGCAGCATGACTAAAAAATCCTGATAAAGCTGGCCTTCCGGCATCCAGCCCTGCGCCTCATCCACATTATCAGTGAACAGTTCGATCAATAACTGGCTGCTGGTATCCATTACCTCATCACCCAGCGGCATATTGCCATCTAACCGGAAATCGTCTTCGCCGATAAAACCAGGCGGCTGCCCGATCGCTACAGGCCGCAGGCAGTAAGGGCTGACGCGCACCGAGGTATTCGATGCCAGAAGCTGCACCAGCGCCTGCACGCCTTCCGCAGTTTTTCCCGGCTGGCGCAGCACGCTAAGCAGCGCCAGAAAGCGCGAAATCGGAGTAGCAATATGGTTTGCGGTACCCGGAATGCCCAACCCCACCAGCCCCAGCAGTGACTGTGAGATATTATCCGCGCCGCCCGACGCGAAGGTGGCGGGCCAGGAGTACTTACGCCAGATGCGATAAAACTGCGTCAGAATGCGGTGGCTGAAGATATCGAGAAAGTGCTGCTGAACTTCATGCCCTTCTCTGCCCTGGGCGATATCGTCAAGATAGGCTGGCGGCAGCGGAGAATCGACACCGTACAGCCCCATAAACGTGGTGCGCACCGTTGGCGGTGCCGCTGCATTCTCTTCGTCATACTCAACGCTTTTCAGCTCGCTGGCCGGAAATCCCATTCCCGGATGCGGACGAAAACGTACCGGATCGTCGGCAGGATGGCTGGTACTGCCCATTAATGGCTTACCCGGCTGCTGTTTTTCCAGAAGCTGACAGAAACGATAAAAGTTGATCCGCGTTAGCTCCGCCTCCAGCCGTGGCGTTAGCCGGGAATGCGGCGATTGTGTTTCTCTTCCCATTCCAGACGCTCCCCGGTCGGTTGCTGAATAATAATCAGGCGATTAAACAGATAGATATCGGTATAAAGCGCAAAGAAGCGGCTCAGCATTTCGCCGAACAGGCAGATATCACCTCTGCCCGCAAAGCCACCGCTGTCGAGCGTCACTTCTATCTGCACGCCGCGCAGCAGATAACCCTGCTCAAAACGCTCGGTTTCACCGTGGCGAACATCAATAATCGCCTCCAGCCGACGACGATTCATTTCACCATTGGTCCACTCATACAGCGCCAGCGTTCCGCGCAGCACTTCTGCGTTATCCATCATTGAGAGGAAGTTGGTTCCCAGATGGCTCAGTACGCGCCAGTGAAAACGATCGCGATCGGGCGGGTAGCAGGGCTGCGTTGGCGCGCAGAGGTTACGCACCCGAATACTTGCCGAGGTGGTTTTCATCACCGTATCCAGCACCGTGCTTTGCAATGCCCGCCGCGGCAGTTGACCATTAGTTCCGGTCAGCGTCAGCGATAAGCTTTCATCCGTCGGTACTGTATGATTATCAAAGGCTTCGCCACCGAGAATAAGCCAGGTGTTATGCAGGCCAGACGGCCCGCGCCGCACGCGGGTATGGTAGTAATACTCCGGCGCATCATGACGCAGCATACCGCCCTTATGGCGAAAGCTGGAAAACGGCACGTAGGTATGGTTGCCGGATGACATTACCGAATCCACCGAATAGATTTCAGTATGACCGTCCTGTACGCGCATTGGACGCAGCAGATATTCGGTTTCCAGCGAGTTTAGCGTCAGCGGATCGGATTCCAGCGGAAAGAGATTGATCACCGGCACGCAGTTAAGACGCAGATGCTTTTCCGTAAAGCTAAAATCGTGCTGCCAGCGCTCGGCCAGCACAATATCGATCGCAAACCATTGCAGATCGGTAGGGAAATCGACCGTCTCCAGCCCGCGCAGCCCGGTAAACATAAATTTTTCGCGGAAGGTGAAATACTCCATCAGCAGCTGATAACCGCTGAAACTGCTGCTTCCTTTCGGCCACAGGCCATCGTCGTCGCCAAAACCTAACGCGGTAAAATGGCCGTTCAGCGGACGTCGATCTATATCTCCCGGTAGCCGTAACCACATGCGCGCAACATTCATGGTAAAGGCTTCATGCATGGCGCTGGCGAGCGGCGCATCGGCATTGAAATAGAGCGGAAGCGTACTAAGATCGATGCGGCTCCAGTCGGCAAGCTGGCTACAGGCAAAGCGCAGGCTGATGACCGAGCGCCCATCGCTATCGGTCGTCAGCGTGGCTCGCTCCAGCGTCAGCGGCTGTAGCCTAATCTCTTTGGTGGTGGTGTAGCGACAGCGCGTACTCTTTTCACCAATCGGGCGTGAAAGTACCTCAAAGCCTTTTGTAATGCGCATCATCTCTTTCATCTCACGCCAGTCCGGCGTGAATTCGACAATCGACATGGATGGAACGGTACGCAGATAGTGCGGCCATAGCAGGCTGACCAGCCCCTCAGTTAATTCCGGCAGATCGTCATCCAGCTTCTCGCGCAGCCGCCCCATTAAAAAGGCGAAGCCCTCAAACAGACGTTCGACGTAAGGGTCGCGCGCGTCGGCCTTATCCAGGTTTAACATTGCCGCCCGATCGGGATGCGCACGGGCGAACTCTTCGCCCGCTTCAAGCAGATAACGCATTTCAGCGTCATAATAACGCAGGGTTAGATCATCCATTAATGCACCTAAATTATTATTTATTCCTGCCCGCGTAACCAACAGAAAAAAGTTTTATGTTGGTTACGCAGGAGATTTATTATTACATTATTGCTGTGATTTCTGTCATGAAAACACCAGGAACGGCTTACCGTTTCCTTTAGGAGATACGGTCCAGCCTTAACAATATTTCTCCGAGTCTTTCCTGGGCATTGTTACCCCGGATTAAATTTTTCTTTAACTCGTAAAATTGTTCTTCACCCGGTGTTTTAACCAACAGCCCGAAAGATTTTTGGTTATCATGAACGAGTAAAACATCATCTAAAGGAACACGATAAGTTTCTGCATAAAGTCCCGGCGTGAGAATCAGACTCCCCTTATCCAGAGCGATAAAGATACGATTTCTAAGAAAGCAACCACTAATAAAAAGTAGTAAAAACAGGATGAATAATGTTTCATTACCGCCTACCATGCAAATAAGAAATATCCCACCAGATATAAAAACCACCAAATCATTTATCAAAAAATGTATGGTTTTAAATTTCAATTGCACGTCGTTATCTTGCATTACCTCATCTGAAAGTGGCTCCGCTGGCTGTTTTAACCCACTAACATTATCAATCTTAAGCTGTATCTTATTCCTGTATGCAGTCTTCTGAATACATTGCTGATTATGCAGTTGAGCAGCAACCTTTGCTACTTGCTGATTTTTTAATTTTTCGACACTGTAGAAACAGCCAAACATAAAAGCTATTCCTGTTGGCAGCATAAGGGCTGAACCTAAAACACCCACTATTTGCCCTGTTAATGGTGCTTTAAGTAACAATGGAATACTAATAAACTGTATAATAATAGATAAAAAACAAAGCCACCAAAAAGTAGAGATATACTCCGCTTCAGATCCATGTAATCCCATATAATCTATTAAGAGCAAGATCCAAAAGATAATATTGCTGGCCAGACCAATCCATAGTAATGAATTCAGCTTATTCATATAATCTCCATATAATAAATAACGGTTATACAGCATTAAGCAGCGGCGGCTTTGCCACTGGCGATAACGCTATTCTTCCATGCTATCCATTTCTGCTCCGCTATTTTTAGCCAGCAGCCGTGCCGTGGTTGCGGCATCAACACTAAAAATCTGCTCCGGTAAGCTGAAGTCGCGCAGCGCCAGCAGCGCCAGTGGCCCTTTGCCCAGCTGCGATCGCAGCACCCACTGCAATGTTCGCCCGTCCGGCGTGTTAAAATTCATCATCCACTGGCTGCGGTCAAGCTGCTGCCGCTTGCCCTGCTCCAGCCAGCGGATAAATCCCCAGGTGCCGCTGTAATCGCCAAACAGTCTCGCACCGGCGCTGGTGGTGCTCCAGGTGAGCATTGTACCCGGTTTCCAGGTATCACCCGGCCAACGGAACGTTTGCCAGTCAGCCATCTGATTAAAGTAACGCAGCTTTTGTCCATCAATGGTCAGCTGCGTTTCCACCACCTGCGCGGCCGGAAGCGCCTGCAGATCAAAGCTGATGCCCTGTCTGCCGTCGGTAAACAGAATATCCGACAGCTGGCTTAGCTGGTTGACGGCTTTCAGGAATTGCGGATTAAACGTCAGCCCCTGGCTGTTAGTTTTATCCGGTACCCACTGACTGCCTTCCTTATGTAACACGCCACTAAGCTCGCTGGATAAAAAGCGTTCAATACGGCCACTATCCTTGCGTATAAACTCCGCCAGCATGGGTAGAGAAGCATCACTTTTACTGGCGGCAAAGGGATAACGCCCCTCAAACGCCGTACGCCAGTTCGCCACTATCGCCCGGCTCCAGCGAACATTCAGGCTGGCGGCCGAAGGCTGGAGCACCGTTTCCCAGGCTTGGGTCAGCGGCTGAACAAACATCGTCTGTCCAAAACCGTTCCACTCTTCGCCCAGGCTGGCAGAGATCAGGCTGCCGTATTGCTGGGTATCGGTCAGATCAACGCTCTTACCCTGAAATACCGTTTGCGCCAGCGTCTGCATCATCTCCTGGGGATCCGATGCGCTGGCTACCTGTTGCAGACGCAGTCTCACGCGGGTAATGCGGGTCAGGTAAGTTTGCAGGCTTAACGAGCTGTCTGCCGACATCACATTACTGGCTTTGTTTTTGCCCATCAGTGACAACAGCGGCCCGAATGTTTCATCAAGCGGCCCCTGCGGCCCTGCGGCGCTTTGATCGATCGCCGGCTTTTCTCTGTTGCCGATCAGATCCTTCGCTGATTTGATAATCGAATCTGACAGCCCCTGACTTCGTTGTCCGGTCTGCCCCTGCCAGGAAAGCGTATTCATCAACGCAATCACCGGCGACTGGCGCACGTCGCTCATCAGCGTTAGCTGATCGGTAACGTCGGCGATATTGTGCGCCGGGTTCCAGCGCAGGCTGTTAAGGAAGTTAAGCCAGCTTCCGGCAAAATCGGTGAAATAGCGTTGGGTAAGACGCGCCTTCAGCGCCTCCGGCGAAATATCTGCGGCAACCGTTTTACGGCTGTCGCTCAGCACCCAGTCGATTTCATCGCGGCGAGAGTTTGCCGCTTTATCGATAGCCTGCTGAACCTCACCTTCCCATGCCTGACGCGTAAACATGCCCGGCACCACCTCATCGGTAGTAAACAGGCGGCGCGCATCGGTCCCACTGGTCATATCCTCCAGCGTCACATCGGCAAAATTACGCCGTACCGACTTAAGCATGTTTTGATACAGCGTACTTTCCGCGTTACGGCGTCCAATCTGTTGCAGCAATACCTGACGGCTCTGGGTGACCAGTTCAGCATCTGGAACCGTTTTCCATTGCGGCTGATGCGGCAGTTCATCAATATAAAATCGCCATAAATCAGCGGCAAGGCTCTGCCACAGACTGGTTGAGAACCCTGCGCGTTCCGGCTGCACCGTTTTCATGGTTTGCGCATAGAAGGCGCCGTCAGCTTTATCGGGATGCGCCATCATCAGCCAGGCTTTTAGCTGGTCATAGCCCGCTTTAGCCAGCTCCGCACGTTGCGCGCTGTTTGGTGCGGTATTGGTGAGCGTTATCAGCTTAGCCGCCAGCGCCTCGTTTGCCGCATCGCGGATAAGCCGGTTGTTCGCCACGCCATACCAGGGCAGCATCGCGCTCAGTAATTGCTGATTATGATCCAGGCCGAAACGCTGATACCACGGTGCGCCTTTTTGTAAAGCGTGCTGTAGCCGTCCGGCATCATTACGTAACTCATGCAACGCGATCAGCTGGGCATCAGAGAGCACCCGGCTTTCCGCCAGGGTGTGAGCTTTATCAGCGATTGAAATTATTTGCTGGCGGTTGACGATAAATGACAGCAGCAGACCCGAAATCCAGACGCCGATAAAGGTTAATAACGTCCAGGCCAATGCCTGCTCCCAGCGCATACCGACGCGGCGTCCACGTACGCGTGTGCAGTCGGTAACAATCCCCTGCCAGCTGGCGGGAAGCGTCAACGCATGACGATGCAGCGGCGAAAGCACTGCGCTGCCGCTAATCTCTGCGTCAAGCGACGGCTCCGGTTGATTTGCCAGGCTGAACATCAATCCACGCAGCGGAACGTGCTGCTGCGCGCCGTACAGCCAGGGAGTAAGTCGCGCCTTCCAGCCCTCGCTTTCGCCCTGCTCCAGCCGCTGCGCCAGGCGCAGCAGGAAATCGCAGGCGTGGTTTTGCGCAACCTGCGCCATACCCTGCTCCCGCAGCTGCGGCAACAGCCTGTTAAGCTGCATCGCCACGTCATCCGGCGCAGCCTTCGCCGGCAGCGTCATTCCCACGGCCTGGTTTATTCTTCCCGCCTGCGGCCAGTCACTATCGCACAGCTGCCACAGCCAAACCGGCGGCTGATAGCGCAACGCCTCACCTGCTTTTTCCAGCCCGCGTAAATCGTTATCGCTTATCTGCGGCGTCAGATTTTGCCTCTCGTTGATAACGCGAACGATTCCGTCCAGCGGGCGGCTGCGGCGCAGTTTGCGCAGGGCCTTATATTTTTCACTGTCGGGATCGGCGGCCAGGCTGCCGCCGTAAATCAGAACGGTACGGTTACCTTCCAGCCACAAACTGGCCTGTAAACCAGGAATAAGCTGGTCGATGGCGGCGTCATCGCCGGTGAGCAGCAGCAGACGGACTTTACCGCGCCAGAAAAGGCCGTAACGACGACGCAGGTGCTCTTTTAACTGCTGTAAGCCAGCTACCGCCGATGATAATTTATCTATTTTATTCCGTGCATAATTATCGCTGTGCCCGGAAGCCAGCGTTTTGGCTTTGTGGTAAACGCGTCTGCCATAAAAATAGGACATAAAAAAGAAAAGAATAATAAAAAGAAGCAGACTTCCGGTTAAAACCATAAATAGAGTAAATAAGCGCTCCTGCCAGACAGATTTTGGAGTAATATTTAACAATATAGGTTGGTTTTTTATTACCAGGCAAATAATAATTCCAAGACATAAAAAAACAAATAACACTAACCATAACTGAAATGTTTTAGATTTCAATCCCTTTAAAATATTATCCACTCTCGCCTCCGAAACAGAGTGATCAGATATAGCCACGCTTTTGGTAATTTGAGATGCTGCTCTACACAACACCCGGTATATAACTAAATTTTTACCGGGCGAACGACCAGACACCATAAAGAAGCATCCTGACTACACTTACTTACTACTAAGTGCGATGATGGATAGCTGTTAAAGCCAGCAGCCAGTATGATTGCAAGCCATGGCGTAACAAGTCCAATATCGCCACTATGGTTATTAATATTAATAAAATTATCTTTGAGTGAATTACTCTGAGGATCGATAATACTGCCAGAAAATAACATTCCCGTAGCTTCTTCACTATTTATGCCAGCCAACCACAGCAAGTTAATTTCTTCAATAGCCGTTTTACCCCATAATAACGCATTGCCTGTTGTATCACTGGTTATTTCAGGCGAGAATTTTTCAGGCCTGTGAATATGAGCGATGCAGTTTTCCAAATAAAGGTTTTCTGGCGATGAATGAAAAATTAAAGCGACCGCTGCTTCTCCTTCGCCATTTTTTATTTCCGCATGAATTTTAACTGAAAGTATCAGTAGCGTATCGATAGCTTGTTCATTATCCAGCCAGTTATCAATATCAGTTAAACCAAAGTGTGAAGAAAAAATGATTTGAGCATGAGGTGGTACCTGCGGACCAACACATTCATCAATGGCCTTAACGGTGTCCTCTGTTAATATGCTATCACTGTCAACCTGTATAATTACTTTAACAACCGCTGAATTATTTATTTTCAGCAATTCTTTCTGGATTTCTTCGTCGATAAGGAGATACTGAATTTGTTTGATTATCCGACAGGTAACAGGCTGGCCTTTATCACTGAAGTAAGCCTTGTGATCAACACTCTGGGTTAACTCATTGACTACAGCTGGCAATACTACCCCTTGTGATAACATAAATTGCTCTGTCAACGCTCCAGAAGTAACAATATGAGGCAGGCGTACACAAAATCCTTTTAATGCTAAATAGCGTTGTCCGCGCTGGATTTCATCAGCTATATCTTTTTCACGTTCATGATTCCAGCCATCGGACAAACTTATGGATACGAGATATATTAACCAGCGCAGGCTAAAAAAAATTAGCCATGATAATACTGGCACACCAACTGCATAAATCCAAAAAACCATTGTCTGGTTTTCTTTATTGGTTGGCCACAACCATGCGACTAATAAACCGCTGCATACTGTCATAATAAAAAGGAAAAACAACCAACGTTTTAATGACGGCGATTTTTTACGTTTAATAACAGGCGGAATAATCGAGAGATCGACAGGCATTAATTTAACGTCTTTGCGTTGCTAAGGGATGAGATTAATTTACAACCGCAGGTACACTTATGCCCATGAAATGCAACTGGCAAACCGTTATCTTTCATCGTGGGATGACCTTCCGCTATATATGACGGTTTATGACCTGGAATAGGGCAGCTTACAGGATCGTTTAAACGAGCCACACCAATACCCTGAAATTTCATATTGACGGAACCCGAGAGCACCTTACCACTATGCGTTGTTTTATCACCAATACGAATAATACCCTTCATTTATTTATCCCTTTCTTAATTTTCTTTTCTATTTTTTGCGTGCTGTCAGCCGCCTTTGCTGCTGCTATCATGGCCTGCTTTTTGTCCACCATGCTGTGCGCCATATCCAGCCCCACCATCCAGCGCCAGAGCGGACGCGGGTTGTGTACCGCGCTGATATCCCACGGGTCATCCGGGGCAATCACGCACTGCACCTCCACCTCCGCGCTCCAGCGCGGGATTTTACAGCTGTACATCGCAAACAGGCGAAACGGCCACACCGTCAGGTACAGCACCATCAGAAAGGGAACCAAAAACAACGGCGCGCCGTAGGCAGCACTGAGCATCAGGTACCAGTAGCCAAATAAAATACCTTCACGCCGCCCCTCCACCGGCGGCATCAGCTTCAGCACGTGCGCCACGGCCTCCGGCCCCTCCTCCATATAGCGGCGCACAAACTCCCAGTTGGCATACAGCTCCTCGCGGCGCGCGGCGGAAACCGGGAACGTGAAGGTTCTCAGCACCGTTTTACGGTCTTCCGCCAGCACGTGGCCGCGGATATCGTAATATTTACGTTTAAATCTTGTTTTTGTATAACAGCCGGTGGTGAAGAAAATCTCATCCCACGGAGCGCTGTAGATATCTCCGTCGGTGCTGAAAACATGTACCCGCCTGTTTTTACGATCAAATCTGACGGGATAGTGTGTCCAGCGGAAACACTCCACCCTGAGCATTCGCCAGAAAATAAAGGTTAATAGCAGGGTTATTGTCAGAGCGATAAGACCTATAACGTAAAATGAAGTATCATAATCATGCTGCAGAAAATAATGCACAAACATATTATAAGGCATGTAAAAATCGCCTGCAATGCAGAGAACCAGAGAGCCAAGCGCAGATACTGTTAGAAAACCTTTAACCGAATACCATTTATCCACTATTTCCATATAACCTGAACTGAAATGGATTACGGCCGTATCATCCATAATGTTTCGATCGCCCAGATCGATTTTTTCATTCTGGTGCAACTGGTTATTCATTTCATCTTCAGTAAGCACAGGCGATGCCCGGTACTTATATTTAATCATTAAACCTTCGTAATCCATATTTACTCCATGTGCATAATATCTTTTAGGCTTTGCATTTCAACCTGCATCGTTGGGTGTTTTTCAGGAGCTAATCCTGATGGAGTAATTCCCCACATGGTTTTTTCCAGCCATTTTTGCAACTCATTAGTTTGTTTATAAGAAATATAAAAAGCTGATATTAATAGCACTCCTGCCATAATCCATCCAAGAGTAAGGCCAACGATTTCCATACTGACTGCCACCGAACCCAATGTAGCGGATCCTACACGTATTCCCAAAATAGCAATGATATCCCCAACAAACTTCCAGCTGATAAATGGCGCTACTGATAAATACAACCCTGAAATTGCTGATGCACCATACGCAAAGGCTAAGCCTCTACGCTTATTATTCCACTCTTCTTTAAAATGAACAGCATCATAATATGCCGACATTAATCCCCCTGCAGCGCCAAAATATCTTCCTGTTGCAGCAAACCATCCGGCAATTTTTTCTGCAGCAGAAGCAGAAAAAGCAGCGCCTAGTTTATTAAAGCGTATAATCGCCGTTTCTATTGTTCCAGCCGTTGTTCCCGTTAAGGATAACGTGCCTGCCCAGAAGCGATTTCTGGCCTCCTGCTGGCTTGCGGTAAGAGGTTTATGGCTAAAATCCATACTTACCCATAGCGCCGCCGTTTGTAAAGCCATGGAAACAACACCAAGCGCCAGCGGCACACTCTGCCTTATCGAGCTAAAGCTGGCATTAACATGATTTTGCCAGCGAGCGAACAGCAGCCTGTCAACCTCAGCTTCGGTACGCAAAGATTCTTGCAGGCGATAATTACGTTGGTTTTCAGGCAATGCAGCCAGTTTATCAAAAGTTTCCAAATCAATAGCGCCAACATAATTCCGTTCGCCGTTCCCGCTAAGAGGCAGGCCATCAATTTTCAGACGACGCACTTCCCAGCGAACATACATACGTAAGACATCTTCCGTTTTATCACCTGCAATGCCAGCGTTTCGGCCCATCACCCTGACAATATCTTCAACAAATTCAGCTTCTGTCGCCACTCGGGGTATAGGTATAAAGGCGCGCCGAACGCTGGCCGCCATTATACCAAACAGCCGATAGCTTAAACGGCTTTTGGCTGCCGTTTGCAAAAGATAAGAAACGCTACCGGTCAGATTACCCAAAAATGCACCAAGGTAGCCTGCTCCTGCCTCATGCATTTGGCCCAGCGTATCCTTGAACGCATCAGCAAAAGAGCTCCATGGCTTATCCCATAGACTGCTCTTATCCTGAAAGTAGGCCTCAAAGCGCTCTGAAAATTTATCCTGATTAAACACCAGCGCACGCATTAGAATATTATCATTATCATCCGTTCTCTTTTTCAGCTGCTCGGTGAAATAGCGAAACGTCAACGCTTTGTCCTGCATACCAGTAATGCAGTAATTAACCGTTTGAATATAGTCGAATCCGCTCTCGATATTTGTTTCATCAAAGTTATATTTAAAGTAACTCGTAGTCAGTTCACTTTTGAACCATGCCAGATACATTTCAGACGCGGGTATGATAACCGAGCCATCGTAATTTTTTATTTCCCCGTTAAATTCTTTAACAGACTGCTCAAGCTGTTTTTCATCGTAGTGCGCCGCGTAAGTTTGCCACTTTTCATGCACTATCCTTTGCAGGTTACTATCCAGATAAGCATTACTTTGCTCTGCAAGTTCCGCTGATGGCAAAAGAGGCATTGCTCCGCGCGTATTAACTCCAAGCTTATCCCTCATCGCCCTAAATTCAGTTTCTGAAATGACATCGCGAGCACACTGACGAATCATTGCCTCCTTCATGCCCGTTATCGTGCTGGCAAGCACATATTTCCACAGGTGTTTTTCATTGGCGTAAAGATCACGCACTATCTGATAAGACAACAGTGATGAAATTTCCTGTAAGACGGCAACCGGATCCTGAAGAACTATCATGGCACCACTGCCGGGCATTAACTGCTCTGCAGCCTGCAATAAATTAGCGCCAGCAGCAGGAAGCGGCTGAAAAGAGGATGCCGAATAATCTTTCATTTCAGCATAAACGGATAAAGAGTGATGTTCAGCAACAACTTCGCTCAACCGGGAAAGCGCTAGCAGATTTTCTCCCTGCCCGTTGTTAAGCCAGGCGTCCATATCAAACTTTTGCATCGTTCTCTGACGAACACTGGGATCTTCATATTTTTTCCTGATCGCTGGTGTCCATTTATTTTCCGACCAGCCAAACCAGAATACACCGTTCTTCATGGGAGGGGGCATTATCGGCAAAGTCACCAGAGAAGCGCGAGCCAGCTCATCTGGTTTAGTTATGCAGGGCTTCATTTCACCGCTTAACAAGCCTGGTGGTATATAACCAGAGCCAGGTAAAGGATAATAATAGCCCTGTTTCGTTACATAATAATCCTGCCAGCGGTCGATCATCTCATCATAGACATGGAGATAGCCCTCCCTCAGTAAACGCCCCGTATAGGATGTTTTTCCACCAGGAACAATAGACGGATAAACTTCTTCCGGTAAGTGAGGAACTTTATCGTTCTTATCTGCAATGCCGGGACGTATTGGTAAAACGGGTAAACCATAGCGACTGCAAAAACCACACCCCTGATTACTTTTTTCCATCGTCACATTCCTTTCAACGCCCTGACTGAATAACGATCTCCTGCCATTGAATATCACTCAGGTTTCTTACTGTTCGGAAAAATATTCCCGGCTTATTGTTTGCATATTTTAGCAAATTCTGGATTACAGGAGCGCGCCAAAAATCAGGTGAACGAGTTAAGGCACTACAGGTGAAAATAATTAAATCATCGTCGTGCTCAAGCCCCAAACCTCTTCCCTGATTTAATAAATTTTCAATCTCCTGACTGCATCGCTGGCGCTCCTGAATATTACTACCAATTTCCATTTCATTTAGTACGCAGTTTATCAAACCAATATTTTGCAACCGGGAAAATGGCGGAGTATTGCCGCTTTCTGCGTCAGCAGAACCGCTTTGCGAGGAACGATACTCTAAGCTATGCCATTGTCCTTCAATCCACAGAGTCCAGTGTGTGATTTGATTAACAGGAAGGAAAGCCATTAACTCTTTCCATGTAAACATCCAGAAAAAGTGAATTAACACGCGCGGATCATAGTAACGAATGATATAGTTTTGATGCCTTTCATCAGTAAAAAGCATGGCTTTAATCAGCGAACTGCGAATCTCTTGCGCAGAGCTGTCGCTTCGAAACACTAACTTACATAGCGGAGGTACGTCTGAAGACGTCGCCTGACCCAGCTGCTGCATCAACGTTTGCCAACCATCCGCCTTCATCTCTTTTAGCGGCAGCAACCACGGATAGAGCGGAGCCTGAGGTTGCAGCATGGGTGAAACCATTTCCAGCACCGGCCACGATTTATCAATATCCGGATGCTGCATTCTGTCAATAATGGCAAAATCATGCTGGCCTAATGGCAGCGGATTTTCCAGGTAGTGTGGTTGCATCTTTGCGTCCTCACTTCAACGGTACGGTAGCACTGCCCTGAATAAGCGCTTCAGATGCTGCATTTTCACAGGCGGTAAATTTAGGGAACGGAGCCTGCTGCATTGCAGGACCAGCGTAATTAAAGTCAGCGCTCTTCACGTTAAACTCACCACCGGTGCCGTTCTCTATTTTTGTCGGGTCAATTGTCAGAAAAGAGCCACCGCATTGCAGCGTAATTTTCTTCTTAGCTGAAATGATAATTTCATCATCGGTACTGGTAACAGAAAGCGCTTTGGCAGCAATGATATCCATACCATCACTCTGTGCCTGAATTTCAACCATTCCTTTAGCTGCTACCAGTTTCATGCCTAATTCATGCACAAATGCAACAAAGCCTTTTTTAGCCGCCAGAACCATGCGCTTGAGCGCACTGACCTCTGTATTACCACCAGCAGTAAATATTTGGTTATGGTTTGCGCTCAGCTGAATATGCTGAGGCGTGGACAGTGCTATACCTCCGGGCGCTCCGGCAACGATAACCGGCTCTTGAAGCTGGTCTACGCTTTGCTGCAAAAACTGTTGTTGACTGTTCTCATCCAATCCATCAATTTTTGCCGTTATCAGGACATCAGACAGCGACTGCGCCAGCGCTAATGCATCAGCGAGCTGACGCTTAATTTCATCCATACTCAACTGCTGCGCCATCGCTTTCGGCTGGGCCTGCGTTGTCAGCAGTAAACCTTTACCGCCGCGAACGGCGATCCAGTCATCAGTGCGGATTTCGGCCCCCTCGCCCCGCTGCTGCCGCTCGCTGTCCACCAGGTGGCCGAGGTTCAGCTGGCTTTTGCCACCATACTCCGTGGAGATTTTGATATGCTCCTGGCCGCGGCTGTCGTCCAGACGAATTTTGTTATTACTCGGCGTGCGCAGTACGTTGCGCTTGTAGTTACGGATAGTGACGTGATCCGGGTGGGCCGAATCATGCAGCACGCCGGCAATATAGGGACGATCCGGGTTGCCATCCTCAAAGCCTATCGCTACCTCGGTGCCCGCCAGCAGCGGCAAATGCAGGCCGTAAGTGTCGCCAGCATAGGGGCGCGCCTGGCGCACCCACAGGCTTTCGAAGCCGGTTTCCCAGATGTCGCGATCGAACAGCATATTGACGCGATAACGTCCGTCTTTATCGATATGCCCGTAGGTATCGTTTTCAGTGGTGCTGGTAACGCGTGCCGGTAGCGTACCCGCCATTACCGGGCGCTCGCCCGGCGCGGGGCGGAAGCTGTAATCGGTGCTGTCCGGGATGGCGTCAAAATGGATTTCGAAACTTCTGTCGCGTCGCGCATGGCTGTGCATATGCGTAATCACCACGCCCTTCGTGAAAACCTCCGTGACCTCTTTTCCGCCGCTGACCTGTAATAGCTGGCCCGGCGTCAGCGTTGCACAGCTGGTTATTCCTTTAAGCCGCGTTTGGTCGTTCAGGTAACGCTCATGGCGCAAACGAGCATAGAATGCACCCGTTTCCGGCTGCGGATAGCGCTCAGCGGCATTGCCTGCCGTCAGGTAATTGTCGGCGTAGTGATAGGCTTCGCCATAGGTGGTGACATCGCTGCGGGAGACATCAGCCTGCGCATTCATCTCCGCCGTCGCCTGGCGATAGTTATAGTCGCGGGTGCTGACCTGTTTCTCTACCACGCGGTGGCGGCTCTCCATGCCCCATACCGATTCCACTCCCTCGTCGTGCTGCCCGGAAGGCGGCACCGAAGGCAGAGTTATCGCCGCTTCGTGGCCCTGCCGACTGTCGCTGAACTCTACAACGTCGATGTTGAGGCGCGTATCGGTGGTGAAACGAAACCAGATGCCCACCTCGCCCAGCAGGCGAGTAATAAAGTGCAAATCGTCTTCGCCGTACTGCATCACCTGCTCACGACGCGGGTATGTCTGACTCAGCGAAAAGAGAAAATCCTGGCCGCGCAGGCCGTGACGCTCGCGCAGGATTTTTTCCACAATCTGCGGTACCGACATATCCTGATAAATCGCGTTCTGATGGGATCGATCGAGCAGCGCCAGACGTGGCTGTAACGTCAGCGCGTAGCGGGTTTCATCCCGTGAGGTGCTGAGGCGCTCAAATCCGGTAACCACGCCCTGCATGACACGTACCGGCTGCTGGATTTTCAGGCCGAATCCCTGCGCTACCGGTGCCTGTAACGTCAGGGAGGCCGGTTTCATCAGCATTGTATCGCGACTGATCGCGTGATCGGGGCTGGTAAACTCGATGCGGTAACGAAACGGCTGGCTTAGCCGTTCTTCCCCCTCAAAAGCCAGCACGTCCAGTATGGTGTGGCAGTCCCGCACCGCCAGCAGATGATGGCTGTGGCTGAACCTTATGGAGGTAGGATTAGTGCTCATGCGTTGTCTCCTTCCGTTGGTGCTTTCCCGCGTTCAGGCATGCCGTGTTTTCAGTTTATTTTTCTGGAACATGCCCGCTGTTTAGCTACGCTACCGCCCGTCGCTGTTACCCAAGCGCATCAGGTCTGGTTGCAAATTGTGGGATCGTTACTCAGCGTCTGGCGCCTGACAGGCATCCTCCTGTGGCACCAGGCTGATTTCTACTCGCCGGTTCAGCGCTCGCCCTTCCGGCGTATCATTGTCGGCAACCGGACGGCTTTCGCCGTAGCCCTGCACCGCAAAGCAGCTTTCTGCTACATCGCCGCTGTCACGCATCCAGTCACGCACCGCTTCAGCGCGCTTCAGGGAGAGCGCCTGGTTTTTCTGGGTACTACCGGTGTTGTCGGTATGGCCCGCAACCACGATCAGCCAGCCTGGTTTCGCCTTAATGCCCAGCAGTGAATTCACCAGCAGCCGCGTTGAGCCGGGCTTCAGCGCCGCCTTACCGGAATCAAACAGCGACATGCTATCGAGGCGTACAATGGACGGCGGCGGTTCTGGCACGGGCGCAGGCTCAGGTGGAGGCGGCGGCGGAAGATAAGAGCGGATGGCCTCCAGTAGCGGCAGGCGCAGGCGTCCCCCCTGATAAAGCCCCAGGCTCATTCGTAACGGTTCGCCGTTGCGCGCCCAGTCATCCAGCTGCGCCGCATCCGTACGTAATAGCGTCACGGCTCTGGCTTTAGGCTCATAATCGTCCATCGAAATATGGTTATAGTGCCGGATATCGAAACTAAGACGCTGCAACAGCTGACGATTGTTACAGCCGCTGCTGCACAGGGCGGCGGCGGCGGCGAGCGTGAAAACAGACAGCGCGCTGCGCCATGCCCGCTGACGCGGCGTCAGTCCTTGTCCCGTGGGAAGCAGAGGAAAAATGAAATCAGGCAGTAGCGATGACGAGGCGGCTGCCGTATCGATCGGCTGCCAGCCCGCTACGTTCTGTAGCGCGGTATGTCGCTGTAGCCAGGCGGTCCAGAGCGACGCGGCTAAGGTTGCGGGCAGCGCTGGTCCCATCCCCCAGACAACGGCGGCGGGAGACACCGGTGGGATGTCGGGGTTCTCATCAACAAATACACTGGAAACGTGCTGCTGAAACCAACACATCAGATAGTTTATCAGCACCTGCTGCCGCATGGCGCTGGCCCCGCCGTTGGCGATCCAGGAGGTGACCGAGCAGGGTGCAGCCCCGGCACGCCAGAGAACAGGCGTCTCGCCTGCAACCACCGATTGCCAAAGCATATCATTCATAATGGCGCTGCCCGCCAGACCGTTCAGCACCAGCGGAATGCTATGCCCGCTCGCCTTACGCAGCTGGCTGATTTGCCAGCGCAGCGCCAGCAGACGGCTGGTCAGGGATTCCGTATCGCTGTGCTGCTGTGGACAAACCATCACCATTACCGCCAGCTGACGTCCCCAGCCGGGCCGCTGCCACAGCAGCTGGCGCACAACCGGTTCAATCTGCAGATAGTTTTCTACCCTGATCCAGCAGCCCTGGGTTACCGTCAGCACCGGCGTCTCATTCGGCCAGCTTTGCGGAACGTCGCCACAAACCAGCACTATCGGCTGGCGGTAGGTGACATCCGGCAAATTATCCAGGTTAAGGGTGGATTCACAGGCCTGACGGCGGCTGGCAATATAGCTGATTACCGCGATTAACGCCCAGATGGTCAGCATCAGCAACAGGGCGTTTAAACGCGATAGCGGCAGAAAAACCAGACAGACAACGGCTGACAAAAACGCGGCCCACAGCGCCAGCATATGCCGCTGTAGGGCACTCATTTTACCACCTCAGGCAGCTGCGTTATCAGCATTCGATCGAGCCAGAGATCCAGCCCCCACCACAGCGCCGCCAGCACCAGCACGCTGACGCCAATACGCATCGGCCAGGAGGCAAAACAGCTGCCCATGCCGCGTCCAGCCGTTGCCTGCGCCAGGACAGGCTGATCCTGAGGATAGCTAAACGGGGGAACCTGTTCGCTGAGCGCTTTTACCAGCTTTTCACGATCGGGCGCGTGCAGCGATCGATAGCCGCCGAGAAAACCCAGCAGCATAACGCGATGAAAACAGGTAATTACCGCCGTTTCTGGCGCGGGCTCACGCAGTACATCACGCATACGATCGCACAGCGTATCTCCGGCTTCGATAGTACCGAGGAAATGGCCCTGCAGCGGCAGGTTATACCACTGCACGCAGGCATCATCCTGTACGCCGCGGCCTTTTACCGCCTCATCCAGCAGCGCACACTGGGCAATGAGAATGTGCTGGCAACTCGCTTCATCAAGCCCCGCTTCCCGCAGCGCCTTCTGCACGTGCTCCACATCATTAACGCAGCGTTCCCACAGGATGCGTCCTTCACCATCCTTAAACTCCGGTCCGTGGTGCAGGCTGATCACCTGTAACCACGTATCCTGGAGCAGCGCATCGATATCAATAGACGCGGCGATTCCGCGTTTGCTGTCACTCATGTTCTCAGTACCGCAAAAAGTTCAAGTTCAGGCTCTCCCAGCGTACCCGGCGTGTAGAACATGCAGCTGCCGCTCTCCAGCATTTCCTGCGCGGCGGGATGGGAAAGATCGAGAGAGAAATACTGGTTTTCCAGGCGCAGCGGAATCGCTGCCGGGACATGCCGCAGCGGCCTGAGCGGGATCCCCTGACGGGAAGCATTAACCAGGCTGGTGACATAGTCGGGGCTGCCGACTTTACACTGGCGCGGGAACTGCTCCTGCAGCTGCGCCACCGACAGCGGCGAACGCACCGAGAGGTAATAATCCGCGCCTTCGCGCAGACGCGGATCCTGTAGACGGGCCAGCCACTGACGCATCCGCTTATCGTGCGTCAGCTCAATCGCTATCACACGTGACGGCAGGCTGGCTTCCAGCAGATCGCTTAACAGTTCAAATAACGGCGGGAAGACGTGGTTGAGCTGTTCATGCTGATAAACCGGAATCGCGCTGACCTGATGTTCCAGCGAGAAAGTGAGCAGGCTGCCTGCCAGACGTGCCAGTTCTGGGTAGAGCCGCTCCGCCGCGCTTTGTGGAAAGTGCTGAAACTGACCGAGTACCGGCTCGGCGCTGTTGAGCGCGTTCAGTAACCAGAACAGCGAAACGTCCGCTACCGCGAAATCTGCCATCCGCTCATTGCTTTCGCGGCGCATTGCCATCAGGCGATTCAGACGCGCACGTAGCTGCGTCATCAACAGTTCCAGCTGGGTCATCAGCCAGCGACTGCCGCTCAGGGTAAGTAGCGGCGGCAGAAAGGTTTCATCCAGCGTCCAGCTACCCTGTGAATCCTGTTGCAGGCGCGCCAGCGGGCAGGTGAGGTAATCGCTGTTGTTCTGATGTGCAAAGCGCAGCGTCAGCTCCGGCTGCATAACGGCAATCTGCCGATCGTCATCGCCAAACTGATTACGGATATCGTGCCAGCGCTGGCGATAGCGTACCGGACGCTCCGCCGTCTCTTCCGGTTTCAAACAGTTGCCGCCGTTGGCACGCAGCAGCGGCAGCGCCAGTACCACAATCACCTGCTGCTGCTCACCGTCCAGCGCCAGCACGGGCGGCAAAGGATCGGCGTTGCTGGTATCAATCAGCGTACCGTCCTGGAAACGCAGGTGCAGGCGGCGTGCCTGCAAACGTCCCAGTTTCAGCATATCCGGCTCAAAGGCAGCCTCAAACACGCCCCACGGATGGTTGAGCCCCATTTGAGCAATACATTCTGTGGTCCAGGCCGTCCAGGCGGCCTGCTGCTGAAAATGCTGGGGGGCGATCATAATGCCGCGGCCCCATAAAGGTTGTTCCGTTTTCATTATTTACCTGCCTTATGCCGTTGCAGGTTGGTGTGTCTAAACAGCGAGGCATCTATGCTCGCTGACTGCGGGCGTTCCGACATCCGACTCGCGCCGCCCGTCGTGTTTCCATGTTGTATTAACATCAGCATCTTCCCTTGTTAATCCGTTAAGCCTGTCGCCGCGATGCCCGATCGGCTCCCCACGCAGACAGCTCGCTGCGCAGCCCAACCCTCAGCGTCGGGTTGTGAGATATTTTTTCTGGGGGCATCGCTGCAAGAACGCTGTTCACGCTCTTCTGATTAATATTTTGACGTTTCGGAGAGAGCAGCATTTTGCTGCGTTTATTAAAATTACTGGCGAGCGGCAGGGTCAGGAGTAATTCCATACCTTGTGGGGCCAGGCCGGTATGCCGTTCAGGTTTCGGGTTAACAGTCACCAGCGCTATCTTCCGCTGGAGTGCTTCATCCATTAATAAATCCTTTTGTCGCTGAGTGAAATTTTCCCTGCATCACTTTTCACTAAAAAACCATAATAAGTTACCGTGAGAGAAATAATCAATTACCGTTCTCACCATCTTACATCGTATAAATACTAAGATTTTTCCAGCAGTAATTAGCACCTCTCCTTGTTACGTGAAATATAACTGATTGTTTTAAGAAAAATTTACCCCTACCCCATATCCGACAAGTACAACAAGCAGGGGAAATATTAAAGTTCATAATTTTAATTGATATAAATAAAGCTATTCTTCGCATTATTATGAAAGATCAATCTATTGAAACAGGGAACGCATACTCGTCAAAACCAGGATAATAACTACCTTGCCAGCCAATGAAATTTATCGACAGGCTGCTGACACGTAGATTGCGGCCTGAAACAATGACTCTTGATATCTTTAATAATTATGCCGTTAAATAATAACGGGCATGCGAATAACGGTAATAACTTTCTTTGGCGTTAAACAATGCCCTGTTTGCCCGCTAATTTACGTGGATTGCTGTACTTTGCTGACTTATCAAAAAATAGCGATTTTGCAGCTGTTCCAGCGCGGTAGCGGCCTGCCGCTGTTCCGATCCGGCGACCGCCCCCCGCTCCTGCGCGGCAGCATATTTTCGTAACCGTTCTTCTGCCGGTTGTGCCCGGTTAAACGCTTTCTGCGCCGCATACACCGCCGTTTTCAGTTCGCTGACCGTCATATATTTACCGTGCTTTTCATCCAGTGCGTTCAGGCGATCCGCCAACTGCTGTAGCTGACGCATGCCATCGTGCCAGCTGCTCAGCGCTTCGGTGGGGAGCGCATTCGCGGTAATACTCTGCTGCCAGCGGCTAACAACCTCATGCGTTTGCGGATTATCCGGCCACATCGTTTGCGCCTGTAATACCAGTTGCTCACCGTAGCGCTGACGCCAGTCGGGCGACAGCGTCATCATGCGCTCCAACTGAGCGTAGGTCTGCTCCGCCCACTCTTCGCTTCGCTGCATAATGCTCTCTGACTGTTGCAGCTGTTGTAGCTGCCTCCCGGATAAAAACAGCGGCAGCGGCGTCATTGTTGCCGCCAATAGCTCCTCCTCGGCAACGGGCTGATGCAGCCCTTTCCAGCCCCACAGCAGCGCCGCGCCAGCCAGCAACGTGACACCGACGCCCGCTATAAAGTATCTGAAGCCGCCTCTGCTTTCCGGCTTAGCCGTCTCGTTACCGGCACTGGGACGCAGCGGAATAACATTATCCACGATGGGCTTTGGCTCTGGCTCCGCCAGCGTCAGGGCCTCTACGGGCAGAACCACTGCGGGCGGTGCCTGCTCGGCATAAACCAGGTTTTCCAGCCGGACAATCGCCTGCTTAATCTGCTGTAACAGGATATCCGATCCGGCCGCCTGTCTGACCTTATGCCGCGCCAGCGTTTCCCCCAGATCGCTCAGCCGCTTTTCTATCTGGTAAAGCAGCGGCAAATCGTCAGCGTCATTGAGCGCCAGCGTACGGAAAGCCTTTTGTAACTGCAGGCTGAGGCCGGAAAGAATTTCAATTCGCCCGTGCGTATTGGTGGGCCACATCACCGCCCAGTGGCGTGTCGCCAGCGTTTCCGTCAGCGCGAGCCCTTCATTTAATCCAGACAGGCCATCAATATGCGTGCGCGCAAGGCTGTACCAGGCTGCGGTTTGCAAATCTACGCCGTTCTGCCCGAACAGCGCCAGGCTGAGCGTTTCAACGTGCCGCCAGTCAACGTCCGGCCTGGCGGGATGGGATAGCTTGCTAAGTTCATTGCGCAAGGCAGCATAATCTGGCAGCGTACGCGGATCGCCGCCGGTTTTAATATCGTTAGCATTTTTCACGCGATTATTCCGGGAAGATAGAGAGGAGAATTAATAAGAAGAGCCGCTGGTGATAAACTGCTGCTGTTTCAGATGGCGCAACAGTACCCTGCCTTCAGGCATAAATTCAGTGCCGTAGCGTACCAGCCCTATTCCTTTCAGCTCAGCATCGATGGCGTAACGCAGCTCACCCGGCTGCGTCTGTTCCAGCATGACCACCTCAATTTTTTTCAGCCTTGGCTCATATTTCAGCAGCACGTCTGAAAGCGTGGTCATTAGCTGATGAGCGGTGCCGGGCATGCCCTGCAAAATTTTTGTCATATCCGGCAGGCCATAATCGGGCAGATGCGCCAGCGTACCGGCACGGGCGTTGAGAATACGCTGCATATTATCCAGCACCGACATGATCAGCTGGTTTTCCTCGTTAACCTGATGCAGCTCGAGACCGCCGGTAAAGTTACCGCTCAGCATTTCGTAAAGCGAAGGCGAATGATGAATATAAGACATGGTTACTCCTTAGCCGGTAGCAATAAAAGCGTTGGCTGATTCAGTTTAAGGGGATGCGCCTGGACGCTGGCGTTATCCACACAGCACCGCCGCCCTTACCGGATCGAGCTGAATTAATCCGTTCAGTAAGGCATCCATCTGCGGCTGTAGCCGCTGCTTATCGCTTTCACTGCGGCTGGCCTTCAGCCGCAGCAACCGCAGGGCGCGGGCTTTAACCTCAAACGCCAGCCCCGGCTCCCACTGTGCCAGCGTAATCCTGGTTGCGGCTCCGTCCAGCTCGTTCAGGATATGCGCCGCCAGCTCGTTTTTTCCATACTGTTCGGCGATTCTCGCCATCAGCAGGCGCAGCAGCCAGCGATTGCGTGCCCGTTCGGCCTCCGGGCGATGCTGAAGCCAGCCGAGCGCCGCTTCAATACCTTCTTTATCCGCTATTGCCAGCGCTTCTGGCTCCAGCAGCAAAATATCATCCTGGGCAGGCGACTGTACGGTTTCGGCCTCGCTGCCCCAGCTGTTGAGGTTGTCCAGCACCTGCTGGTTTATCCAGTTAAGCGTCGCTTCATCAGCAAAAGGGCTGCCGTCATTCCAGGCCAGGCTTTCTACACCGGGCAGTCGGCTCAGCAATCCCTGCAAATCACGGCGCACAATTTCAGCCCAGGCTTCATACGCACCCCCGAAGCGGCTTAATGCCTGATGCAGATACCATTGCAGATCGAACCAGAGATGATTTACCCCTTCGGCAAACATGCGATCGCCCTGCTCCATCAGTTCCAGCCAGCTTTGCTGTAAATAAAGCCGTTTAAGCTGGGCGCGATATTCCGCCTTTGGCGGGGCCAGACGCGTTCGCCCCTGCGCATCCAGTGCAGGCAGCTGATGCAGCGTATCCCAGCGCACGCTTTTCATCAGGCGATGGGCAGAGAGCCATCCCTCCGGCTGGTCACGCAGATAGTTCGCCAACTGTCTGGCCTGCTCCATCAGCTCACGCCCGGAAGCGATAGTTGTGGCCTGGGCGTTAAATACCGTGCCGCTGGCTTTTAACTGTTCGTCGCTGCTGCTGTTTTGCGGCACCAGCGTATTCATACCGCCAGACTGCGCCATACGGTTTTCCAGCGCACGGTAGAGCGCGCCCAGTTCAGGCTGCGCCGCGCTATCCCAGCTTTCCGTTACCTGTGCAATCAGCGCCAGCGCGCCAACTTCCTGCGTAAATTCCTCTTTACTGACTTCAGGATGCAGCGATAAGGTATCGAGCACTCTGCTGCCCGCCAGCCAGTCAAGCGCCGCTTTACGCTGCTTTTCACGTTTTGGGTAGAGATCGTTTTGATAACGTTTCAACAACGCGGCAAGCAGGCTAAGCCCCTGAATGAAACCCGCTTCGCCATCCTGTTGCAGGCGCGCCCAGACGTAAAACGCGGCGACACGGATATCTTTACTGCTCTGCACCAGCAGCTTTTCCGCCAGCGTACAGATCAGTTCGCTGTTGATGCCGGAGAGCTTATTGACTTCTTCACGAATAAGCTGGAAATCGTCATCGTAGCCGATATCCTCGCCCGTCGGTCGTGGCTCAGAAATGGGCACCAGCCAGCTTTCCCACAGGTCAAGCGCATCCTGCATATGCAGCATCAGCGTCTGCGGCTCTTCCCCGCAGAGGTTTAAAAGGGTATTCAGTGTGGTCATAAAGTCTATTCCGCTGCGTGTTCAGTCAGCACCGGTGCTCTCACTTGCGGCACAGAGCAGACAGAGCACCGCTGGTTTATATTTGTTATTGCTACCTGAAGAAAAGGCAGAAGGTAAACAGGGCGTTTTATTACGCCGCGATGCTTACTGCGCCACCGCAATATCAAACGCCAGCTCAATCCCTTCTTCTTCGCTCCAGCCCAGCGTGAGCGCCTGCGGTTTCTGCTTCGCCGCCATGTGCATCAGCAACTGTTGGCTCAGCACCGGCAAAATCTGCTGATTGAGCAGGCTGTCAACGTTGCGCGCGCCGGTATCCGGCAGCAGGCAGGCGGCGGTCAGCGCGTCATACAGATTTTCTGCGATACAGGTGGTCAGGCCGTAATGACGTTGCAGGCGCTTGCTAACCTGCTCAAGTTTCATCTGCACGATAGTGCGCATCGCCGCTGCCGTCAGCGGGCGATAGATAACCGTCTGGAAGCGCGCCAGCAGCGCAGGCTGGAAGCGATCGCGTAAAAGCGGACGCAGCAGTTCGTGCAGATCGCCTTCGCTCGCCTCCGGCTGCTCATCCAGCAGCTGCATCAGATGATCGCTGCCCAGATTGGACGTCATCAGAATCACGGTATTGCGGAAGTCGATTTCGCGCCCTTCGCCATCACGCATAAAGCCGCGGTCAAATACCTGATAGAACAGGTTCATTACGTCACGGTGCGCCTTTTCTACCTCATCCAGCAGTACCACGCTATAAGGGTGCTTGCGTACCGCTTCAGTAAGAATGCCGCCCTGACCATAACCCACATAGCCCGGCGGCGAACCTTTGAGCTGGGAAACCGTGTGCGGCTCCTGGTATTCGGAAAGATTGATGGTAATCAGCGATTTTTCCCCACCGTACAGACAGTCTGCCAGCGCCAGGGCGGTTTCAGTCTTTCCCACGCCGCTTGGCCCCACCAGCAGAAAAACGCCCTGCGGTCCGTTTTCCGACGTCAGACCGGTTTTGGCGGCGCGCAGGCGACGGGCGATCGCCTCAAGCGCCACATCCTGCCCGACGACACGTTTGCCGATCTCATATTCCAGCGTCAGCAGTTCGGTCTGCTCGTCTTTCATCAGCGAGGAGAGCGGCACGCCGGTCCAGTCGGCCACCACGTTCGCCACGGTGCGGCTGTCGACATCGATCTGGATCAGCGCATTATCCTGCTGAATCTCTGCCAGTTCCTCCTGTAACACATGGATTTCCGCCTGACGGCTGATATCCTGACGGCAAATCATCAGCTGCTGCGCCAGCGCTTTCTGCCGGGCAAAGTGCTCCTCCCCCTGGCTTAACTGATGTGCCAGCTCGTGACGCAGCGTTTCGATCACGGTCAGACGCCCGTCATCGTGGCGGCCGCCAACGGCGATATCTTCCAGCAGCGCCTGCTCTTCCAGCTCCAGCGCGCCAATCTGCGCTTTAAGTCGGGTAAGGATTTCAGGGATAGTGTCGAGGCCCATACGGATACGTGCGGCGGCGGTATCCAGCAGATCGACAGCCTTATCCGGTAACTGACGCCCGGTAAGGTAGCGGCGGGAAAGCGTGACCGCCGCACGCACCGCCGCGTCGGTAATGTGCACGCCGTGATGGGTGGCGTAGCGAGACTTCAGCCCGCGCAGCATCAGGCAGGCGGTATCATCATCCGGTTCATCCACCTTAACCATCTGGAAGCGCCGCTCCAGCGCCGCATCACGCTCAAAATATTGCTTATATTCGCTCCAGGTCGTGGCGGCGATGGTACGCAGTTCACCGCGCGCCAGCGCAGGCTTTAACAGGTTCGCCGCATCCGCACCACCCGCCTGATTTCCGGCACCGATAATCGTATGCGCCTCATCGATAAACAGCAGCACCGGCGTGGGCGATTGCTGTACGGCACCAATCACGTTTTTCAGCCGTTGCTCAAATTCCCCTTTTACTCCCGCGCCCGCCTGAAGCAGGCCGAGATCCAGCGTACGCAGCGCCACGGATTTCAGACTTTCCGGTACGTTACCTTCTGCGATACGCAGCGCCAGCCCTTCAACCAGCGCCGTTTTGCCGACGCCCGGCTCTCCAACCAGGATGGGATTATTCTTGCGGCGGCGGGAAAGAATATCGACCATTTGACGAATTTCATTATCGCGCCCAAATACCGGATCGATGTTGCCTTCTTTTGCTTTAGCGGTGATATCCAGCGTGAACTTATCCAGCGCGTTTTGCAGTGCCGGTGACAGCGCTCCTCCGTTAACGGCCGCTTCGCCTGGCGTCGTCGCCAGCCCGGTATCCGCGCTGTAGCTCTGCGCCAGTTCTGCCTCCTGCTGAACATCCGGGCGCTCATCTGACTGTACATCCAGCAGCGGGCGCAGGCGTTCAAGCTGGCTCTGCGCCAGCGTTAGCAGCGGCCACAGCGCATCGCAGCGTATCAATTTCGGCTTATCCACCAGCGCCATCATTAAATGAACGCTGCGGATCTGCTCTTCGTCAGCCAGCGACGCGCGCAGCCACGCCTCCTGCATCAGCGCCTGAATGTTGTCCGACAGCTGAGGACGTTCGCGCACGGAGCGCGGCAGGTTATCCAGCCAGCCCAGTAGCGCCTGCCAGAGCGTATCCATATCCCACTCATAACGGCGTGCCAGCACCATTACATCGCCTTCGCCCTGCTCCAGCAGTTTCAGCAGCCAGTGCTCCGGCAGGATCTCTGCATGGGCGCGGGTCTGGCACAGCGAGGCTGCCCCTTCGAGCGCACGCGCGCAGTAAGGATTGAGACGACGTAACAGAACGGCTGGATTTTCCATAATTTTCTCTCTTTATCTGGTCCCTGACACGCTACCGCCCTTCGCTGTTTACCCAAGCGCATAAGGTCAGAGTGGTATGATCGCTTTTTTGCTGAAGACCCGCCCGGCAGGCACTCGGCAAAAAAGGCGGACGGGTTTCCCCGCCCGCACTGGCTTATGCGGTTGCCCGCTCGTTCCATGAATCAGAATGGATGATGTTGCCGTCTTTGTACGTCCAGGTGATTTTTTCGTAGCGCAGCTCTATCTGCTCAAGATGGTTGTGCTTCTCGAACGCCGGATTTTTGATGTCGTGCATGACCGGGTTTACTTTCACCACCTTCACGTTTTCCAGCCTGGTGTTGAAATACTCCACCTCCTGGCCTGCATCACTGATTTTGTACCACTTGAACTCGGCTTCTTTCAGCGTCTGACCGGTGGTCACCGCTTTGTACAGATACGGGCTGGAGGCATCGATTTCTTTTGTAAACAGGAACGGCGTATGGATGCGCGTTCCCGTCAGTTTCCCGGTGTTATTGTCCGTCGGGATATACAGGTTGTGTTCCTGCGCCACCACCTCGATGCTCCCCTCGCGGTCCTGCACGTCCACCGAACCTTTGATGTCCGCGCCGCCGTCATCCTTCAGCCAGAGATATACGGGTATTGCCATGTGATTTTCTCCATTTATACGCCTCATCCTTCCTGCCGCCGCGTTAACAACTGCCTGAGGAAGTTGACGTATCTGTTCTAAAAAGCGTCACCTTCCTTCGGTGACACCGGGGTTTCGCCCGGCTCCTGGCAGTCATCTGCCAGCGGTACCGGACGGTTTTTCACGCGTCGGTGCTCTGCCCGTTCCTCCGGCGCGTCATTATCGGTAACCTTGCTTTCACCGCGCATCGTTATCAGACGCCTGCGGCACGCCCGCTGGCGAAGCAATAAGCGTTTAATTTTCTGCATTAATAAAGGGCTGGTGGAAAAGAGCAGCGCATTGAGCGTTCGCGACCTTGCCCTGCCTGAAGATGACCGCCGTTAGCTGACGGCAAAGACAGTACGCTCTCAATCCTGTCCGGCTCCTGAACCGTAGAGGGAGAGGTATCCCGGCGGACCTGCTGTTGACATTGCTCTGGGGCCAGTGCGACCCCGTCAGTCCATAATGAGCGATAGCGCTTCATGCTCGATCGCCTGCTTTATGCTTTAGCCTTCGGCATCTGCGATACCAGCGACAGGTTCACATCCATTCCCTCAACCTGGAAATGCGGCACCGCGTACAGTTTCACGCGGAAGAATCCTGGGTTGTCTTCGATATCTTCCACCACGACTTTCGCGTCACGCAGCGGATGCGATGCCTGTAGTTCGTCGCCGGGATCCGTCATCTCGGTTACCAGACCGCGTACCCAGGTGTTCAGCTCCAGCTCCAGCAGGCGTCGATCTTTCGTCGTCCCGATATTCTCGCGCTGGATAAGCTTCAGATAGTGAGCGATGCGTGATAACAGAAAGATGTAGGGTAAACGGGCGTTGATGCGGCTGTTCGCGGTAGCGTCTGCCGTATCGTACAGCGCAGGTTTCTGCGTTGAGTTCGCTGAGAAAAAGCAGGCATAGTCACGGTTTTTGTAATACGACAGCGGAATAAAGCCCAGGCTGGCAAACTCAAATTCCCGCGTCTCCGGTATCATGACTTCCGACGGGATTTTCACCTGGTTACCTGTTCCCAGGTCATACAGATGTATCGGCAGGTCATGGACCGCGCCGCCCGCCTGCGGACCACGTATCTGTACGCACCAGCCATTGTTAATAAAGCTGCGCACCATGTTCGCCGCGAACGCGAACGACGCGTTAGTCCACAGATAGCGTCCGTGGTCTGGACCCTTCACTTCTTCTACGTAGTTGAAGCTGCGTACCGGCACCGTGTCCGGTCCGTACGGCAGACGTCCCAACACGCGTGGCATTACCAGACCGATATAGCGCGCATCGTCCGTCTCGCGGAAAGATTTCCACTTGATGTACTCCGCACGGTCAAAGTAGTTGCCAATATCTTTAATGGCCGCCACCTCTTCCATCGTCTCCTTCAGGAAGAATTTCGGCCCGGCTGAGCCGATAAACGGCATGTGCGCCGCCGCTGATACTTTAGAAATGTTGCGCAGCAGCGCCACGTCCTGTGCCGAGGCATCAAATTCATAGGCCGAGATCAGCGCGCCGATCGGCTCGCCGCCCGGCGTGTCGTATTCTGCCACGTAGGTTTGCAGGTAAAGCCCGCTCTGCACGATTTCCGGCGCGTCTTCAAAGTCCTGGCGCAGATCTTCTTTCGACAGATCCAGCAGCTCCAGCTTCACGTTTTGACGGAAGTCTGTCCGATCTACCAATGATTTCACGCCGCGCCACAGTGATTCCACTGCCTGAAACTCAGGGTGGTGTAGCACCGCATCCAGCTGGCGGCTTATCTGCTGATCCAGCTCCGCGATATGGTGATCTATCAGCGTCTTGTCCAGCTTCTCTACCCGCGTGCCCGCGTGGCTCAGGCGCTCCAGGAATACCTGCATAGCCGCCGTCAGTCGCTCATCTGCCGTCGCGTCCGACATCGCCTGCGCATCCTGCCATACGTCCGGCGCGCTCAGCCGCGTCACCGGGTTCAGATTGATTTTTTTAAACAGCGAGGCGTAAACGCTACCCGCTTCAGAACGTTCCAGCACCTGGCTTTCGCCGCCTGCGGCGTTTTCATTTTGTACAGACATCAGCATCTTCTCTCGTTAATCCGTTAATCCCGTTGCCGTCACGCCTGATCCGGCACCAGCGCAGACAGTTCGCTGCGCAGCCCGTCGCTCAGCGTCGGGTCCTGGAGAATTTTTTCCAGTTCCCGACGGAACGCCTGGTTATCCAGCAGGTTCGCCTTCAGATCGCGCAGCAGACTGCGCATTGCGAGCATCGCTTTCAGCTGTGGGATCTGGCGCGCTACTTGCTCAGGCGTAAAATCATTCATCTCGCGGAAAGAAAGGCGAACGTTCTCTTCGCTGCCGTCACCGGCCAGCGTGTTCTCAACGGTGAGATTGACATCGGGGGCATAGTCAGCAAGAACGCTGTTGAAATTATTTTTATTAATATTAATTTTGCTTCTTTCTGACACCGGTAATTCAGCTTTCCCGTTACTAAAATCACCTACTGCCAGCAGTTTTAACGGTAGCTCGACTTTTTTCTGCGCCCCACCGGTATGGAGATCGAGCCGGATATTTACACGTGCTTTTGGCACCTCATTTTGAAAGGTATCAGCCATAAAATTCCCTTTATTAAAAATACGATGAACATTCAGTACGGCAAATTTCGGGTTAATCCTAGAGCAAAATGTCAATACAGATCAACTTAACGGATCAAAGATCTGATATGAAGTTAATACTCAGAATTTTCTTCTAAGTATTAGATAAAAACAATATTGTCCAGATGGTTCACATACAGCATAAATATTGACTTTAAAAATATAAAAAGTGATTTATACTGCCGTAGGTTTAAATATCAGGATAAAAACAATATTAGAATAAATAATTGATTTTCATCAAATTAAATAACCAACCTCAAAATAATAAATAATTTAAAACCACCAAATTAATAAATCCAAAATATAAATAATAATTTTGCTATTGCATTAGCTGCGCAGATCGATAGCAAACAAAACATTAAAAAATAAAACAATCAAAACAGCATATATTTATACGATATTTTATTAACGGGCATGATGACTTCAGCAATAATTGCAGGTAAAAAACTGCATCGTTAACGTTGAAGTGAACCAGACAGCAACCTGAAATAGCTGCATTCAGGACATAATATTTGGGGGATCAAAGCAAAAAATAGAAAGGAATAGTGTGCGATTTTCTTATACTATTTATCGTGAAAGATGCGCAAGATTGTTTATCTGATACGAAAAACCACAGAGTTATTACACTGTTGTGCTGTAAATTGATTAACTGCCTTAACTTTGGTTAGGCGCAGGTCGGCTCTTTTAATAGCAGAGCGGCATAGCCTGTCAGCCATACCGCCTTGTCCGTTCCCGGTTAGCGCATCACAGGAGGACGGGGAGCGCCGGGATTAAGGCGAGTGGGTTGATTAAGAGCACGCCTTGCCAGCCAGTAAAGAAGTACTCTCTCATCGTCTCCTTCGTGATCGGCCATCGACAGCAGCTTAAGGGAAAGTGTAGATTTATTTACCGGCTGCCTGGCTTCGCTCAGCGCAACTACGGCGCGCCCGATCAAACAGCAGACCTCATCTTCTTTTTCTACGGTACCAGTGGATTCATATGTAGCATTTTTCATATTTCCTCCCGTTATCTAAATAATTAGTCTGGCACACAGGATGGTTTCGTGCCGCAACCGTCTCGCCTGTGAAATATATTGCAACGCTTATTGAGGTTTGCTTGCGATTTACTGGCCTGGTTAACGAAAAGAGCCTGTCGCTGCCGTACATGGGCTTGTTTACAACGCTTAAAGGCGAAACTGACGTACTGGCGGTTGCCTGACGCGGTTAACTGCATTAGAATAATTTACCTGTCAGGCACAAAAGACACACATATTCAACTTTCAATCACCCTGTTTAACACTACTGCGTTAATCCCTCTTTCAGCGTCAGTCGCCGTGCAATGCCATTCATACCTTCTCAGCGGCATTTCATTCCCGATTAGTGGCTATTCATGGCATTTTCCCCTGCGTTTATCAGGGTCGCTCTACCATCAGCTTAATTCAGGCATTCCCGCATGGGAGAGAGATGATGAACAAAACGAAGCAAACCTACCCACAAAATCTTGTTCGCTGGCTGACGCTAACCGGCACCATCATTACCCAATTTGCGCTGGGCTCGGTCTATACCTGGAGCCTGTTTAACGGCCAGCTATCACAGAAACTTGATGCTCCGGTGAGCCAGGTCGCCTTCTCATTTGGCCTGTTGAGTCTTGGGCTGGCGCTCTCCTCTTCCATTGCCGGTAAGCTCCAGGAACGGTTTGGCGTGCGTAACGTCACCATTGGCGCAGGCATATTAATGGCGCTGGGCTTTTATCTGACGTCACAGGCCAATTCGCTGCTAATGCTGTGGCTGAGCGCAGGCGTACTGGTAGGGCTGGCGGACGGTGCCGGTTATCTGTTGACGTTATCCAACTGTGTCAAATGGTTTCCGGAACGTAAAGGCGTGATTTCCGCCTGCGCCATCGGTGCCTATGGCCTCGGCAGCCTCGGCTTTAAATTTATTTGCAGCAGCCTGCTGCTTCATTTCAGCCTGGAAACCACCTTCCTGATCTGGGGCGTGCTGGCGATGAGCATGGTGATTATCGGTGCGTTGCTGATGAAAGATGCGCCGCGTCAGGAGATGACTTCACGTCAGGGCCAGCCCGCCGCCCGCGATTACAGCCTGGCAGAATCGATGCGTATGCCGCAGTACTGGATGCTGGCGCTGATGTTCCTGACCGCCTGCATGAGCGGCCTCTATGTGATTGGCGTAGCTAAGGATATTGGCGAAGGCATGGTACATCTCAGCGCACAAACCGCAGCCAACGCGGTTACCGTTATCGCCATCGCCAACCTGAGCGGACGTCTGGTACTCGGCGTGTTATCCGATAAAATGGCGCGCATTCGGGTTATTACTCTGGCGCAGATCGTTTCGCTGGCGGGGATGGGCATTTTGCTGTTCACCCATATGAATGAAATGACTTTCTTTATCTCCGTCGCCTGCGTTGCCTTTAGCTTTGGCGGCACCATTACCGTTTATCCTTCGCTGGTCAGTGATTTCTTTGGGCTGAACAACCTGACGAAGAACTACGGCGTTATCTATCTTGGCTTTGGTATTGGCAGCGTGCTGGGTTCGCTTATCGCTTCGCTGTTTGGCGGTTTTACCGTCACCTTTAGCCTGATTATGACGCTGCTGGTGATTTCGCTGGTGATGTCACTCATTATCCGTATACCACACCGGGAGCACCGCCTGTCACCGCTCTGGCAGCGTAGCTAATCCTTTTACCGCTGCGGGCGAGTCAATGACTCGCCCGTTTTGTTATTAGCCAAACAGCGGTTCCGGCTGACCGGCGACCGGCATACGCACCGCCAGCAGGCTGCCGGACCAGGGATACTGTGCCAGTTCCTCTGCGCTGCGGTTCTCACGCGAGCTGGTGATATAGAGCGTTTTCAGATCGTCGCCGCCAAAGGCCACCATCGTCGGCCAGCGCACCGGCAGCGGGATTTCATCAACAATCTCAGCGGAGCGCGGATCGATACGCACAATGCGCCCGCCGTCAAACATCGCCGACCAGTAAAAACCGTCTTCATCCACCGCCGCGCCATCAGGCTGTAGCCCATCGCTAAAGCGGCGGAACAGTTCACGCTTGCCGGGGTTACCGTTTACCGCATCGAGCGGATAACGCCAGATAACATGGTTAGAGGTATCGCTGTGCCAAGCCCAGCGACGATCGGGCGAAAACGCCAGTCCGTTAGATATCTGGAGGTCATTTTCGATAATATGCAACTGAAGATCGCTATCAAGACGACAGAGTATCGCACCGTTGCGATCCTGCGGCTCCCATAGGGTCCCGCACCAGAAGCGGCCAAAGGGATCGACCCTTCCGTCATTAAAGCGGCTTTTGCTGGCCTCGCCGGGATGCTCCGCCACTTTGCGCTGCGGCCTGCCCTGTTCATCCAGAAACCAGATGCCGCTGCGCATCGCAGCCACCAGCCCTCCCTCGCGGCGCAGACCGATACAGCCAATCTCTTCATGCTGGGGAAAAACCTGATGCTCACCGCTTGCAGGATCGAAGCGGTGCAGCGCCGGAGCCAGGATATCCACAAACCACAGCGCCTGCTCTGCGGTTGACCATAGCGGGCATTCACCCAGCTCCGTTTCAATAGGTAAAACACGCTCCACTTGCCAGTTCATGCACGCTCCTTTTTCACTAGCGGATTGATGCCTAAACTGTAGCGGAAATCGGCGTGGAGCGGTTTATCCGTGCGGTAAAATCGACAAACGTCTTAAGGTTTCAGGTTGGCACCGCCGGTCGCGATAACCTGCTGATACCACCAGAAGCTCTGCTTACGGTAGCGTGCCAGCGTTCCTTCGCCTTGATCATTACGATCGACGTAGATGAAGCCGTAGCGTTTTGAGATCTCCGCTTTTGAAGCGCTGATCAGATCGATTGGCCCCCAGCTGGTGTAGCCCATCACATTTACGCCATCTTCCAGCGCCTCGGCAACCTGCACCAGATGATCGTTCATATAGTCAATGCGATAGCTATCCTGAATGGTGCCGTCAGCTTCCAGCTTATCTTTCGCGCCCAGCCCATTTTCCACAATAAACAGCGGTTTCTGATAGCGATCCCACAGCATATTCAACAGCGTGCGCAGGCCAATCGGATCGATCTGCCAGCCCCACTCAGAGCAGGCGAGATGCGGATTCTGTACCATGCTGAGAATATTGCCTCGCGCCTTCTGATTCAGCGCTTCATCAGTGGTCACGCAGCCGCTCATGTAGTAGCTAAACGAGATAAAATCGACGGTTTCGCGCAGCGCAAGGCGATCTTCTTCGGTAATATCCAGTTCGATCTGCTGCTCGCGCAGGAAGCGCAGCATGTAGCCAGGCCATGCGCCACGGCACTGCACATCGCCAAAGAACAGCCAGCTGCGGTTCTCCTGTAACGTAGCAAACACATCTTCAGGCTTGCAGCTGAGCGGGTACATCAAACCACCGAGCAGCATGTTACCGATTTTCGCGTCAGGAATAATTTCATGACAGGCCTTTACCGCCAGCGCGCTGGCAACCAGCTGATGATGGATCGCCTGGTAGATCGCGCCTTTGCTGCTGTCGCCGGGCAACCCAACACCGGTAAAAGGCGCATGCAGTGACATATTGATTTCATTGAAGGTAAGCCACAGCTTCACTTTATGCTGATAGCGCTGGAAAACGGTACGCGCATAGCGCTGGAAGAAATCAATCAGCTGACGATTGCCCCAACCACCATATTTTTTCACCAGCCCCATTGGCATTTCGTAATGGGAAAGGGTCACCAACGGTTGAATATTATAGCGCGCCAGTTCGTCAAGCAGCCGATCGTAGTAGGCCAGACCCGCTTCGTTTGGCTGCGTTTCATCGCCCTGCGGGAAAATACGCGTCCAGGCGATAGAGATGCGCAGGCAGCGAAAGCCCATTTCGGCAAACAGCGCCACATCTTCTGGATAACGGTGATAAAAATCGATAGCGATATCTTTCAGCGAGCGATCGCCCGGCACGCGTTCTATAACCGGTCCAAAAATACCCTGTGGCTGTACATCCGAGGTGGATAAGCCTTTACCATCCTCCTGCCATGCCCCTTCAACCTGATTAGCGGCAATTGCCCCACCCCATAAGAAATTATCCGGAAAGCGTTTCATATTCACTCCTTGTTGTCGTGGTGCACGCCAAGAAAAGGCGCGCCTGCGTGGATGGTATTGCTGTCGGCCAGCGTAACCACTTGGGTAAAGTCTTCACTATTGCTGATCACGATCGGCGTAGTGAGATCGAATCCGGCGTCCAGGATCGCCTGACGATTGAACTCCAGCAGCAGATCGCCCGGCTTGACGGCGTCGCCCGGCTTGACGTGCGCGGTAAAATGCTCGCCGTTGAGCTTAACGGTATCAATACCGATATGGATGAGTAGTTCAATGCCGCTATCGCTGAGCAGGCCAATAGCGTGACGCGTAGTAAACAGTGAGGCCACCTCGCCATAGAAAGGCGAGACGACGACGCCATCCTGCGGCACAATCGCTGCGCCGCTACCCAGCAGCCCGCTGGCAAAGGTGGCATCGGGAACCTGGTCTAGTGCAACAACGGTGCCGCTAAGCGGTGCCAGCAGCGTCTCAACGCCAGAATGACGATCGGAAGTTAAGGCTGAACGGGATATATCGGCAGGCGCATTCGTGGCGCTATCGGCTTCAGCTGCGGCAGATGCTGTCGTACCGGCCGCAGCTGTGGGCAGACCCGCAATGATAGTCAACACGGCGCTGACCAGCAGCGCCAGCAGTGCGCCGCCAATCGCTCCCCAGACGCTCAGATCGATTCCGGACGCGGGGATAAACTGCGCCAGGCTGAAGATACTGGTCAGTCCAAAGGAATAGGCATGGCTTCCACACAATGCGACTACCGCACTGCCAAGCGCACCGCCGATACAGCCAAAAATAAACGGACGACGACGCGGCAACGTTACGCCATAGACTACCGGTTCGGTAATGCCGAATACCGCTGCCGTCGCTCCCGAACCTGCCAGCATTTTCAGCTGCGCATCGCGGGTACGCAGCATCACCCCTAAGCTGGCTCCGGCCTGCCCCATCACGGCGGGAAGCACCAGCGGTACCAGCGTATCCTGTCCCAGCACGGCCAGGTTGTTCATCATCAACGGGATAAAGCCCCAGTGCAGACCAAAGATAACGCAGACCTGCCAGAAGCCGCCCACAACGATACCAGCCAGCCAGGGAGCGAAGGCGTAAATAGCCTGGTAACCTTCAGCCAGCGCGTGGCTAAGCCAGGTAGCTACTGGCCCAATCAGCAGGAAAGTTAACGGAACGGTTACCAGCAGACAGATCAGCGGCGTAAACAGGTTTTTTATTACGTCAGGCAGAACCTTCACGCACTGTTTCTCCAGCCAGCAGCTGAGCCAGGCGGCGAAAATAACCGGAATCACCGAACCGCTGTAATTCAGAAAGGTAACAGGAATACCCAAAAACAGCTGGGCGGGCGCGCCAGCCTGGGTACTGGCGTTAAACGCCTCAATCATCAGCGGATGCGTTAAAGCACCGCCGATCACCATTGTCAGGAACGGACTGCCACCAAATTTTTTCCCGGCGGTATAGCCCAGCACTATCGGCAGGAAATAAAACAGCGCGTCGCTGGCGACAAACCAGATTTTATAGGTTCCACTTTCCGTCGTCATCCATCCGCAGGCTACGCAGAGCGCCAGGATACCTTTCAGGATCCCGGCACCAGCAAGTACACCAAGAAAAGGGGTAAAAATACCGGAGATAGTATCGATAAGGCGGTTAAATAGCTTCTCTTTACCCTTTTTTTCCGTGGTGACGGGTGCATCATCTTTATAGCCCAGCTGCTGGCAAATCGCCTGCCAGACCTCATGCACATGATTACCAATTACTACCTGAAACTGCCCCCCGCTAATCACAACCATAATCACACCGGGGTGCGCTTTGAGTCCCTCGCTGTCGGCCAGCGCGTTATCCTTTAATTTAAAGCGCAACCGGGTAGCGCAGTGTATTACGCTGACGATATTATCGCTTCCGCCTACACCGCTAATAATATCCCTGGCTATCTGTTGATTCGGCATATTCAATCCTTTTATAACGGCCACCTACAGGCGGCATAGTGCTAATAAAAAAAAACCTGACGACAGGCCTTGTTAATAAGGCTGCCTTCAGGTTTTGCCTGCCGAAGCAGTAACAATCCAGAATTTATTTACTGAATAAAACGCTAGACGGTCTCTTTACGTACCCTTTCGATATGGATAGCAAGAAACATTTTTTCTTCATTGCTTAGCGTACACTGATATTGCTGTTGTAGATGCCGATCTATCTTGCCGGCACAGCGCCATGCGCTGGCATACCTTTCTTTTATTGGCAGATAAAGCATGGCGTCATCGTCCGCTACCGTTTTTCTTCTCAACATGCGCTGGGCGAAAAATTTCAGGTGGGTGACCAGACGCTGATAGCTGAGCGATTGCTGATCGTATTCCAGCCGCAAATGATATTTGATGATATGCAGTATCTCCTGCATCACGCGGGTAATGTGCATCACCTCCGGCATTTCACTGTTAAGCTGAGCGTTCACCAGGTGAAGCGCGATAAAGCCCGCTTCATCTTCCGGTAGCGCCACGCCAAGCCGCTGCTGCAAAATATCCAGCGCTTCAAGGCCAATGCTGAATTCGCGCGGGTAAAGCTGTTTAATTTCCCACAGCAGCGCGTTGGGCAAGAGAACATTGTCGTTATGCCGCACGATTGCGAAATAGCAGTGATCGGCCAGCGCAATACAAAGGTTATCCTGTAGCTTACCCAGCCGCTGACGCGCCAGTTCAGTAATGCGATCGCAGGTCGTCAGCACCTCTGGCGGGATCTGGCTCAATAACTCCGTCAAGCGCGCCACCATCGCATCATTCTGACGGGCAAACACTTTCTCTATTTTATCACTGTCAATGGTATCGCCGATTCGCTTCTGAAAACCTAAACCGCGTCCCATGATCACCTGTTCGCACTGCTGCTCATCCAGAACGACCACGACGTTATTATTAAGCACTTTGGTGATCTTCATGCTTCCCTCAAAAACAAAAAACCCGATTCCTGGCACAGGCCAGGAGATCGGGTTTTGCCTGCATATGCAGTAACAATCCAGCGCCCTTACTCTACCAGCTTTGGGCACACGCTCAATATGTCATTGGTAAAAACGTGAAGCCGATCGGCAGCACTATGGTTGTTGCCCATTTACAGGCAGATTAATCAAGCCGTTAGCGACAGCAGAAATCAAATAACAGATGGAAGCAGGTCTTTTTCTTCGTTTTAACTATTTTTTCTGATTCATCCCGGCAGATTGCCTCATTGCCTGTCACTACGCTTAACGCCCGATCGCTATTTTGCGCAAGGAAAACAAGCAGCCGTCAGATGAACATTAGCAACAGAAAAACAGCAACCCTGTATTTATTAACAGCCTTTTGTAGCGATAAAAATTAATCTGGACGGCAAATGAGAATGAGAATATAAAATTACTCTTATTTAAGAAAATTCCTGCCATTCTTTCCCTGCATTCAGTTCATTCCTATATTTTTCACCGGTCCTTTTCTCTTATTCTGAACTTAATGAAACATTTATAAATATTTAATTAATTAACTCTACAATGGAGCCGTTATTCCTTCACTTTTAACCGTTAAAGTAACGGTCATTAAGGCAATGAAGGAATGCAAGATGCGAATGATGGTAAAAACCGTTTCTGTTCTGGCGATTGTCAGTATGCTCAGCGGCTGTATAATTGCACACGACCGCGGCCCAGGCGGGGGATGGCACCACGATCGTGGTAACCATCACGGCTGGCATCATCATCGCGGCAGATAAAGGATTCTAAACGGGTGCGCCATGTAGCGCACCTCGCGGCAAAGCCTGCACACAGCAATATTATAAATATAAAGTAAGAAAAATTGGGCGAGAATATTCTCGCCCATTTCTTTATTACCCTTTTATCGCGTAGTTACACTGATACCAGGTGGTTTTCAAACCCGGAATATAACTTTCCTGTGGCGGCAACGGTGCAACCAGATCAAAACCCTGTGCGCTACAATAGTGTGCCACATCACGTTCCATTGCCGTTTTATCCACATTTTGCGGATGATAACGATACTGGACCGTATGTGAAACGGGATCCTCATCCACGCGTTCAAAAGCCCCAGGTTTACTGGTGGTACAGCCTGCTAATAAAAACAGCGCCAGAGCGCCGTAAATTTTACTCTTCATCTTTGTTCCTTAATGCTGGTGCGACATCTTAACAGGCAACCACGCATATACAATCGGAATGCCCCGCAATAAACAACGCATTATCAACGTTTTGACCGATTGAATTAATTCAGATAAACGGTTAGTCGTGAGGCTGCCAGGATGCGATTATCAACCCAGACGTCACAATGTCTGTGCCATACACCAGGCTATATAACTATAAATATCAACGATCTGACTCTTTGATGCCCGCTACGAGCGGGCTTTTTTATGGATTAACCAGCGCTGACGCGAAGCCTGCATAATACGCAAAAAGCTGGCGCAGGTTTTGGGAGGAAGTGCGAGAATGGCGTCTCAGCGGATGCTGACTATTGTGCGCGTACGTCAACCAGTACCGGACAGTGTGCACGTTCAATCACCGCTGCGCTTACTGAACCTTTCAGCAGGCGATTAAACGGCGACAGATGGCGACGCCCCATAATAATCATTTGTGCGTCCAGCGCGCTGGCCTGCGCCACGATGGTTTCTGCCGATTCGCCCGCCACAATACGTCCACGCGCTTCAATACCGGCACCCAGCAGCTGCGCCAGCGCATGACGAATTACCAGCTCGGCGGTGTTCTGCTCATCCAGCGCCGCACCAAAATCTGCCGGATCTTCTGCGGCAGTAATATCCAGCGGCTCGCCACAGGTGGCATAAGCGGGATCGATGCAGCACAGCACCATAACCTGCGCCTTCAGCGCACGCGCCTGTTCCACCGCCAGCGCAACGACTTTGCGCGAAACATCCGAATTATCTACAGCAACCAGTAGCATTGTCATATTCTTGTTCCTTAATCGTGCGCCAGATGTTTACCGATTTCACGCGTCATCGCCTCTTTACATTTTAGTATTTCATGACGATAGAGCGCTTCATTCTTGTGAAAGCGTGCTGCCGGAACCAGTAGCGATACCGCAAAGCGTCCCAGCAGAGTATCCAGCGCTACGCCCATGGTGGAGATACCCTCCAGCGTTTCACCGCGATCGAAGGAAACGCCGCTTTGCCGAATCGCCTTCAGCTGACGCAGCAGCTCCGGCAGCGTTTTAATGGTGTTTTCGGTAATGGCATCAAAGGATTCCCCTACCAGCGCACGCACATCTTCGTCACTCTCCAGCGACAGCAGCGCCCGCCCGCCGGACGTGCTGTACAGCGGCAGATTAAGGCCCATTCTCGGCACCACGCGCAGCTCGCGATCGGCCACGATAAAATGCACGATGGCCAGCTGGCTGCCGCTGGCGCGCGCCAGCGATACGGTTTCGCCAGTGGCGTCGCTCAGCGCCTGGAGCGCCGGACGCGTCACTTCCACCACGTCCGTATGTACGCTGGAGATCAGGCGCAGCAGCGCCGGGCCCAGCCGCACACCACCTGCGCCATGGCTGCGCACCATCTGCGCGGCATCAAGCGCCGCCACAATACGCTGCACGGTAGAACGCGGCAATGCCACCGCCTGCGCGATTTCCCCCAGGCTCATTCCTGCCGGATGTTCACCCAGCGCATTAAGGATTTTCGCAGCGCGTGCAATAACCTGGATGCCGCCGTTTTTTTCATCGCCGCCATGCGGCGCTTTGTCAAACATGATCTTCTCTTTCCATGAAGGGCGCCGCTACTGTAGCGCTTTTTATCGTGCTTTCCCAGCCTGTACCACATTGCAATACATTAAGTCGCCATGTAAGATTCGCCCTCACTGTATCGCATCACAATACACCTTCTCATAATAAGAAATCGTATGGAGTACCTGCTATGAACGGTCAGCCTGCCGCTGCACCGGCTCCCCACCCTTTTACCCTGCGTCTGGCGCTGGGGCTGGTCGGCGTGCTGATCGCCGCGCTCTCTTCCGGCCTTAACGACCGCGTTACCGATATCGCGCTGGCGGATATCCGCGCCGCGCTCGGTATTGGTTATGACCAGGGTAGCTGGCTGATTGCGGGCTATCAGGCGGCGGAAGTCGCCGCGATGATGATCGCCCCGTGGTTCGCCGTCACGTTCTCGCTGCGGCGCTTTGCGCTGGGCGTGGCGTTTGGCTTCGGTGCCGTTGCCGCGCTGCTGCCGTTTGCCACACACTATCCGCTGTTTCTGGCGCTGCGAGTATTGCAGGGCGCGTTCGGTGGCGCGCTACCACCGCTGCTGATGACGGTGGCGCTACGCTTTTTGCCGCCGCCGCTTAAGCTCTATGGTCTGAGCGCCTACGCCCTGACCGCCACTTTCGGGCCAAATATGGCGGCTTCGCTGGCCGCCTTCTGGACCGACAGCGTGGGCTGGGCGTTTGTTTTCTGGCAGGTGATCCCTCCGATGTTGATCGCTATGCTGCTCATCGGCTGGGGTATTCCGCAGGATCCAGCACGCCCTGAACGTTTTCGCCAAATCGATCTGTTTGGCATGCTGACCGGCTGTAGCGGCGTGGCGCTGTTAATACTGGTGCTGAACCAGGGCGAGCGGCTGGACTGGCTCGCCTCGCCCATGCTTGTTGCGATGCTGCTGGCAAGCCTGGCGCTGCTGACGGTGTTTCTGATCAATGAGTGGTTTCATCCGCTGCCGCTGTTCCGGCTGCAAATGTTAGCGCGCCCTAATCTGGCACACGGCCTGTTGACGCTGGCGGGAGTGCTGCTGATTGCGCTCTCCGGCTCGGCACTGCCTTCGGCTTATTTTGCTCAGGTTGAAGGATTCCGCACCGCGCAGTTTGCGCCGCTGGCGCTGACCATCGGCGCCCCACAGCTGCTGATCGCACCGTTCCTTGCCATGCTGCTGAATATTCGCTGGATCGACTGCCGCTGGATGCTGAGCTGTGGCGCGCTGCTGCTGGCCACCTCCTGCCTGATGGGATCGCAGATCACCAGCGACTGGGCGCGACAAAACTTCTGGCTGATTCAGGTGATGCAGGCTTTCGGTCAGCCGATGATGATCTTGCCGGTGCTGATGAGCGCCACCTCGGTGGTGCTTCCTCCTGAAGGGCCTTTTGCGTCAGCGATGTTTAATACCGTACGCGGCTTTTCCAGCGTGGCGGCGGGAACGCTGGTGGAGTGGTTTATCAGCCATCGCGAGCAGTTCCACTCCCATATTTTGCTGGACGGTGCCGCCAGCCGTAGCGGATTGATGAGCGCAGGCTCTGCCAGCGAAACCAGCGCTGCAATGCCGCTGCTGCCCGATGGCAGCATCAGCTCGACGGAAAACATCGCCCATTTCTCTACGCTGGTGAGGCATCAGGCGCAGGTGCTGAGCATCAGCGACGCTTATCTGCTGCTGATCGTCTTCGCCCTGCTGCTGATTCTGCTCACCGCCTGGCTGCCAAAGCGCGTCTGGCCACCGCAAACCTTACTACAACAACCTGTTATGCCAAAACCGGGAAACTGATGATGTCTTTTACACCTGCTAAACGCACCGCTCTGTTAACGGCGCTGCTAATTATTCTGCTGGCGATCGCCTGCTTTATCTGGTCGGTGATGACCCGTGCCGACTACCGCACCGATGATGCCTGGGTAAGCGCCGACTATACGCTGGTTGCGCCGAAAGTTTCCGGCTATATCAGCCAGGTGCTGGTGCGTGATAACCAGCCGGTCAAAGCGGGCGATCTGCTCGCTACGCTGGACGACCGCGACTATCGCGTAGCGCTGGAAAGCGCAGAGGCTAATTTACAGCTGAGCGAGGCGAAGCTGGCGGCCATCATTGCCCAGCGCGAGCAACAGCAGGCGGTCATCGCACAAAACAGAGCGGCGGTAAACGCCAGTCAGGCGACGCTCAGCTATGCCGGGCAGAATGCCGAGCGCTATCGCCGCCTGTTACAAAGCGGCACCGCCACCGCCGACGAGCAGCAGAAAGCCAGTTCCTCAATGCGATCCGCTGCGGCGCAGGTGGAGCAGAACCGCGCCGCAGCAGTGGCGGCGGAAAAACAGATCGCTATTTTGCAGGCCAGCCAGAAACAGGCGGAAGCGGATATCGCCGCCGCCAGAGCCTCCGTCGATCAGGCACAGCTGAATCTCTCTTATACGCGCATCGTGGCACCGGTCAGCGGCATGGTTGGTCAGCGCACGCTGCGACAGGGTGCCTATGTCTCTGCCGGTAGTCGCCTGCTGGCGCTGGTACCGTTACAGCAGATCTATATTACCGCCAACTACCTGGAAACCCAGCTGGATAAGGTAAAACCGGGACAGCGAGTGGAGATTGCCGTTGACGCCCTGCCCGGCCAGCGTTTTCATGGCCACGTAGACAGCATCGCGCCCGCTACCGGCGCCACGTTTTCAGCTATCGCCGCCGATAACGCCACGGGCAATTTTACTAAGGTGGTGCAGCGTCTGCCGGTGAAAATCACGCTCGATACGCAGCAGCCCAATCTGGCGCGTCTGCGCGTCGGTATGTCGGTGGTGCCGGAGATTGGCGTGGAGTAAGCATTCCTTTGTCGGGATTATGCCTATTTATTTTGTCATTGAATGCGCGTAAATTAGCGCGCGATCCTGTTCTGAGTTACTCAGAACGACCCGGAAACAACGATGCCGCACGTCAGAAAGCGCATCTTGTTGCCATTCTGTTCGCGTTGCGCTGGCCTGGGATCGCCACCGTCGTAACCGCTCAGAGGAGTATTCAGGTGAAATACGCGTTGATGGGAATCTCTTTCTTCCTGTTGATCTGGGTCGGCACTTTCGTGCTGATGCTGTAAACGAGCAAAGTGGGGGCGACGCACAACGTCGCCCAATTTCATTTTACTCCGGCAGGAGCTCGCTACCTTTTACCGCACCCGGCAGAACGCCATCGGCACGGAACATCGCCTTAATTCCCCGCACCGCCTGACGAATACGATCGCGGTTTTCAATCAACGCGAAGCGCACGTGCGTATCACCATAGTCGCCGAAGCCAATACCGGGCGAAACGCACACCTTCGCCTCCTGCAACAGCCGTTTGGCAAACTCCAGTGAACCAAGATGCGCATAGTAGTCAGGAATTTTCGCCCAGACATACATTGAGGCTTTCGGCATCTCCACCATCCAGCCCGCCTCATGTAGCCCTTTGACCAGTACATCACGCCGCCGCTTATACTGCTCGGCGATATCACGTACGCACTGCTGATCGCCTTCCAGCGCGGCGATGGCCGCCACCTGTAGCGGCGTAAAGGTGCCGTAATCGTGGTAGCTTTTGATTCGCGCCAGCGCTGCCACCAGCTCCCTGTTGCCCACCATAAAGCCGATGCGCCAGCCCGCCATATTGTAGCTTTTCGACAGGGTAAAGAACTCCACCGCCACATCGCGCGCGCCCGGCACCTGCATGATGGAAGGCGCTTTCCAGCCGTCATAAACGATATCGGCGTAGGCAAGATCGTGTACCACCAGCACGTTGTACTGCTTCGCCAGCGCAATCACCCGCTCAAAAAAATCAAGCTCAACGCACTGTGAGGTAGGATTGGAGGGGAAGCCGAGGATCATCATTTTCGGCTTGGGATAGCTTTCGCGAATCGCCCTTTCCAGCTCGTTAAAGAAATCAACGCCTGCCACCAGCGGCACCGAGCGCACCTGCGCGCCAGCAATTACCGCACCGTAAATATGAATCGGATAACTGGGATTCGGCACCAGCACGGTATCGCCATGATCGAGCGTTGCCAGCATCAAATGCGCCAGCCCCTCTTTCGAGCCAATCGTCACGATCGCTTCTGATTCAGGATCGATTTCAACCTGATAGCGATCGGCGTACCAGCGGGAGATCGCCCGGCGCAGGCGGGGAATGCCGCGTGATGCGGAGTAGCCGTGCGTATCGTCACGCTGCGCCACCTGACAAAGCTTTTCCACAATATGAGGCGGTGTCGCGCCATCGGGATTGCCCATACTGAAATCGATAATATCTTCGCCGCGCCGTCGCGCAGCCATTTTCAGCTCAGCGGTGATGTTAAATACATAGGGAGGAAGGCGTTCAATACGGGAAAAACGGCGAGACGAGCTGTTATCAGCCATAGTAACCTCTGTGAATACGTAAGCGCCCGGACCGTCCGAGCGACGCTGACCGCCGATGCGGTCGAAGATTGACCATAGCCTGGCAGCGGTCATTTTGTCGACGGGTCGATGGAAATAAATTGTTATCGTCCAGCTATCGGACAACGAGAGGAAAAAGCGGAAGATCGTGGCGTGCAGTAAAGACTTTTCTTATTATAGCGACTGATGAAGTAAGCCACGAGACGCCTGTGCAATCCATATTCGATATGCTGCTGGCGGTGTTTGACCGCGCCGCCCTGATGCTGATTTGCCTCTTTTTCCTGACGCGTACGCGCCACTTTCGCCAGCTGTTGCAAAAAGATGAGCATTCGCGCCAGGAGCTGATGGCAGTCACCGCTATCTTTTCGCTCTTTGCGCTGTTCAGCACCTGGTCGGCAGTAAACGTTGACGGTTCGCTGCTCAACGTGCGCATCATCGCCGTGATGTCCGGCGGCATTCTGTTCGGCCCCTGGGTTGGCATCGCCACCGGTATTATCGCCGGGCTGCATCGCTTTTTAATTGATATGCACGGCGTCTCCGCCGTCCCCTGTCTGATTACCAGTATTCTCGCCGGTATCGTTTCAGGCTGGATCAATGTAAAAGTAGCGAAAGAACAGCGCTGGCGGCTGGGAATACTTGGCGGCATGCTGTGCGAATCGCTGACCATGCTGCTGATTATTCTCTGGGCGCGCCCGGCCGCGCTGGGCATCGAAATTGTCTCGGAAATCGCAATTCCAATGATCCTCGGCGCGGTCAGCATCGGCCTGATTGTGCTGCTGGTGCAGAGCGTCGAAGGTGAGAAAGAGGCAATCGCCGCCCGCCATGCCAAGCTGGCGCTGGATATTGCCAACAAAACCCTGCCGCTGTTCCGTCAGGTCAACAGTGATTCGCTACGCAAAGTGTGTGAAATCATCCGTAACGACATTAACGCTGATGCGGTGGCGATCACGAATAAACATCAGATCCTCGCCTATGTCGGCTACGGTGAGCAGCTTTACCACGACGGCGACGACGGCCTCAGCCCCACCACACAGCAGGCGCTCAACTACGGTAAAATCATTATTAAGAACAACGATGAGGCGTGGCGCTCGCGTGATATCCACTCAATGATCGTGATTCCGCTATGGGAAAAAAGTGAGGTAACCGGCACGCTGAAAATCTACTATCGCCACGCGCACCGTATTACCTGGTCGCTGAAAGAGATGGCGGTGGGCCTGTCGCAGATTATCTCCACCCAGCTGGAAGTATCGCGTACCGAGCAGCTGCGCGAGATGGCAAATAAAGCGGAACTGCGCGCTCTGCAAAGCAAGATTAATCCTCACTTTCTGTTCAACGCACTGAACGCTATCTCCTCCTCGATTCGCCTGAATCCCGATACCGCCCGCCAGCTGATCATTAATCTGTCGCGCTATCTGCGCTACAACCTGGAGCTGAATGACGATGAGCCGATCGATATTAAAAAAGAGCTGTATCAGGTGAAGGACTACATCGCTATCGAGCAGGCGCGCTTCGGCGATAAGCTGACGATGCTTTACCACATTGATGAAGAGATAAACTGTACGCTGCCCAGCCTGCTGATCCAGCCGCTGGTGGAAAACGCCATCGTTCACGGCATCCAGCCCTGCCGTGGCAAAGGCGTGGTGACGCTGTCGGTAGAGGATCACGGCGATCGGGTACGTATCGCGGTGCGCGATACCGGCAACGGCATCAGCGACGATGTGATCGCTCGCGTGGCGCGCAATGAAATGCCGGGCAATAAGATCGGTCTGCTGAATGTCCATCATCGCGTGAAGCTGCTGTATGGCGGCGGGCTACAGATTACCCAACTGCACCCGGGCACGGAAATCGCCTTTGATATCAGTAAAAACGGCGAAAAGCTGCCGGAAAAAACGCGGTCCCTGACGGCCTGAGCAGGAGAAGTAAGTGAAAGCGATTATTGTTGAAGATGAGTTTCTGGCGCAGCAGGAGCTGAGCTGGATCATTAAGCAGCACAGCGCCATTGAGATTGTCGCCTGCTTTGACGACGGCCTCGACGTGCTGAAATTCCTCCAGCACAGCGAAGTAGACGTGATTTTCCTGGATATTAATATCCCCTCGCTGGACGGCGTATTGCTGGCACAAAACATCAGTAAGTTCGCCAGTAAGCCGCAGATTGTCTTTATTACCGCGTGGAAAGAGCATGCGGTAGAGGCATTCGAGCTGGAGGCTTTTGACTATATCCTCAAGCCTTACCATGAATCGCGTATCGTTACCATGCTGAACAAGCTGGAGGCGCACTGGCAACAGCAGCATCAGCAGGCGGTACAGACGCTGCGCCCGGCGGTACAGACCGTGAATCTGATCAAGGATGAGCGGATTATCGTGACCGATATTAACGATATTTACTATGTGGAAGCGCACGAGAAGCTGACGTTTGTTTATACGCGGCGGGAAGAGTATGTGATGTCGATGGCAATCACGGAATTTTGCAGTCGGCTGCCGGAGAACCAGTTTTTCCGCTGCCACCGCTCGTTCTGCGTCAATCTCAATAAAATCCGCGAAATCGAGCCCTGGTTTAACAACACCTATTTACTGCGGCTGCGTGACCTGGATTTTCAGGTCCCGGTGAGCCGCAGCAAAGTGAAGACCTTTCGCCAGCTGATGCACCTGTGACGGTAGCGGGCCACAGCTGCCCGCCAGCGTTTACAGCACGCGCCCCAGCGTCTGACGCAGATGCGCGCCCGCGCCCAGCAGCCCCGGCTGATCGTGGGTGATCATATAGACCGGGATGGCATGTACATAGTCGCGGAAGCGGCCTTTATCTTCAAAGGCGGCGCGGAAGCCGGAAGCTTTAAAAAACTCCAGGAAGCGCGGCACGATACCGCCAGCAATATAGACGCCGCCGAAAGTGCCAAGGTTAAGCGCCAGGTTGCCACCGAAGCGCCCCATCAGCACGCAGAACAGCGACAGCGCACGGCGGCAGTCGGTGCAGCTATCGGCCAGCGCCCGCTCCGAGACATCTTTCGGCTTCAGGTTTTCCGGCACGCGATTATCCGCTTTGACAATAGCGCGATAGAGATTAACCAGGCCAGAACCTGACAGCACGCGCTCGGCGGAGACATGGCCCAGCTCTTCACGCAGCACCTGCAAAATCATATCCTCTTCAACGCTGTTCGACGCGAGATCGACATGCCCGCCTTCGCCCGGCAGGCTCACCCAGCGGCGATCGACATGCACCAGATGCGCCACGCCCAGCCCGGTACCCGCGCCGTAAACGGCAATCGGCTTATCTTTTACCGCTGCGCCGCCGCCAAACTGCAATACGTCGTTTTCCGTCAGCATCGGGATCGCCATCGATACCGCAGTGAAGTCATTAATGATCTCCAGGTGATCGAAACCGAGGCTGGTTTTCAGCGCCTGGGTCGAGAACGCCCAGTCGTGGTTGGTCATCTCAACCCAGTCTTCAGTAATTGGGCAGGCGATAGCGATGCAGCCATCCTTCACTTCCAGCGCCTGAGCCTGCAAAAACAGACGGATCACCGCCTCCAGGCTGGGATGCTCCGAGGTGGAATAGGTGGTGACCTGAGAAATCAGGCCGGTCTCAACTTCGCACAGCGCCAGGCGCGCGTTGGTTCCACCAACGTCGCCCACCAAAGCGTATTTCGTCATTATTCTGCTGCTCCGCTTAAAGTAATTCTTTACGGGACACTATAAAATTCCCCTGGTAAAACAACAACGCCCACCGCAAGGAAAGGTGGGCGTTTTGTCAAATCGCCCGCTACCATAACCGTGAACGCGGACGCTGAACAGCACCAACTTTCTGAAATCGCTATGCGGAATTGCGCTGGTTTAGCGAAGCGGAAACCTGTTGCAGCAGCGGCGGTAAATCAAGCCGCGGCAGCACCACTTCCACCAGCGACAGACGCGGCGCGTCGGCGATGAGCTTCATGACTTCAGTGAGCTGAACCGGCTCAACCACGCGCCAGCTCTGCGCCGGACACGATTCGCTCAGCGCCTGCGGTATCTGCGTCCAGTTCCAGGCGGCGATATCGTTATAGCGCTGATCGGCACCGTTGATAGCGCGCTCTACGGTATAACCTTCATTGTTCAGCAGGAAAATCAGCGGCTTCAGATTGTCGCGCATCATCGAACTGAGTTCCTGCACCGTTAGCTGCGCCGAGCCGTCACCAATCAGCAAAATGACCCGCCGTTCAGGCTGCGCCGTCTGCGCGCCGAAGGCCGCCGGCAAAGTATAGCCGATAGATCCCCACAGCGGCTGCGTCACCAGCTGCGCACCGGCAGGCAGACGCAGCGCCGCCGCGCCAAAGGCGGCGGTGCCCTGCTCCGCCAGTATCAGATCGCCTGGCCGCAAGAAATCCTGCATCGCCTGCCAGAAGGCATTTTGCGTCATAACGGGGCGATCGTCCTGTGCCAACGGCGCGGGCGAGCAGACAGGCTGCGGCCAGCGAGCGGCATAACGTTCACACAGCTGGCGCAACGCGGTAACCGCCGCGTCCATCGGCAGCGGGGAGAAATGCTCGCCCGCCACCGTCGCGCTAAACGGCTGTACATCTATATTTCTGGCAGGCGCAATGCGCTGGGTAAAGCCAACGGTAATGGTATCGGTAAAGCGCACTCCAACGGTGATAATCGCCTCCGCCTGCTCAATCGCCCGACGCGCTTCTTCCGCGCAGCCTTCGCCCGCATAGGTGCCGACAAACCCCGGCTGCTGCTCATTCAGTATGCCTTTCCCCATCAGCAGCGTGGCGTGCGGCAGCGGCACCGCCTCCAGCCAGTGCGCCAGCTGCTGCGTTACGTCAAAACGATCGGCGAGAAAATCTGCCAGCAGCGAAACGCTGCCCGCCTGCGCCAGTAACTTATCCGCCGCGGCACGAAAGGCATTCAGCACCTGCGTATCGGCGACGTTGCGCGGCAACAGCGGCTGCGCGGGTGCATCAACGGCAGCGCCCACCACATCCACCGGCAACAGCAGATAGCCGGGACGCCGCTGCTTTAATGCTTCGCCAATAACCCGATCGATCTCAGCGCAGGCGTTCTCAGCGTTCAGCACCGCCTGCGCTACAGTTACTTCACGCTGCATACGGAGAAAATGGCTGAAATCGCCGTCGCCTAACGAGTGGTGAATAAGATCGCCGCGTCGCTGGGCGGCCAGTGAAGGCGCGCCGACGATATGAATAACCGGCAGATATTCCGCATAACTGCCCGCCGTACCGTTGATGGCACTCAGCTCGCCAACGCCGAAGGTGGTCAACAGCGCCGCCGCGCCGCGGCTGCGGGCGTAGCCATCCGCCGCGTAAGCGGCATTCAGCTCGTTGGCACAGCCTACCCAGGCCAGACGGGGATGAGCGATGACCCGGTCAAGAAACGTCAGGTTAAAATCGCCCGGCACGCCAAACAGATGATTGATACCGATTTCATTCAGGCGCTGTAGCAGATAATCACTTACGGTGAAGGCAGACATAGCAGACTCCTTGCGCAATCAGGTCATTTCAGTATCGAATATTCTGTCGTCACGTCGACATACGATATTGTTATCCACCTTACCGCCGTGGCAACCGGGCGTTACGCTTAAAGAAATTTCTGTAATTGCGAGCTACCGCGCGCTTTTCATTAAGTGTAAACGTATACACTGCTAAGCTGCTTACGCCTCTTTTCTCCACTTCTTTCAGGGAACTGCTATGCATTATCAACCGGACACCGCCCGCTATCGGCAGATGGAGTATCGTCGCTCAGGCCGCAGCGGCCTTAAGCTGCCTGCCGTTTCACTTGGTCTGTGGCATAACTTCGGCGACAGCACTCGCGTCGATAACAGCCGTGAGCTGTTGCGCCATGCCTTCGATCGCGGCATCACCCATTTTGACCTGGCGAACAACTACGGCCCGCCGCCAGGATCGGCTGAAGAGAATTTTGGCAGGATCCTGCGCGAGGATTTTCGCTCCTATCGTGATGAACTGATTATCTCGACCAAAGCGGGCTACACCATGTGGGACGGCCCCTACGGTGACTGGGGATCGCGTAAATATCTTATCTCCAGCCTCGATCAGAGCCTGAAGCGTATGGGGCTGGAATATGTGGATATTTTCTATCACCATCGTCCGGACCCGGAAACGCCGCTGGAAGAAACCATGATGGCGCTCGATCAGGTGGTGCGTCAGGGGAAAGCGCTGTATGCCGCTATTTCCAACTACCCCGCAGAGCTTGCGGCGCAGGCGATTGAGATTCTGCGTCAGCTGGGCACGCCCTGCCTGATTCACCAGCCAAAGTATTCGCTGTTTGAGCGCCAGCCGGAAGAAGGGTTGCTGGAAGTATTGCAACATAACGGGGTTGGCTGTATCGCCTTTTCTCCGCTGGCCGGAGGCGTACTGACCGATCGCTATCTGCATGGCGTACCGGAAGATTCACGCGCTGCCAGCGGCAGCCGCTTCCTGAACGTCGATCAGCTGACGCCGGAGAAAATGGCGAAAGTGCAGCAGTTAAACGCTATCGCTCAGCGTCGCGGTCAGAAACTGGCGCAGATGGCGCTGGCATGGGTGCTGCGCCAGCCCGCCATGACCAGCGTGCTGATCGGGGCCAGCAAAACCAGTCAGATTGATGACGCGGTAGAAATGCTTCAGCAAAGCCCGCTTAGCGCGCAGGAACTACAGGAGATCGACGCGCTGCTAAGCTAATTTCCCTCCCCCTTTCTGGCTGCCTGTGTGCAGCCAGAAAATTCCCAATCCAGATTATCCTTATCTTTTTCAGATAGCGGTGGCTGCTATTTGTGCGCGTTATTTATATGCTGGTACTACGGTGCTGCTGTTTGCGCACTGATAAGGAGAAATATGAAACGCGCCATTATTATTGCCGCTTTGCTGGCATGTTTGTCCCCTTTCACAATACACACAGCACGTGCCGACGGCGCTACGCTTACTCTGCTTCCTGGCGTTACCCTACAGCTGGGCGATCGCGATCGTCACGGACAATATTGGGACGGCGGCCGCTGGCGCGATGGGCGCTGGTGGCGTGACCGCTATGAATGGCAGCAGGGACGCTGGTGGCGTCATGAGGAGTGGCGACGTCAGCGGGAGTGGCGGCATCGCGAATGGCGGCGGGAGCGGGAGTGGCGGCACCATGAGCGCGCCCGCGAGCACCATCACCGCCAGTGGGAAAAACATCACCGTCATCATCACGATTAATCCGGTGCCGCCTGTGCGGCACCGTTCTTTCAGCCGAGGCCCAGCGCCTCGCCTGCCAGCAGATAGATATTTAACGCCACTACCAGCCCGACAATCAGCCAGCCTACGCCCTGCATGATACGCGAGTTAGTCATATCGCCCATCAACTCTTGCTTGCCGGTAAATACCAGCAGCGGGATTAGCGCCAGCGCAATACCAAAACTTAGCAGCACCTGACTCATCACCAGAATGCGCGTCGGGTCCCATCCCGCCATAATCACAATAAAAGAAGGCAGCATGGTAATAGCACGACGCAGCCAGAGCGGAATATGGAAATGAATAAAGCCCTGCATCACCACCTGGCCCGCCAGCGTACCGACTACCGTTGAGGAGAGGCCCGCTGCTACCAGACTCAGCCCAAAGACCAGCGCGGCGGCATCGCTTAGCAGCGGCTTCAGCGTCAGATAGGCCTGATCGAGATCCGCCACCCCGGAGTGCCCGTTAAAGTGGAAGGCCGCCGCCGCCGTCGCCATCATCGCCAGGTTAACGAATCCGGCGATAGTCATGGCAATCGCTACGTCCAGCTTGGTGGAGGAATAGCGCTCGCCACGTGAGCTGCCGCGCCCGCCGTTTTGCGTCAGCGAGGAGTGCAGATAGATAACGTGCGGCATAATGGTCGCGCCCAGCACGCCCGCCGCGAGGAAGACCGCGTCTGCGGTTGGCAATGAGGGCAGCGCCATCCCCTGCACCAGCTCGCTCATCTTCGGCTGCGAAAAGAACAGCTCAACGATATAGGCAGCGGCCACAAACAGCAGCAGCCCGCCAATCACCAGCTCCAGCGGTTTCTGCCCGCGGTTTTGCAGCATCAGTATCAGAAAGGTCGCAATACCGGTCAGTACCGCGCCCTGTAACAGTGAGATGCCAAACAGCATTTTGAAACCGAGCGCGGCACCAATAAACTCCGCCAAATCGGTAGCCATGGCGATAATTTCCGCCTGTACCCAGTAAAACCATACCGCCGGGCGCGGGAAGCGATCGCGTATATGTTCTGCGAGGTTTTTCCCGGTAGCGATGCCCAGCTTGGCGGACATCAGCTGGATCACCATCGCCATAATATTGGCCCATACCACCACCCACAGCAGCTTATAGCCGTAGGAAGCGCCAGCCTGAATATTGGTGGCGAAGTTTCCAGGATCGATATAGCCAATTGCCGCGATAAAAGCCGGCCCCAGCAGTGCCAGCTTGATTTTGCGGGCTCCGCGTGCTGCTCGTTCCGCGGTGCGGCCTTCTAACATAGTTATTATCCTGTCTGAAAGTCATGTCACCTCTACAGAGTAAAGGGACTGGAGCCAAGGTAAAATTTGGTTATCGTTATCGCTGTGATAGCTCGCGCTATAAAGTATAGCAATGGCTATACTTTTATTTACAATAGCGGAGTGTTCAAAATTCAGCAACCCATTAACTCTATGTCATGCATGGAATGTTAACAATAAATATGTGGGTTTTTTAATCAGTGTTACAGTTGTGATCGGTAAGACCTTTCTGGTGAGTACGGCGACAAGTAATTGTTATATTGTGGACTTGATCTCGTTTTTACGCTCGCTGTTACATAGAATACGCAGCGAAATATAACCTGCCTCAAAATCGGAGCATACATGTCCCACATTTTGCATTTTGTTCTGGCGCTGGTTGTGGTTGCCTTGCTGGCATTGCTGGTGAGCCGCGATCGCAAACGCATCCGCGTCCGTTTTATTATACAGCTGTTAGTGATTGAGGTTCTGCTTGCCTGGTTTTTCCTCAACTCTGAAGCTGGCCTGGGATTCGTAAAAGGCTTTGCTGGCCTGTTTGACTACCTGTTGAAATACGCAGCTGAAGGGACCAACTTCGTATTCGGCGGTATGAGTGATAAAGGTATGGCGTTCTTCTTCCTTAACGTCCTCTGCCCGATTGTGTTTATCTCCGCTCTGATTGGTATTTTGCAGCATCTGCGTATTCTGCCGATCGTTATCCGCGCTATCGGCACCGTGCTGTCAAAAATTAACGGCATGGGTAAACTGGAATCATTTAACGCGGTCAGTTCACTGATTCTGGGACAGTCAGAAAACTTTATCGCTTATAAAGATATCCTTGGCAAGATGTCGCAGCGCCGCATGTACACCATGGCCGCTACCGCGATGTCCACCGTTTCCATGTCGATCGTCGGTGCCTATATGACGATGCTGCAACCAAAATATGTGGTTGCCGCGCTGGTATTGAATATGTTCAGTACCTTTATCGTGCTGTCGCTGATCAACCCCTACAGCGTGGAAAATGAAGAAGATCTACAGCTTAACGATCTGCATAAAGATCAGAGCTTCTTTGAAATGCTGGGTGAATATATTCTGGCTGGTTTCCGCGTAGCGATTATCGTCGCGGCGATGCTGATCGGCTTTATCGCCCTGATTAGCTGCATCAACGCGCTGTTTGACGCCATCTTCGGCATCAGCTTCCAGGGCGTACTTGGCTATATCTTCTTCCCGTTCGCCTGGGTTATGGGCGTACCGGCAAACGAAGCGTTGCAGGTAGGCGGTATTATGGCTACCAAGCTGGTTTCCAACGAATTTGTAGCGATGATGGAGCTACAAAAAATTGCCACTCAACTTTCACCGCGCGGCGAAGGCATCCTTTCCGTGTTCCTGGTCTCCTTTGCTAACTTCTCTTCTATCGGCATCGTGGCCGGTGCGATTAAAGGTCTGCATGAGGAACAGGGCAACGTGGTTTCGCGCTTCGGCCTGAAGCTGCTTTACGGTTCTACGCTGGTGAGCGTGCTTTCAGCCTCTATCGCAGGGCTGGTATTAGGTGGTTGATTCCCCCAGCCTATACAGAAAACCGGGCCTTGCCCGGTTTTTTTATGCCCGACAGCAGGCTGCAAACCAAAAGCGTCACAGACCAGGAGAGGCGGTTTTAGCGTTGTCCAGATGCAGACGAATAAAAGGTAACAAGCGGTAAACGCAGAGAAAAGAACAGCGTGGATTTACAACGATAAGAAGATAACGGGAAAAGAAAGAAGCGTATGGTGGAGATAAGCGGGATCGAACCGCTGACCTCTTGCATGCCATGCAAGCGCTCTCCCAGCTGAGCTATACCCCCACATCAGAGATAGTGATTAACCGTTGCCAAACCCCTTGGGATAGGATTTGGTGGAGCTAAGCGGGATCGAACCGCTGACCTCTTGCATGCCATGCAAGCGCTCTCCCAGCTGAGCTATAGCCCCGAACCGGATAATCGTGTCGTGTTGACGGAGCGCATGATATGAAACCGCCTCCAGGGTGTCAACGGCAAATTTAAAATCTGTGTCCGATCGCTGAAAAAGGCGTCAAACGGGGCGTAGTTGCCGGCGCCGGTGAAAAATTTTAGTACCGGATAATTATCCTCAATCGCAGGGCGTAGAGTGAGTTCATGAGGCAAGTTGGCGTTGTGGAAAGATTTCCCGCTGGCAGGCACGGTTGGCGGCGTCTTGCTTGTTAACTTATGGTTAATGTAATTATAAAAAGTTGCTTGTTATTGTTAATATGCTATGCAAAACTTCGCGCGCTAACTAATTGAATGGTTAATCGCATCCCTTATCAGCCGCGCCCTGCCGCCGGTAAGAGGCGAAAACCAGCATGATCTTTTGACTAACACACCAGAGCTACTATGTCCTTGCATTCACCTAAAGAAATCGCCGCCATCGCTATCCAGTCGGGGGTGACAAAAAGCCGTTTGCCGGTTTCCACTCTGTTAATTCTTGGCTTTATGGCTGGCGCCTTTATTGCGGTCGGTTTCCTGCTCGACCTGCACGTTATCAACAAACTGCCTGCCGACTGGGGCTCCTTCGGTGGCTTCCTCGGGGCTGCCGTATTCCCCGTTGGCCTGATTCTGACCATTCTTGCTGGCGGTGAACTGCTAACCGGCAATATGCTGGCTCTGCCTGTCGCCTGGTTTGCCCGTCAGGTCAGCGGCTTCAGCGTGCTGCGCAACTGGTTCTGGGTCACTATCGCTAACTTCATCGGCAGCGTGGCGGTGGCCTGGTTCTTTGGTCATATGCTGGGGATGACCGAAGGGGATTATCTGAACAAAACCGTCGCTATCGCCAGCGCCAAGGTTAACGCCGATTTTACCCACGCGTTTATTTCCGGTATCGGCTGCAACTGGCTGGTATGCCTCGCCGTCTGGCTGGCATTCGCCAGTAAAGATATGGTTGGCAAGATCCTCGGTGCCTGGTTCCCGGTAATGGCCTTCGTCGCTATCGGCTTCCAGCACGTGGTGGCGAATATGTTTATCGTTCCGGCGGCGATTTTTGCCGGTCAGCTGACCTGGGCCGACTATTTGCCGAACTTCATTGGCGTTTACCTCGGCAACGCTGTTGGCGGCGCGGTATTTGTTGGCCTCGCCTACTTCCTTGCTTACCGCCCTGCCCCAGAAGCCGCTCCCGCCTCGCGTTAATGTCTGCTGTCCTCCGCCTGAAGGGGGAGGACAACACCTTTTCTGTTAGTGATCCACGTTAGTTAATCACATCACGTTTTCATGTAATATATTGACCTGTTATTTAAGTTTACAGGGAGGGAAACGTGAAAGAGGAATGGCTAACTCCGGATGAGCTTGCCCAACGAACAGGCTATACGCGCCAGACGATCAATAAATGGATTAAGCGCGAGGGTTGGATCACTAAGCCCAAACCGGGCGTTCAGGGTGGAAAAGCACGCGTTGTAAAAATCGATGAGCGGGTCACTAACTATTTGAATGCTGCCCGTCATGTCGCTGAACCGGCGGGTGCCTATCTGGCGAAACAGGGAACCTTGCCTACGCTATTACTTTCCTGCGTTCAGCAGATGACGCCGCTGGAACAGGAGACGTTGCAAAAGCTGCTGTTGCGCGAAGGTGTGAAAGGATTACTGCAACGGCTGAATATTGAAGATGAGTAAAAAAACCGGAAGCTCAGGCTCCCGGTTTCGATGGTAAACAGTCAGGGTTAAACCTTAGCCCTGCGCTTCGCGCTCACTAATAAATGCCAGCGCTTGCTCGATGCGCGCAACGGTACGGGTTTTGCCGATTGCCTGTACGGTGACATCCAGCGCAGGCGACTGCCCCGCTCCCGTTACGGCGACACGCAGCGGCATACCTACTTTGCCCATTCCCACTTCCAGCTCGTCCGCCGTCGCCTGAATGGCATGGTGTACGTTTTCTGCCGTCCAGTCGCCGATCGCGGCCAGTTTGTCGCGTACCATTTCCAGTGGCTGACGCGCTACCGGACGCAGATGTTTTTTCGCGGCATCCGCATCAAACGTGTCAAAGTCTTCATAGAAATAGCGGCAGGAGGCAGCCATCTCTTTCAGCGTCTTGCAGCGCTCGCCCAGCAGTTTTACCAGCTGTGCCAGTTCAGGGCCGGTACGGGTATCGATCTGCGCCTGCTCGATGTGCCATTGCAGATGCGTAGCAACATATTCCGGCGGCAGCGTGTTGATATAGTGATGATTCAGCCACAGCAGCTTTTCGGTATTGAAGGTGCTGGCAGATTTGCTTACCGCATCCAGCGAGAAGAACTGTTTCATCTCGTCAATCGAAAAAATTTCCTGATCGCCGTGTGACCAGCCCAGGCGAACCAGGTAATTGAGCAGCGCTTCCGGCAGATAGCCATCGTCACGATACTGCATGACCCCTACCGCGCCGTGGCGTTTAGAAAGTTTTTTGCCATCGTCGCCCAGAATCATGGAAACATGCGCATAGACCGGCACCTGTGCGCCGATAGCCTTCAGGATATTGATCTGGCGCGGCGTGTTGTTGATATGGTCTTCGCCACGAATAACGTGGGTGATTTCCATATCCCAGTCATCAATGACTACGCAGAAGTTATAGGTTGGCGAACCGTCGGTGCGGCGAATAATCAGATCGTCCAGCTCCTGATTGCTGAATTCAATCGGACCACGGATCTGATCGTCAAACACTACCGAGCCTTCCTGCGGATTGCGGAAGCGCACCACGTGCGGCTCGTCTGCGGCATGATGCTCATGGCTGTCGCGGCAATGACCGTCATAGCGCGGCTTTTCGCCGTTTGCCATCTGCGTTTCGCGCAGCTGCTCTAAACGCTCTTTCGAGCAGTAGCATTTATAGGCCGTTCCCGCTTCCAGCATCTCGTCAATCACCGCGTTATAGCGATCGAAGCGCTTAGTCTGATAGTAAGGGCCTTCATCCCAGTCAAGATTCAGCCAGTTCATGCCATCCATAATCGCGTCGATGGCCTGCTGCGTGGAGCGCTCCAGGTCGGTATCTTCAATGCGCAGGACAAATTCACCTTCGTGGTTACGAGCAAACAGCCAGGAATAGAGTGCGGTACGGGCGCCGCCGACATGCAGGTAACCGGTCGGACTCGGCGCGAAACGGGTTTTGATTTTCATTGAGCTTGCCTTAGTGCGCAGTTTTTCTGCGGAATGACAGAAAAGGTGTTTTTCATGCATAGGTTCAGTGCGCATATTCTATCACCTGCCCCTGATTCCTCAACGGCAAACCCGGTGATGATGCATCAGGCCACTGAATTTTCATCGGGTTCGGCAGCAGTTTCGGCTAAAAGCGCGACAGGATGCCTAATTTTAAGACGAACAAACATTTTCAATTTAAAAAGCGTTGACTCATTGCCAACTCTCCCTATAATGCGACTCCACACAGCGGGGGTGATTAGCTCAGTTGGTAGAGCATCTCCCTTACAAGGAGGGGGTCGGCGGTTCGAGCCCGTCATCACCCACCATCTTCTTCGGAAGGCCCGCAGTGTAAGACAACTTCAAAGATGGGTGATTAGCTCAGTTGGTAGAGCATCTCCCTTACAAGGAGGGGGTCGGCGGTTCGAGCCCGTCATCACCCACCATCTTTGATTGTCGCACCGAAATGGGTGATTAGCTCAGTTGGTAGAGCACCTCCCTTACAAGGAGGGGGTCGGCGGTTCGAGCCCGTCATCACCCACCATCGGGTCGTTAGCTCAGTTGGTAGAGCAGTTGACTTTTAATCAATTGGTCGCAGGTTCGAATCCTGCACGACCCACCAATGTAGAAAGGCACCCTAAAGGTGCCTTTTTGCTATGCAAAATCGGCAGGATGAGAACCTGCGGCAGGTGCGAGTCGAGCGCAGGCGAGACAACGTTGCCAGCGGCAACGACCCGAAGGGCGAGGCGAAGCCGAGTCATCCTGCACGTTCTATTATCCATCTGATAAATGACTCTCATTTTGAGATTCTTATCACTCTCACCACATCTTTATTAATACCGGATTATCAATTAGCAAGGAAATAAATAACGCAACAAATAATTAACCAGTAATTATTCCCTGCCGCCATCAGCGTCTCCTATCAATTGCCTGAGCCGCGTATCTCCTTGCCCGCCGTTTGCTGGTCTGTTTCTTGCTCAAAAGCTGTCAGTTTAAACCAGAGGAGAAACAGCGTGAGTAACCATACCGTCATTACCGTCATCGTTATTCTCTATGTCCTTATAATGATTGGCGTCTCTCTCTATGCCAGAACACGTATAAACAACTCAGACGATTATCATCTTGCCGGGCGACGTTTAGGTACAGTTATGCTGGCAGGCACGTTGGCAGCCACGGAAATTGGCGGCGGCAGCACCATTGGCGTAACGGCTAAAGCCTATGGGGAATGGGGTATCTCCGCTGCCTGGTATGTTATCGCTACCGGTATCGGTATTTTCCTGGTGGCGTTTATTGCGCCTTATATGCGCCGGGCGATGGCGACAACGGTGCCGGAAATCATCGGCAGACGTTATGGCAAAAGCAGCCATTTAATTACCAGTATCCTGTCGGTTATTTCTTTAATCTCCCTGGCGGCAGCGCAGATTACCGCCTGTGCGACCGTGGTCAGCGTAATGCTGAATATTCATTTTTCGATAGCGCTGCTGGTTGCCGGTTGCCTGCTGGTTTTTTATACCTGGGTCGGCGGCATGTGGAGCCTGTCGCTTACCGATTTCATCCAGTTTTTTATTATCGTTTTCGGCTTCACCATTGCTGTGATCTATATTCTGGCCAGCGATCCCGCTGGCTGGACGCACGTTTTCCACGCCCTGCCTCAGGAAAAATTATCCACCACCCGCCTGGGCTGGGGCTCAATCATTGGTCTGATCGTTATGTATTTCATGACATTTTGTACCGGACAGGAAGCGGTTCAGCGTTTTTACTCGGCTAAAAATGAAAAAATAGCGATACGCGGTGCCCTGCTGTGCGGCCTGGTGATCGCGGCCTATGCGCTGGTACCGGCTATTTTCGGTCTTATCGCCTCCGTCTATTATCCTGATATTACGGCTAACGATGCGCTGGCAATTACCGCCGCGAATAAGCTACCGCCGCTGTTTGCCGGCGTGATATTGTCCGCCGTTCTGTTTGCTACCATGTCGAGCGGCTCTGGTGATTTACTGGGTGCCTCCAGTATTATGGTTAAAGATATCTATTACGGTTTCATTAATAAAAAAGCGCATACGTCGGAAAGCGAACTAAAGAGCAGTAAAAGAATTGTAATCATTACCGGTGTTATCGCTATTATTATCGCTTTCTTTAGCCAGCAGATTATTGAGCTGTTGATTTTCGCTTTTACGATTCGCGCTACCGGCCCGTTTGCCGCTTATCTGTACGGCCTGCTGGCGGATTACGTTACACCGCGCGCTGGCTTATTGTCGATTATTGTCGGCACCCTGGCAGGGATAATATGGCAATGTCTGGGGCAGCCCTATGGCATTTATGCCATTATTATCGGCGCGTTAATGAGCTTAATTAGCTTCCTGATTACACGGAAAGTGGATAGATTACTGGGTATCAAAGGTTCTCCATCTTTGTATCACGAATAAGCGCTCCCACAGGCCAGCAAGACAATAACGCGGATAACGGATAACGCTTTTATCAGGGTTTCCTGGCTTCAGGCATAGTACTGACTGTAATGTGTTTTCCGCGTTGCTCATCCCCACTTTAATTAAAACATTTATGAGCTTTTCGCTTTCTTTGCAAATATTTTACGCCAGGACAACTTAAGATCCATCTTGCGCTGACCGATGTTTATAGTGACCTATAACCAGGGAGACAGTCATGACAACCATCAATACCTTTACCAGTGCCGTCAGTTCCGGTAACGCCAGCGGCAGCAGTGACGTTTCATCGCAAATTTCACGCCTCACCAGTCAGGTGGCTAAACTGCAACAGCAGCTAAAGGAGGTGAATAACTCCGATTCCACTACCGAGGAAAAACAGAAGCAGCAGGAGCAGCTACAGGCGCAAATTAAGCTGTTACAGGCGCAGCTGGCCCAGCTACAGCGCCAGCAGGCAGAAGAGGCGAATAAAAAACAACAGACGCACGAAAACGACAGCGAGAACACAAAAATCGCCGATGGCGTTAACCGTCCGACTGACAATAATCAGATTAACGTTTATATCTAAAAAGCGGGCATTTGTTGCCGCTGTTGCGTCAGCAGCATCGCCTGCTGGCGTACTTCCTGCCAAATCACCTCAGCCGCTGGCGACAACGAGCGGTTTTTGCGCCGAATCAGCATTAAGGTACGATTGATTTCCGGCTCCAGCCTGCGCACCATCAACGGGCGACCTGCCGGTAGCGGCAACGCCAGCGCCGGTAAAATACTGATGCCGATCCCCGCTTCCACCATCGGATAGAGCGTGGTGGGATGTCCAATCTCCTGTACGATCTCTGCCGAAACCTGCTGCTGTTTCAACGCCTCATCAATCAGTACCCGACTGCCGGAGGCGTAATCCTGCAACACCATGGTGCGCCCGCTCAGCATCGACCAGTAAACCGTTTCTGCCTGCGCCAGCACATCATCCTGACGGCAAAGCAGCAGAAAAGGCTCCGCCAGAATTGACTGAGATTCAAACTCGCCTGCCGCCAGCGGGCCGACCACAATGCCAAAATCAACTTCCGCATCGCGCACGCTTTGCACCACCCATTGTTGAGGGCGATCGCGCAGCGTCACCTTAATTTCCGGGTAACGACGCTGGCTGGCGGCGAGGCACTGGGGCATTAAATGAGCCGATATAGTCTGGCTGGCAGCAACTCTGACCGTGCCGCTGCGCTGCTGACCAAAGCTACGGCTATCAAGCAGCGTGGTGTGCAACTCTTCCAGCAGATGCTCCAGCCTCGTCGCAAGCTGTTGACCGGCTCCGGTCAGAATCACTTCACGTGTGGTTCGATCCAGCAGGCGTATTCCCATTTCTGCCTCCAGCTCTTTAATGCTGTGGCTGACGGCGGACTGGCTTAAACCTATCGCCTGCCCCGCCTGACTGAAGCTGCCCTGCTGTGCTACGGCAACGAACACCCGTAGCTGACGTAAGGTATAATTCATCGAATATATTCATTAATGGATGCAATAAATCAATTTTATTTCTAAACACCGCTGACGCACAATACATCCATCCATTTTTAACCAGGTTTTAACAATGGGAATTTTTCGCCTCGACCCGATGATGGTCAAACTGCTGATTGTGGTACTGCTCGCCACCTTTTTACCCGCTCAGGGCATATTCGTCCCGCTGTTCGACTGGCTAACCACCGCCGCTATCGCCCTGCTGTTTTTTATGCACGGGGCCAAGCTGTCGCGTGAAAAAATCATTGCGGGCAGCAGCCACTGGCGTCTGCATCTGTGGATTCTGTTCAGCACCTTTGTCCTGTTTCCGATTCTGGGTCTGCTGCTGGTCTGGTGGCATCCGGTTAACCTTAGCGACGAAATTTATACCGGCTTTGTTTATCTCTGCATTCTGCCTGCAACGGTACAGTCCGCCATCGCCTTTACCTCAATGGCGGGCGGTAACGTCGCCGCGGCGGTATGCAGCGCATCCGCTTCCAGCCTGCTCGGGGTATTTATCTCTCCGCTGCTGGTTAATCTGGTAATGAATATTCACAGCGAAATGCCGGGCAACGGACTGGAGCAGGTAGGCCGCATTATGTTGCAGCTGCTGGTGCCTTTTGTGCTGGGGCATCTGTCACGGCGTTGGATCGGCGGCTGGGTGGAACGCCATCGCGGTCTGATCGGTAAAACGGATCAGTCCTCAATTTTGCTGGTGGTCTATTCCGCTTTTAGCGAAGCGGTAGTGAACGGCATCTGGCATCGCGTCGGCGTGATGACGCTGGTCTGGATTCTGGCAGGCAGTATCCTGCTGTTGGCTATCGTACTGGTGATAAATCTACTGGCGGCGCGTCTGTTTGGTTTTAACCGCGCCGATGAGATTACTATTCTGTTCTGTGGATCGAAGAAAAGCCTGGCGAACGGCGTACCGATGGCAAACATTCTGTTTCCTGCCGCTTCGGTGGGCATTATCGTGTTGCCGCTAATGATATTCCATCAGGTACAGCTGATGGTCTGTTCGTTTATCGCCCAGCGTTACCATAAAAAAAATGAGGCCACGCAGGATAAAACCACGGTGGAAATTCAGAAATAGCAAACGGACGCCGTTAAACGCGGCGCCGATTAATTTTACTGTTTCAGCGGCTGCACCAGGCTTTCCAGCCCTTCGATTTTAATCGCCAGCGTCAGCTGCATCAGCTCTCCCAGTTTTCCTGCCGGAAATTCGCCCTTACGGGCGAACCACAGCAGGTAAGGCTCCGGCAGATCGATCAGCCGCCGTCCCTGATATTTACCAAACGGCATCAGGGTATTGGCGATCTCCACCAGCTGCTGCTTATCCATGCGAAGCATCCAGCAGGCGGATCATCTCCGCTTCATCAATCACTTCGATACCCAGCTCCTGCGCTTTCGCCAGCTTGGAGCCTGCGGCCTCGCCAGCAATCACCAGATCGGTTTTCTTCGAGACGCTGCCGCTGACCTTTGCCCCCAGCGCGCTAAGGCGATCTTTAGCCTCGTCGCGTGACATAATACTCAATGAACCGGTCAGCACCACGGTTTTACCCGCGAACGGATTATCCAGCTGTTCGACGTTAATCAGGGTGATCTCCGGCCAGTGAATACCGATATCCTCAACCAGCTGACGAATGACCTCGCGGTTACTCTCTTCTTCCATAAAGTTACGCACGTGCGTCGCCACGATTTTACCAACGTCCTGCACGGCAATCAGCGCCTCCAGATCGGCATCCATGATCTTTTCCAGCGTGCCGAAATGGTTCGCCAGGTTTACCGCTGTCGCTTCGCCAACTTCACGGATGCCCAGCGCATAGAGGAAGCGCGGCAGCGTAGTGGCCTTCGCCTTCTCCAGCGCGTCCACAACGTTCTGTGCCGATTTTGGCCCCATTCGATCCAGACCGGTCAGTATCCCGGCGCTGAGGCGGAACAGATCGGCAGGCGTTTTGACATACTCTTTCTCTACCAGCTGGTCGATAATTTTATCGCCCATTCCTTCAACATCCATCGCGCGCCGTGAAACGAAATGCTTTAACGCCTCTTTACGCTGAGCACCGCAGATCAGGCCACCGGTACAGCGCGTTACCGCTTCGCCCTCGACACGCTCGACATCCGAGCCGCATACCGGACAATGGCTGGGGAAAACCACCTCTCGCGTATCGCTGCCGCGCTCCGACTCCACCACGTTAACCACCTGCGGAATGACATCACCCGCACGGCGAATTACCACGCGATCGCCAATGCGCAGCCCCAGGCGGGCAATTTCATCTGCGTTGTGCAATGTCGCATTGCTGACCATAACGCCCGCCACCTGCACCGGCTCCAGTCGCGCAACCGGCGTAATGGCCCCGGTGCGCCCTACCTGAAACTCAACGTCACGTACCGTGGTAAGCTGCTCCTGCGCCGGAAACTTAAAGGCAACCGCCCAGCGCGGCGCGCGTGCAACAAAGCCCAACCGTTCCTGTAACGCCTGTGAATCTACCTTGATCACCACGCCATCAATATCGAAGCCCAGTTCCGGGCGTTCCTTTTCTACCTGATGATAAAAAGCCAGCACCTCTTCCGCGCTGTGGCTAAGACGAATGCGATCGCTGACCGGAATTCCCCAGGCTTTAAACTGTTGTAGCCGCTCCCAGTGGCTATGCGGCAACTCGCCGCCTTCTACCAGCCCAAAGCCGTAGCAGAAGAAGGTAAGCGGGCGTTTCGCCGTAATGCGCGGATCGAGCTGACGTAGCGATCCCGCCGCCGCGTTACGCGGGTTGGCGAAGACTTTGCCACCGGTGCGGCGCGCTTCTTCGTTCAACTTTTCAAAGCCGCTTTGGTTCATAAACACTTCGCCGCGCACTTCCAGGCGAGCCGGGATGTTATCGCCATGCAGACGCAGCGGAATCGCACGAATAGTTCGCACGTTGGCGGTAATATTTTCGCCGGTGGTGCCATCACCGCGCGTAGCGGCGCGTACCAGCAAGCCATCCTCATACAGCAGGCTGACTGCCAGCCCATCCAGCTTTAGCTCGCAGCAGAAGGTAATATCATCGCTGCTTTTCAGGCGATCCTGCACGCGCTTGTTAAACGCCAGGTAGCCCGCCTCATCGAATACGTTATCGAGCGACAGCATCGGCACCTCATGACGCACCTGCTCAAACGCCGTCAGCGGTGCGGCACCAACGCGCTGGGTAGGCGAATCCGCCGTAATCAGATCGGGATGCTGTTCTTCCAGCGCCCGCAGCTCACGCATCAGGCGATCGTATTCCGCATCGGGAATTTCCGGCGCGTCCAGCACGTGATAGAGATATTCATGATGACGAAGCGTGGTTCGCAGCTCGGTAATTTTGTCTTGTACGGATTCCATAACGCACCATCAGAGAAAGAAAACCCCCGCAAGCGGGGGTTCAGAAAAGGAAAAGTAAACCGGTCAATCAGGCGTTAGCGTCGATAACGTCGCGAATACGCGCCTTATAGGTTTCCAGTTTTTGCGGCGTCATCATGCGACGCTCATCATCCAGCACAACGCCGCCGACATCATCAGCAATGCGCTGCGCCGACTGTAGCATTAGCTTAAAGTTTTGGTTCGGATCGCCATAGGACGGTACCATCATAAAGATAGAGACGCCGGGCGTAGTGAAATCACCCATCGCATCCGGGTTAAACGAGCCAGGTTTTACCATGTTCGCCAGGCTAAACAGCACCGGCCCACTTCCAGCCGGGCTAAGATGGCGATGGAAAATATTCATTTCACCGAACTGGAAGCCCGCCTGCAAAATCCCCTGCAGCAGGCTTTCGCCATTCAGCGTACCGCCAGCATGGGCTGCTACGTGCAGAACCAGCACCGTCTCTTTACGACGCGCTTCTTCTCTCGGCGCAGCGGGTGCAGGCGCGGTAGACTCTTCAGCAGGCGCAGCAAGCGTCGGTTCGTCGTCCTCATCCTGCCACTGCGGATTATCTTCTTCCGGCAGCGCTATGGTTGGTTCTTCAGGCTGACGCGGTGCCGCTGGCTGCGGCGTGCGCGGCGCAGCAACCGGCTGCCGCTCGCTCTGTGGTTCAATTACCGGCGTCTCGTTATCAGCCTCTGCGGCTGGCTCGCTGTCAAACAGCGGATCGCGCTCCGGGCGTGCGGCAACCGGAACGCCACCACGAGCCGTTTGCGGCTTACGCGGTACAGGACGTGGCACTGGCTCTTCGTCCTCTGCGGCAAAGCCATCAAAAGAGGGTTCATTATGGGAAGACTTCGCGGGTGCGCGACGCACGCGTACCTCGCCCACGCCGGAATCATCATCCCCGGTCAGGTTCTCTTCATCATCCTGTTTTAAACGCTTGTGCGGGCGATCGCGAAAAACGGATGAGCGCTCTTTACGGCTGGTCCACAGGCCGTGAAGGAGAAGCGCTATTATGGCGATCGCACCAACAACGATTAATATCAGACGCAAATCCTGCATCATTGTATTCTCTGTTGTTCCAATACCTTGCCACCACGGCAAACTTTATCCTCTAACTGTATTTGTCCCGCTAAACAAGTGCAAGTCTGCGCCGTATTTTATGACAAATAAGATAGAGACACCTCGCTTTTTTGCTGCTTTTTCAGCCACCAGACATCTGGTATGCGAAAAAAGTCAGGTTATGATAGCCTCGCCTGACCAATCGAGGAGAAAAACTGTTGATGACCACCCATCCTCCCGCTGCCGGTAACGGCATCCATTATTTTGCACAGGGCTGGAAATTAATCCGCCTGCCGGGCATTCGCCGCTTCGTCCTTATTCCGTTGCTGGTGAATGTTATCCTGCTTGGCGGTGCCTTTGCCTGGCTATTTCACAGCCTGGGGCGCTGGATACCCCAGCTGATGTCGCACGTACCGGAGTGGTTACAGTGGCTAAGCTATCTGCTCTGGCCGCTGACCGTCCTTTCCATCGTGCTGGTGTTTAGCTATTTCTTTTCTACCCTCGCCAACTGGATCGCCGCCCCCTTTTGCGGGCTGTTGGCGGAACAGCTGGAAGGCCGTCTGACGGGGCAGCCAATGCCGGACAGCGGCTGGCTGGCGATGTGTAAAGACGTTCCGCGCATCATGAAGCGGGAGTGGCAGAAGCTCGCCTGGTATTTACCGCGCGCACTGGGCCTGCTGCTGCTCTACTTTGTTCCCGGTTTCGGCCAGACCGTTGCGCCAGTGCTGTGGTTTCTGTTCAGCGCCTGGACGCTTTCGATTCAATATTGTGATTACCCTTTCGATAATCATAAGGTGAGTTTTCCGCAAATGCGTAGCGCATTGCGCCAGCACAAAACTGACAATATGCAGTTTGGCGCGCTGGTCAGCCTGTTCACTATGATCCCGCTGTTGAATCTGGCGATTATGCCGGTAGCGGTTTGCGGCGCGACGGCAATGTGGGTCGATCGCTATCGTCATCAGTTGGGGCAGGATACGCGGCGGCGTAACGACATACGATAAATCGCGCCGCGCCGCCTTTTTCTACGGCGCGGCGGGCGATTATTACCGCAGGCTTAGGCGCTTATGCATTTTCACTGCGGCTTATTTCGACTAAACATATCCATATACTATTTCCTTCCTTCCTTGCGAAACTGGAAAAGGTATGCTCTCAGGGTTTCCCAAAATTCATACAGTTAAGGACGGGCTATGAGCAAGATTTATGAAGACAACTCTTTGACAATCGGTCATACGCCGCTGGTTCGACTGAACCGCATCGGCAATGGTCGCATTTTGGCGAAGGTTGAGTCCCGTAACCCCAGCTTCAGCGTCAAATGCCGTATCGGTGCCAATATGATATGGGATGCGGAAAAACGTGGCATCCTGAAACCGGGCATTGAGCTGGTAGAGCCAACCAGCGGTAACACCGGTATCGCACTGGCCTACGTTGCCGCTGCGCGCGGCTATAAGCTGACGCTGACGATGCCGGAAACGATGTCCGTTGAGCGCCGTAAGCTGTTAAAAGCATTAGGTGCCAGCCTGGTGCTGACCGAAGGTGCCAAAGGCATGAAAGGTGCCATTGCCAAAGCGGAAGAGATCGTTGCCAGCGATCCTGATAAGTTTCTGATGTTGCAACAGTTCAGTAATCCGGCAAACCCGGAGATCCACGAAAAAACGACCGGCCCGGAGATCTGGGAAGATACCGATGGCGAAGTGGACGTCTTTATTTCCGGCGTCGGCACCGGCGGTACGCTGACAGGTGTGACGCGCTACATTAAGAACACCAAAGGAAAAAAATCGCTGATTAGCGTTGCGGTAGAGCCGACTGATTCGCCGGTAATCGCCCAAACCCTGGCCGGACAGGAAGTGAAGCCTGGCCCCCACAAGATTCAGGGTATTGGGGCTGGATTTATTCCAGGTAACCTTGATTTGAGCCTGGTGGATCGCGTGGTTGCCATAACGAATGAAGAAGCCATTTCTACCGCTCGTCGTCTGATGGACGAAGAAGGCATTCTGGCCGGTATCTCTTCCGGTGCCGCCGTTGCCGCTGCGCTTAAGTTACAGGAAGATGAATCTTTCGCTAACAAGAATATCGTCGTTATCCTGCCCTCTTCCGGTGAACGCTATTTAAGTACCGCGCTGTTTGCCGATCTGTTCAGCGAAAAAGAAATGCAATAACAGTGCCAGAAAATTAAAAATGTAGCAAAAAGCGCCCAAAGGGGCGCTTTTTTGTGGCATACATCAAACTTTACCCCCCATAAGCGTTGATTCAGGGTAATGGCTCTGGTATTTAAGCATGCAATTATTTCGAACCACAAAATTAATCGCCGCTTGAACTGGATCAAGCTGAATCGATTTACTGATTTGGCGGAATAGCGTAACAGGCGGCATAATGAGGAGTGGAGCAGCGAAGCGAAAACTTGTTTTTGCGCCGCTGGCTCTCATGCCTTAACTGCGCATCTTTTGGTGAGTCCCGTACTCGAACCAGCGCGACCTTCACAGGCTAAAGTCTGACCGCCAGGCTAGACTTTAGAGACAAAACACCAAACCTAATTAAGTTGGGGAAATATAATGTTCCAGCAAGAAGTTACCATCACCGCACCTAATGGCCTGCACACTCGTCCGGCTGCTCAGTTCGTTAAAGAAGCAAAAGCGTTTGCCTCTGAAATCACCGTGACTTCCAACGGCAAATCCGCCAGTGCAAAAAGCCTGTTTAAACTGCAAACGCTGGGTCTGACTCAGGGTACCGTGGTGACGCTGTCTGCTGAAGGTGAAGATGAGCAGCAGGCCGTTGAGCATCTGGTTAAACTGATGGCTGAACTCGAGTAATCGACCAGTCGACGAAAAACCGTTTCATCAGGCAACTGAGTGCAAACATATCGATCGCGGACATTAAGTCCGCGTTGTTGCCTCAGTACAATACGGTCCCGCAGGATCCTGGCACCTCGTTTAGCCTGGTAGGCATCGTTATAAAAAGGTAGGGTTATGATTTCAGGCATTTTAGCATCACCGGGTATCGCTTTCGGCAAGGCACTTCTGCTGAAAGAAGATGAAATCGTTATCAACCGGAAGAAAATTTCTGCCGATCAGGTTGATCAAGAAGTTGCGCGCTTTATTGAAGGTCGCCGTAAAGCGGCTGCACAGCTGGAAGCCATCAAAATTAAAGCAGGTGAAACCTTCGGCGAAGAGAAAGAAGCCATCTTCGAAGGTCATATCATGCTGCTGGAAGATGAAGAGCTTGAGCAGGAAATCATCAGCCTGATTAAAGATGAACTGGCTTCTGCCGATGCCGCGACCCATAGTGTGATCGAAGGCCAGGCGAAGGCGCTGGAAGAGCTCGATGACGAATACCTGAAAGAACGTGCCGCTGACGTACGTGACATCGGTAAACGTCTGCTGCAAAACATTCTCGGCCTGCACATTGTTGATCTGAGCGCGATTAAAGATGAAGTCATCCTGGTTGCAAGAGATCTGACGCCGTCTGAAACCGCACAGCTGAACCTGAAAAAAGTGCTGGGCTTTATTACCGATCTGGGCGGTCGTACTTCTCACACCTCTATTATGGCCCGTTCGCTTGAGCTGCCTGCTATTGTCGGCACCGGTGACGTCACCAGTCGCGTTAAGAACGATGATTATCTGATTCTGGATGGCGTTAACAACAAGATTTACGTTAACCCGACTGCTGAAGTCATCGAAGAGCTGAAAGCGGTACAGCATCAGTACCTGAGCGAAAAAAATGAACTGGCCAAGCTGAAAGATCTGCCAGCAATTACGCTGGATGGCCATCAGGTTGAAGTAGGTGCCAATATCGGTACCGTGCGCGATATCCCTGGCGCAGAGCGCAACGGCGCTGAATGTGTCGGCCTCTACCGTACCGAGTTCCTGTTTATGGACCGTGACGCGCTGCCGACCGAAGAAGAACAGTTCCAGGCCTATAAAGCCGTTGCCGAAGCAATGGGATCGCAGGCGGTCATCGTCCGTACTATGGATATCGGCGGTGATAAAGACCTGCCTTATATGAACCTGCCGAAAGAGGATAACCCGTTCCTCGGCTGGCGTGCGATCCGTATCGCCATGGATCGTAAAGAAATTCTGCACGCGCAGCTGCGCGCAATCCTGCGTGCTTCTGCGTTCGGCAAACTGCGTATCATGTTCCCGATGATCATCTCGGTAGAAGAAGTTCGCTTCCTGAAGGCGGAACTGGAGATGCTGAAGGCGCAGCTGCGTGAAGAAGGCAAAGCCTTCGACGAAGCCATTGAAGTGGGGATTATGGTTGAAACCCCGGCTTCGGCGGTCATTGCTCGTCATCTTGCAAAAGAAGTTGACTTCTTTAGTATTGGGACAAACGACCTAACGCAGTATACTCTGGCGGTGGATCGTGGTAACGATCTGATTTCCCATCTTTATAACCCAATGACGCCGTCGGTGCTTGGTTTGATCAAGCAGGTTATTGATGCTTCTCATGCCGAAGGTAAGTGGACCGGCATGTGTGGTGAGCTGGCAGGTGATGAACGTGCTACACTACTGTTATTGGGAATGGGGCTGGACGAATTCAGCATGAGTGCCATTTCTATCCCGCGCATCAAGAAGATCATTCGTAATACGAACTTCGAAGATGCTAAGGCATTAGCAGAGCAGGCTCTGGCTCAACCGACCGCGGAAGAGTTGATGAACCTGGTCAACAAGTTCATTAAAGAAAAAACACTCTGCTGATTCCGCGATACGCTGGCCCAACATTACTGCTTAGGAGAAGATCATGGGTTTTTTTTCCAAACTTTTTGGTGATAAAACAGAAAGCGCATCTGGCACTATTGAGATCGTCGCCCCGCTCTCTGGTGAGATCGTAAATATCGAAGACGTGCCAGACGTAGTATTTGCGGAGAAGATTGTCGGCGATGGTATCGCAATTAAACCGGCAGGCAACAAAATGGTTGCTCCGGTTGATGGCACCATCGGCAAAATCTTCGAAACCAACCATGCATTCTCTATCGAATCTGAGAACGGCATTGAGCTGTTTGTTCACTTTGGTATTGATACCGTAGAGCTGAAAGGCGAAGGCTTTAAACGCATCGCGGAAGAAGGCCAGAAAGTGAAAAAAGGCGATGTTGTTATTGAGTTCGATCTGCCACTGCTGGAAGAGAAAGCCAAATCTACGCTGACGCCGGTTGTGATCTCTAATATGGATGAAATTAAAGAGCTGACCAAGCTCACTGGTCAGGTCACCGTAGGTGAAACGCCAGTTATCCGCATTAAAAAATAACGGCTAACGTCATAAAACGAACGGCGCTTCAGGGCGCCGTTTTTATTTTGCTTAATACTTGATGCCTGTTATTTAATTCCCCTGCCAGTGCGGCAGACGAATTGTCATCTCCAGCCCGCCGTTACGCCCGTTTGCCGCCTGTACTTCGCCATGATGCGCCAGCACTACCTTGCGCACGATAGATAATCCCAGCCCATATCCCTTACCCTGCAACGGCGAATTCACCCGCACAAAGGGATCGAAAATACTGGAAAGCTTATCGGCGTCCACGCCTGGGCCGCTGTCACTGACGCGGACCGCAAGCCAGCCGTCCTCAGCGCGTAAAGCGATCATCACCCGCTGGCCCTGTAACGAATAGCGCAGCGCGTTACGCACCACATTCTCTACCGCCCGCCGTACCAGCTCCGCATTGCCCTTCACGGTATAATCTGCGTCCTGGTCCGCCTCCAGCACTATCTCCACGCCGGGCAACTGCGCCTCATAGCGGGCATCGTTGACCACCGTTTCCAGCAGACCGTAGAGATCGAAATATTGCTCGTCGGGCATATTTTCATTTTCCGCACGCGACAGCGTCAGCAACTCGCCGATCATCTTATCCAGGCGTCGTGCCTCGTCATCAATGCGATCGAGAGACGCCTGCACCGTTTCCGGCGTCTGTCGAGCCAGCCCGGTTGCCAGCTGCAAACGCGCCAGCGGCGAGCGCAACTCATGGGAAATATCGTGCAGCAGCTCTTCACGCGCCTTTACCAGCACCGCGAGGCGCTCCACCATAGCGTCAAAATCGCGCGCCACAACCGACAGTTCATCATGGCGGCGACGCATTTGCGGGTAGAGCCGTACGGAAAGATCGCCATTTGAGACGCGGGCGAATCCCAGCCGGAGCTGGCGCATCGGACGCGTCAGGTTCCAGGCCAGCAGCGAACTGAACAGCAGCCCCATCAGCCCGGCAAACCAGAAAATCGGCTCCGGGATATTGAGAATTTTAGGCGGCGGGCCACCCATCTCGCTATCCTCGCGCAGCCCTTTTACATCGTAACGCAGCTGATACTGCTGCCCGTCCGCGCCGGTCACCCACTCTATCACCTGATCGGGATAACCCTTCCCCTGTAGTGTGGCGTTAAGCTGACGGCGCGACATTTCCTGCGGCGGAAAAGGCATCGGCGTTACTGAAAAAAAGCGTCGGTCACCGGGCGACCAGTCCGACATCATATTATCCAGCGCAGGCAGGCCACCATGCTGCAAAACCGATACCGCCGAAGCCATTTGCAAATTAACGATGCGCCGCGTGGCAATATGTTCCGGCGGTTCCCGATGTTTGCCATAAAGCGTAAAACCCAGCCACAGCAGCTGGCTAATCAGAAAAAAGACCAGCCAGAAGCCAAACAGGATTTTCCAGAACAGACGCCCCTGAAAACGGCTACTCATCGAATGCGGTAGCCGATGCTGCGCACGGTTTCGATATTGATCGCATCACCGGCCAGCCCCGCCAGCTTCTGTCGAATATTGCTGATATGCACATCAACGCTACGATCATAAGCCTCACGCGGACGCCCCAGACCTTTCTCGGACAGCTCATCTTTTGTTACCACGCGATCGGGCGAGCGTAGTAGCAGATCGAGTAAGTTGAACTCTGAAGCGGTTAAATCAAACGGCTTGTTTTTCCATTCGCTGATGCGCGTGGCCGGATTCAGCGTCAGGTCGCCCCAGCGCACCACCTCTTTTTTCTCCGACTGCATCGGCTGCTCATCTATGCGACGCAGCACTGCACGCAGGCGTGCCACCAGCTCACGCGGATAGCAGGGCTTAGGCACATAATCGTCAGCCCCCATCTCCAGGCCGATAACCCGATCGATATTGTCCCCTTTCGCCGTCAGCATAATTACCGGAATGCGGCTGCTCTGCCGTACCTGACGCAGCACATCGGTGCCGCTCATATCCGGCAGCATAATGTCCAGGATCACCGCCTGGAATTTCCCCGACAGCGCGCCATCAATACCCGCCTGTCCGGTCAGCACCAGCGAGGCTTCAAAGCCTTCACCCAATAAATATTCGCTGAGCATGGTGCCCAACTCAAGATCGTCATCAACTAACAGAATCTTCATACATCTACTCTCAATCACGGTTGACGCTATTTTGACCGTAAGCCTGTCGTTGCGCAGCAGGTTTTACTGAATCCTTACAGAGAATGGCACCTTATTGAACGGTCGTTTCGCTTTATTGTGGCAGCCTTTTGCGTTATACCAGTGCTTTCTTCGTTTCAGGGATCTCCGTCATGGCATTACGCCGCACCTTATTTAAACGTAAAGGCTTCTTACTGCTGATTTTTTTGCTGATTGCCGCCGTTATCGCCTGGCTACTGCTGCGCCCACATCAGGCTCCCGCAGAATTTCTGACCGCCACCGTTGAGCAGCGTCCGCTACAGCAGGAAGTCCTGGCAGACGGTACGCTTTCTGCCAGCAAGCTGGTCAGCGTCGGTGCACAGGCGTCCGGTCAGATCAAACGCCTGCTGGTAGATCTGGGCGATCAGGTTAAACAGGGGCAGCTGGTGGCAGAAATCGACAGCATGACACAGCAAAATGCCCTGCAAAACGCGCAGGCGGCGCTAAAAAATATTGAAGCACAGCGCGCGGCAAAGCTGGCCCAGCTCACCAACTTCCGCGCCGCCTTTGCACGCCAGAAAGCAATGTTAGAGAAAAACCTGACGCCGAAAGCGGATTATGACAGCGCGCTGGCGACGCTAAGCGCCACCGAAGCGGAAATTCGTGCGCTGGAAGCGCAGATTGCTCAGGCACAGATTGAGGTAAATACCGCGCAGGTAAATTTAGGCTATACCCGCATCGTATCACCGATTGATGGCACCGTGGTTTCCGTACCGGTCGAGGCCGGACAGACGGTTAACGCCGTGCAAAGCGCCCCGACGCTGATGAAAGTTGCCAATCTCGATACCATGACGGTGAAAGCGCAAATTTCCGAAGCGGATGTGATTAAAGTCGAACCAGGCATGAAGGTATGGTTTTCTATTCTTGGCGAACCGAATAAACGTTACGAAGCAACCCTGCGCGCCATTGAACCCGCGCCAGACTCCATTAATGAAGAGAGCAGCAGCCTGACCGGTTCTTCCAGCAGCTCAAGCGATAAAAAGGCTATCTACTATTACGGTCTGTTTGACGTGCCTAACCCGCAGCATCGCCTGCGTATTTCTATGTCGGCGGAAGTGCATATCGTGCTGGGCGAGCGTCCAAACGCGCTGGTCATCCCTGCCACCGCTATTGACAACGTCGATGGCAAAACCACGGTGCAGGTGTTAGAGGCTAACCAGCAGCTAACGCGCCGCGAAGTGCAGGTAGGGCTGAATGATAATATCGAAGCCGAAATTGTTTCCGGCCTGAAAGTGGGCGAAAAAGTCGTGCTGGGTCAGCGTAGTGAGGCGGCCGCCAACGATGCACCTCCCGGACCGGGGCCACGCTAATGGCGCTGCTGGAACTTAACAATATCAGCCGTTCATTCCAGAACGGCGAACAGCAAGTGCAGGTGCTGCACAACATTCATCTCGCTATCGAAGCCGGAGAGTTTGTTGCTATCGTCGGACAATCAGGATCGGGCAAATCGACGCTGATGAATATCCTCGGCTGTCTTGATAAAGCCAGTTCCGGGGACTATCTCGTTGCCGGACGTGCCGTCTCAGCGCTGGACGATGATGCGCTGGCGGCGCTGCGTCGTGAGCACTTCGGCTTTATCTTCCAGCGTTATCACCTGCTGAGCGAGCTGACGGCGCTGGGCAACGCCGAAATGCCCGCTATCTATGCCGGTAAAGCACCACAGGCACGCCGGGAACGCGCTACCGCCCTGCTAACCCGTCTCGGCCTGGGTGAGCGTTTGCATTACCGCCCCGGCCAGCTTTCCGGCGGTCAGCAGCAACGCGTCAGTATTGCGCGTGCACTGATGAACGGTGGCGAAGTGATTCTGGCCGATGAGCCAACCGGCGCGCTCGACAGCCGTAGCGGCGAAGAGGTGATGCGTATTCTGCACGATCTGCATCAGCAGGGGCACACCATCGTTATCGTGACGCACGATATGAACATTGCGCAGCACGCCCAGCGCATCATTGAAATTCGTGACGGTGAAATTCTTAGCGATACCCGGCGTGAGGAAGCCAGCTCCGCGCCACCGCAGCGGCTGGCTACGCGTGATAAAGGCAGCGCCTGGCGCGCCGCGCGCGATCGTCTCACCGAAGCTTTCCGTATGGCGCTGGTTTCTATGCTGTCGCAGCGGCTGCGCACCTTCCTGACCATGCTGGGCATTATTATCGGTATCGCTTCGGTGGTGGCGGTGGTGGCGCTTGGCAAGGGTTCGCAGCAAAAAATCCTCAATGAAATCAGCGCAATGGGTACCAGCACGCTGGAGATCTATCCGGGGAAAGATTTTGGCGACATGCATGCCTCATCGATCCAGACGCTGCGTGCCAGCGATGCGGACGCGCTGGCACATCAACCCTATGTCCACAGCGTTACGCCGTTGCTTTCTACCAATACCACGCTGAAATATCGTAATCAGGCGCTATCGGTCTCGGTTAACGGCGTCGGCGAACAATTTTTTGCCGTGCGTGGCTATCAGATTACCAGTGGAAAAGCTTTTGACCGCCACAGCGTTGATACGCTGGCGCAGGAGGCGGTGATTGATAAAAATACCCTTAATCGGCTATTTGCCAACGGTGAAAATCCGCTGGGCCAGGTGTTAATGCTGGGAAATATGCCGGTGCGCATTGTGGGCGTCGCTACCCATCAGAGCAGCTTCGTTAACGACAGTAACCTTGATATCTGGCTGCCTTACACCACGGTAATGAAGCGTATGGTGGGGCAAACCTGGCTCAGCGGCATTACTGTGCGGGTGAAGGATAATGTCGATCTGGCGCTGGCGGAACAGGGTGTTACACGCCTGATGACGCAGCGCCACACCGATAAAGACTTTTTCATCTTCAATGCCGACAGCATCCGTCAGACCATTGAAAATACCACCAATACCATGACGTTGCTGGTGGCGATGATTGCCCTGATTTCGTTGCTGGTAGGCGGCATTGGCGTGATGAATATCATGCTGGTATCGGTAACCGAGCGCACGCGGGAAATTGGTGTTCGTATGGCGGTAGGCGCGCGCGCCAGCGATATCATGCAGCAGTTCCTGATTGAAGCGGTACTGGTCTGCCTGACCGGGGGCATTATCGGCGTGCTGCTGTCGCTGGTGCCGGGCCTGATTCTCGCTCAGGTGACCAACAGCTTCAGCATGATCTACTCGCCCTTCTCTATCGTGGCAGCCTTTATCTGCTCCAGCCTGATTGGCGTGATTTTCGGCTTCTTCCCGGCACGGCGTGCTGCCCGGCTCGATCCGATTCACGCTCTGGAACGCGAATAACCGTGGCCCCACCAGGGGCTGCGTTACTGATAGACGCCGGTGGAGAGATAGCGATCGCCGCGATCGCAAATAATCGCCACCACCACGCTATCTGGATGTTCGGCGGCGATGCGCAGTGCCCCGGCTACCGCGCCGCCGGAACTGACGCCGCAGAACACCCCCTCACGCTGCGCCAGCTGACGCATCGTTTCTTCTGCTTCCGTCTGGCCCATATCTATGATGCGATCGACCAGTTCCGGACGCCAGATCCCCGGCATCCAGGCGGCAGGCCAGCGGCGAATACCGGGAATGCTGCTACCTTCCAGCGGCTGTAATCCGATAATTTGTACCTGTGGATTTTGCTCTTTCAGATAGCGGCCAACTCCGGTAATGGTGCCGGTGGTGCCCATACTGGAGACAAAGTGGGTGATACGTTCAGCGCTCTGCCGCCAGATTTCCGGCCCGGTGGTGGTGTAATGCCCCAGCGGATTATCGGGATTGTTAAACTGATCCAGCACCTTGCCTTCGCCACGTGCCGCCATTGCCTGCGCCAGCTCGCGTGCGCCTTCCATGCCCAGCTCGCGACTGACCAGCACCAGCTCAGCACCATAGGCGCGCATTGCTGCCTGACGCTCGGCGCTCATATTGTCGGGCATCAGCAACCTCAGCGAATAGCCCTTAATCGCCGCGATCATGGCCAACGCGATACCGGTATTGCCGCTGGTTGCTTCAATCAGCCGATCGCCGGGGCTGATTTCACCACGCCGCTCTGCGCCCTGAATCATTGACAGCGCGGCCCGATCCTTTACCGATCCGGCAGGATTGTTGCCCTCAAGCTTTAGCCATATTTCGCTGCCGTTAGCAGGCGTCAGGCGCTGCAGTTTAATCAGCGGCGTATTACCGATGGTGCTTTCCAGCGTGGTCACAATATTTATCCTGGCAGGCAAGATATGGCGGGCAGGAATAGCCCGCCATAGTAAAGAAGTGAGAAAATATCAGGCGCTTTCGGCAAAGGCAACCGTACGCAGTGGAGTATTGCCCTGATAGAGGCGCGCCTGTTGCAGACCTACATAGAGGCGTTCCCCGCGCAGCGGCGCGATATGTTCACCATCAAACACCAGGCTGAACGGCTCAGCCTGCCAGCCTGCGGGCTGAACCAGCAGCTGCCAGAAGTGTCCGCGCGGACTGACTTCCAGCACCTGCACCGGCAACGGCGTCTCCAGACTACTGTGACGGTTAACGTCGATCTCCCAGGGGCGTAAAAAGAGTTCAACCGCGCCCTGCTGCGCTGGCGTAAAGCCCAGCGGCCAGTGATGAGCACCAACGTGGAATTGCGAACCATGAACGCTGGCATCGAAGCGATTAACCTCACCGAGGAACTCCAGCACGAAACGGCTGGCGGGTTCGCGCCAGACATCGTCCGGCGTACCCACCTGTTCGATATTGCCCTGACTCATTACCACTACCCGATCGGCAACCTCCATCGCCTCTTCCTGATCGTGAGTAACGAACACGCTGGTAAACTTCAGTTCTTCGTGTAGCTGACGCAGCCAGCGACGCAGCTCTTTGCGCACCTGCGCATCCAGTGCGCCAAACGGCTCATCCAGCAACAGAATCTGCGGCTCGACGGCTAATGCTCGCGCCAGCGCCACGCGCTGTTTTTGTCCACCGGAAAGCTGGGCCGGGTAGCGATTAGCCAGATGCCCCAGCTGCACCATCTCCAGCAGCTGCGTTACCTTTTGTTTAATCGCCTGCGCCGTTGGACGTTCACGACGCGGCAATACCGTCAGGCCGAAAGCGATATTGTCAAATACCGTCATATGGCGAAACAGCGCGTAATGCTGGAAGACAAAACCCACCTGGCGATCGCGCGCGTGCAGACGGCTAACATCTTTACCATGAAAGCGGATATGCCCGCTGTTCTGATGTTCCAGCCCGGCAATAATACGCAGCAGCGTGGTTTTACCGGAGCCGGATGGACCAAGCAGCGCTACCATCTGACCAGAAGGAATATCCAGCGAGATGTCGTTAAGCACACGCGTCCGGCCAAAGGATTTGTTGATCTGGTTAATCTCAATGCTCATGATTTCCCTCCTGCTGTAAGCGCTTCTGTTGGTTCTCTAACCGCCATTGCAGCGCGCTTTTCAGAAATAGCGTCACTATCGCCATCAGGGTCAGCAGCGCGGCGGCGGTAAAGGCCCCGACGCTGTTGTAATCCTGATGCAGTAATTCAACCTGTAGCGGCAACGTATAGGTTTCGCCGCGAATCGATCCCGATACTACCGAGACCGCACCAAACTCACCGATGGCGCGTGCATTGGTCAGCACCACGCCGTACAGCAGCGCCCAACGAATGTTCGGCAGCGTTACGCGGCGGAACATCTGCCAGCCGGAGGCACCCAGCAGCACCGCTGCCTCATCCTCATGGCTGCCTTGGCTGAGCATCACCGGCACCAGTTCGCGTACCACGAACGGACAGGTAACGAAGATGGTTGCCATCACGATACCGGGCCAGGAGAACATCAGCTGAATACTGTGCGCATCCAGCCAGCCGCCCACCGGTCCATTAACGCCCCAGAACAGCAAATAGATCAGTCCGGCAACCACTGGCGATACCGCAAAAGGAATATCGAACAGCGTCAGCAGCAGCTGACGCCCCGGAAAGGTAAAACGCGTTACCAGCCAGGCGAGCAACGTACCGAACACCAGATTAACCGGGACGGTAATCAGCGCCACCAGCACCGTTAGCCAGATGGCATGCAGCATATCGGCATCGGCGAGGTTGGTCAGCGCCGAGCCAACGCCCTGCGCCAGCGCCTCGGTAAAGATGGCGATCAGCGGCACCACCAGCAGCAGAAATGAAACCAGCGCGCCGACAGCGATCAGTAACCACTTACTCCAGTTAACAGGCTGGCGTTCCACGCCGTTCAACTGAGTGACATCGGCCATCAGTGACCTCCCAGACGACGCCCGAAGCGGCTTTGTAAGGTGTTAATACCAAACAGCAGCAGCAGCGAGGCGGCAAGTATGACTGACGCGATAGCGCTGGCGGCTGGGTAATCAAATTCCTGCAAACGGATAAAAATCATCAGCGAGGTGACCTCCGTCTTCCAGGCAATATTACCGGCGATAAAAATAACCGCGCCAAACTCACCCAGGCTACGGGTAAACGAAAGCGCCGTTCCCGCCAGCAGCGCAGGTGCGACTTCCGGCAGCACTACGCGACGAAAACTCTGCCATGGCGTAGCACCCAGGGTTTGCGCCGCCTCTTCATATTCTGGTCCCAGCTCCTCCAGCACCGGCTGAACGGTACGCACCACAAAGGGAATACTGGTAAAAGCCATCGCCACCGCAATGCCGAGCCAGGTATAGGAAACTTTGATATCAAACTGCGCCAGCCACTGACCGTACCAGCCGTTAACCGAAAACAGGCCCGCCAGCGTCAAACCGGCTACCGCCGTCGGCAGCGCGAAAGGTAAATCCATCAGTCCGTCGAGCAGGCTGCGTCCTGGAAAGCGATAGCGCGTCAGAATCCAGGCCATCAACATGCCGAATACGGCGTTGAAAACGGAAGCGACACCTGCCGCAAGCAGCGTGACCTTATAGGCGGCCACCACCTGTGGGTTAGTAATCACTTCCCAATACTGCGCCAGCGACATCTGCGCCAGCTGCATTAACAGGGCGCTCAGCGGCAGCAGCAGAATCAGACAGGTAAAAAACAGGCTGCTGCCAAGGCTGATGCCGAATCCTGGAAGTACGCGCTTACTACTTGCAGCAAACATTAGCCACGCCCCGCCGCTAACAGCTTATCCAGCTCACCGCCGCTGGCGAAGTGGATTTTCATCACCTGCTCCCAACTGCCAAAGCGATCTTCAACACGAAACAGTTCAGTTTGCGGGAATGTCGCCTGCGCCATCAGCTGCGGGTTGCTTACCCGATAATAAAATTGCGTCATAATTTTTTGCGCCGTCGGCGTGTAGAGATAGTTGAGATAGGCTTTCGCCGCCTCTTCGCTATGATTTTGCTGTACGTTTTTATCCAGCCACGCCACCGGGAACTCAGCCAGAATATCCACATCGGGCACCACCACTTCATAACCCTGGCTGGCGTACTGCTGGCGGATGTTATTTACTTCCGATTCGAAGCTGATCAGCACGTCACCTAACCCACGCTCAACAAAGGTAGTGGTCGCGCCGCGCCCGCCGGTATCGAAAACCTCAACGTTCTTCACAAACCGCTGCATAAACTGTTCGGTTTTGGCACGATCGCCGTGATTCGCCAGCTCCGCCGCGCCCCATGCCGCCAGCCAGGTATAACGCCCGTTACCAGAGGTTTTAGGATTCGGGAATATCAGTTTTACATCGCTGCGCACCAGATCGTTCCAGCTGTGGATCTGTTTCGGATTACCTTTGCGCACCAGGAAAGCCATAGTGGAGTAGAAAGGCGAACTGTTGTTTGGCAGGCGCGTTTGCCAATCAGCAGGCAGCAGCCTGCCGCGATCGTGCAGAATCTGGACATCGGTAACCTGGTTGTAGGTCACCACATCAGCCTTCAAACCCTGAAGAATCGCTAACGCCTGCTTTGACGAACCGGCATGAGACTGACGCAGAGTGAGCTTGTCGCCAGGATGCGTTTCATCCCACTGTTTAATGAAAGGGGCATTCAGCGCGGTAAAGAGTTCACGCGATACGTCATAGGAGCTGTTAAGCAGCTCGGTCGCCTGCGCGCTGGCGGTTAACAGCAAGCAGAGCGCTGTACCACTGAGAAACCTTTTCGTTACGGAAAATGTCATTTCACACCCTGAGTCATATTCCGGCTCATGCACCGTATGCTCAGTGTATTTATAACTCAGCGCAAAGCTGTAACGGTTTTATATATCGTTTGCTGATTTTAAAGTCGAAAAAAGCATAAGTAGGCGGGAAAGGTTAGCAGCAAACCAGCAAAAGAAGCGGCAGAAAAAAGTGGCCTCAGGCAGACGGGAAAAGCGACGCCTGAAACGACGTCGCCTGGATATTTACAGCGCTAACAGCGTCTCAATGGAAGGGGCAAACCACCATGCGCCGCTAACCGGTTTGGTAAAGCGCAACATGGCATCATATTTACCATCGCGTTCACCAAACATGCTCAGCAACTGCTGTTCAATATTATACAGCGTGGCACAGTAAGCGATAAAGTAGAGCCCATTGGTACCGCTGGCGGTGCCGTAAGGCAGGCTCTGACGCAGGATTTTCAGCCCCTGTCCGTTCTCTTTCAGATCGACCCGGCTGAGATGCGAGGTATCAGGACGCGCATCGCCCTCCAGCTCCTCATTGCTTAGCTTGGTACGCCCGATCATCTGCTCCTGCTTCGCCACCGGCAGGCGGTTCAGCTGCGACAGATTATGCTCCCAGCGCTGGGTGAAGATATAGCTGCCGCCTGCATCCACGCCATTAGCGATAATTGCCACCTGCTGACGTTTTTCGCCCTGCGGATTTTCTGTGCCGTCCACAAAGCCGGAAAGATCGCGATCTTCCGTCCAGCGGAACCCGTGCGTCTCTTCTTCAATATGCAGCGCCGCACCAAAAGCAGCCAGCGCCGCCTGTGCCAATGAGAAGTTGACGTCATGACGCTGAGATTGAATATGAATCAACAGATCGCGCTGGGTAGCGGGTGCCATATTTTTTCCCAGCGGCTGAAAATCCTTCAGTTCCGGCGCGCTTCCTTTCGGTGCCAGGTCACGCCACAGCGCGTTGCCGAAGGCAATCACCGCGCCCAGTTCAGCATCGGCATAGCGCTGTTGCAGTGCGGTTAACTGTTGATAAAAATCGTTGACGCCCTGGCGCACCTGTTGCAGATCGCCGTGGACGGTGGCTTCCAGCCAGATGGCAAAGCGGCTGTGTTCGGTCAGGATGCCGCTCTGATGCTGAGACATTAGGCGTTACTCCGGAAATGAAAAAACAGGGCCATATCATACCGGAAAGCGGCGGCAAAAAGTGAGGCAGCCGCCGCGATTAACGCTTAACGCTGCCAGATAATTTTACTGACGCGCCAGCTCTGTAATACGTCATCCGGCGGAATCAACCCCTGCGGACCGGCCCATTTCCCCTGATAGAGATAGCTGATGTGTTGGCTGTCGGGTGCCTGACACAGCACTGAAGCTTCATTCACTACGGGCTGACAGTGCCCAAAGGCTTTTTGATAGCGTTTGCTGAACGCATCGCCGATACGCGTGCCGTCGGCGCTGGCAATATCCGGATCGCTAATCTCAATGCGGCTGACACTCTCTTTACCGCTCAGGATCAGCCTGACTTCATCATCTTTCAGTGCCTGCCAGAAGCTGACGATGCTGCCCTGCTCGCTGCGCATCCCCTGCCGCAACCGATAATCGCCGTTCAGCGCTTCGCTGATAGCGCTTTCCTGCAACGGCGTTTCGCCGTTAACCGCGCCAACGCCCTGCTCGGTAACCGTTAACGAAGCGCCAAACCAGTTGCCCGGCCACAGGGTAGACCAAGACCAGTCAAGCGGATTCCACCAGCTGGCTTCGCTATGGTGTGAGCCGCTACTGGCGCAGCTTACCAGTAATAAGGTAGCGACAATCAATGCCGATCGTACTGATTTCATTTCAACTCCTGAGATGGTAATGCGACTTTCGCCAGTCAGGTTGGAGTCGCATAAGCGCAAAAAGTTTTATTCTGGACGGTTCAAATCCGCATCAAAGCAGGCTTTCAGCCGCTGGCTGAGCAGCAGCCAGCAGAGCGCCAGCAGGTCAAAGCAGGCGGGCAGCCACAGCGCTGGCGTAGCAAGATCGCCTTCCTGCCAGCTTTGCCAAACCATCAGCGCCACGCTCAGCAGCAGGCTGGCGCACAATACCCAGCGCCAGCTTTGCCAAAGTCGCGGCAGCCGCTGACGATAGCCGGTCAGCAATAGCCCAAGCGCCGCCGGTACGCCGAGCCCCAGCCCCAGCCAGAAAGCGCCGCTATCGGGATAGAAGAGCGACAGCAGCGCATTACCCTGTTGACGCGATGCGCCAGCCATCACAAACAGCACCCAGGTGCGCGCCTGCAATAGCAGAATCGCCCAAAAGGCCAGCGGCAAACGCAGCTGGCCTTTACCGTCATAATCATCCGGAGAGAAAGGTAACATAAAGAAAGGGTTAGCCGCGCTGCCGCGACCGGACAAGATTAATATTCACGATCTTCAATTATACGTTTGCCAAGGCAGACCACATCCTGCATATCGTAATCCAGCTTCTCGTAAAAACCGATAACCGCATCGTTCTCTTCGCGTACGATCAGGTTGATTTTCGGGCAGCCGCGCGCGATCAGTTTTTTCTCCAGACGATTCAGCAGTGCGTTGGCAAAGCCGCGCCCGCGGTAGTCGGGATGAACGCCCAGATAGTAAACCGAACCACGATGGCCATCGTAACCGCCCATCAGGGTACCAACAATTTCGCCACCAACGACCGCAACCAGAAACAGATCGGGATCGTGATTTAGCTTACGCTCGATATCCATTTCCGGATCGTTCCACGGCCGTAGCAGATCGCACCGTTCCCAAAGCGTAATGACTTCTTCAAAGTCTTCCTGGCGGAATGCGCGGATTTCCATGAAATTTTCTCAGAGGTTACTCACAATTCATTGATTATCACGCATTCTTTCGGCGGCGCAACCCTCGCAGCGCGCCTGTCGGGAAAAAAATTGATGCTTGCTATTTATTTAGCTGAAATAAATAGCAAAAGCCTGAAACGGCTCGCCCGTCGCCACCTCGTCTGCCGTTAAGTTATAACGCTTTTTTTACTTTACAGGCACTGGCAAACAGCGAACATATCAGCCTGCAGGTACGGCCACCGCTAAAACGTAATTTGCTGAATTTGACCGCCGCAATCAGCGTCCGGGTTAGGTATAATCTTTGACCTGCAACCAAAGGGCCAAACGACGGTCCTTTTTTCTACAACAGTGAAGTGAATATGAGTGCTCCCAATATTGAGCAGGTAAAAGCCTTCCTGCTGACGTTACAGGACAAGATATGTCAGCAACTGACGCTGGCGGATGGCGTCGGGCAGTTTCAGGAAGATAGCTGGACACGACCCGGCGGCGGTGGCGGTCGTAGCCGGGTGTTGCGTCAGGGCGCAGTCTTTGAGCAGGCCGGGGTAAACTTTTCCCACGTCCACGGTGACCAGATGCCGGCTTCCGCTACCGCACACCGGCCTGAACTGGCGGGGCGCAGCTTTGAAGCGATGGGCGTTTCACTGGTGATTCATCCGGAAAATCCCTATATCCCGACCAGCCACGCCAACGTACGATTTTTTATTGCTGAAAAGCCGGACGCCGATCCGGTCTGGTGGTTCGGCGGCGGTTTCGATCTCACGCCCTATTACGGCTTTGAGGAGGATGCGGTGCACTGGCATCAGACCGCTTTCGATCTCTGCCAGCCGTTTGGTGCCGATCGCTATCCTCGCTACAAGAAATGGTGCGATGATTACTTCTTTCTGAAGCACCGCAACGAACAGCGCGGCATCGGCGGCCTGTTTTTCGACGATTTGAATGCCCCCGATTTCGCCACATGCTTCGCCTTTACCCGCGCGGTTGGCGAAGGCTTCCTCGACGGCTACCTGCCGATTGTTGCACGCCGTAAAGGTACGCCGTGGGGCGAGCGCGAACGTCAGTTCCAGCTCTATCGTCGCGGGCGCTATGTAGAATTTAATCTGGTCTGGGATCGCGGCACGCTGTTTGGCCTGCAAACCGGTGGACGTACCGAATCTATCCTGATGTCGATGCCGCCGCTGGTGCGCTGGGAATATGATTATCAGCCACAGCCGGATTCACCGGAGGCCGCGCTCTACCGCGATTTCCTGCCGGTTAAAGACTGGCTGGCAAATAATACCTGACAAGAGCAAATACTGTAGATCTCACGCTGTTACTTCCGCCCCCTGCACGACGCGGGAGTAACGGCGGCTGGCTTTATTCACGGTTACCGCGCAGGCCCACCGCCTGAACGTCAGAGCTACAGCGGCTGGGTTTGCGCCTCCACTACCGCCAGCGCCACCATATTAACGATGCGGCGTACCGATGAGATCGGCGTCAGCACATGTGCCGGTTTGGCGATGCCCATCAGTACCGGCCCCACGGTTACCCCTTCTGAGCTGGAGACACGCAGCAGGTTATAACTGATTCGCGCCGCCTCCACGTTCGGCATAATCAGCACATTTGCGGAGCCTTTTAGCGGGCTGTCGGGCATCAGATCCCGGCGCACACTTTCATCCAGCGCGGCATCGCCATGCATTTCGCCGTCGATTTCCAGCGTCGGATCCAACGCCTGTACCCGCGCCAGGGTTTCACGCATTTTGCGCGCCGCCGGCGCATCGGAAGAACCGAAACTGGAATGAGAGAGCAGCGCCACTTTTGGCTCGATACCAAAGCGCCGTACCGTTTCCGCCGCCATCAGCGTCAGCTCCGCCAGCTGCTCCGGCGTGGGATCTTCATTGACATAGGTATCGGCGATAAAGGTGTTGCCGCTCGGCAGCATCAATGCATTCATCGCGCCCGCCACGTTGATTCCCTGACGGAAGCCGAGCACCTGCTCAATGATATCGTAGTGCTCCTGATAATTGCCTATCGTGCCGCAAATCATCGCATCCGCCTCTGCGCGATGTAACATAATGGCGGCGATCAGCGTCGGGTTACCGATCACCGTGCGCTGCGCCTGCTCCGGCGATACACCGCGCCGCTTCATCATCTGGTAATACTCATTCCAGTAGGCTTTAAAGCGTGGATCGGATTCGTTATTTACCACCTCGAAATCTTTCCCGGCTTCGATTTTCAGCCCCAGCTTCTGTAAGCGCATGGCGATCACATTAGGGCGCCCGATCAAGATTGGCTTCGCCAGGCCCAGCGACACCAGCTCCTGCGTGGCATGCAGTACCCGCGCCTCTTCCCCTTCTGCCAGCACTACCCGCTGTGGATCTTTACGCGCCTGAGCAAAAACGGGCTTCATAAAGAGATTAGTTTTATAAACAAATTCGGTCAGCTTCTCGCGGTAGGCGTCAAAATCCTTGATTGGCCGGGTTGCCACACCCGATTCCATTGCCGCTTTCGCTACCGCTGGCGCAATTTTCACGATCAGGCGCGGATCGAAAGGCTTGGGTATTAAGTAGTCGCGCCCGAACGACAGCTCTTCTTCGCCATAGGCCGATGCCACAACGTCACTCTGCTCCGCCAGCGCCAGCTCGGCGATGGCATGTACCGCCGCCAGCTTCATCTGCTCGTTAATCGCCGTCGCGCCCACATCCAGCGCGCCGCGAAAAATGAACGGGAAGCAGAGTACATTATTAACCTGGTTGGGATAGTCCGAACGTCCGGTGCAGATAATCGCATCGGGGCGCACCGCTTTTGCCAGCGGCGGCAGAATTTCTGGTTCAGGATTTGCCAGCGCGAGGATCAGCGGGTCCGGTGCCATACGCTTTACCATCTCCTGCGTCAGCACCTGCGGCCCGGAGCAGCCGAGGAAAATATCCGCATCGACGATCGCCTCCTCCAGCCGACGCATACCGTTATCCTCAATGGCATAGGCGGCTTTAGTTTCCACCATCTGCGCCTCGCGCCCCTGGTAAATTACCCCTTTTGAATCACAGACGATAATATTACGGCGCTCCATCCCCAGTTCGACCAGGAGGTTCATACAGGCGATAGCGGATGCGCCCGCGCCGGAAACCACCAGCCGCACGTCGGAAATGTTTTTCTTTACGATGCGCAGCCCGTTGAGTACCGCCGCCGTACAGATAATCGCGGTGCCGTGCTGATCGTCATGGAACACCGGGATTTTCATGCGCTCGCGCAGCGCTTTTTCAATATAGAAACATTCCGGTGCCTTAATATCCTCCAGATTAATGCCGCCGAAGGTCGGCTCCAGCGCGGCAATAACGTTAATCAACCGATCCGGATCCAGCTCATCAATTTCAATATCGAACACATCAATTCCGGCGAACTTTTTGAACAGTACACCTTTACCTTCCATCACCGGTTTCCCGGCCAGCGCGCCGATATTTCCCAGCCCTAATACCGCTGTCCCGTTGGAAATCACCGCGACCAGATTGCCGCGCGCGGTATATTTATGCGCGGCAAGCGGATCTTCGGCAATCTCCAGACAGGGTGCCGCCACGCCCGGCGAATAGGCCAGCGCCAGATCGCGCTGCGTTGCTAACGGCTTGGTGGGAGAGACCTGAATTTTTCCTGGCTGGGGGAACTGGTGAAAATCTAACGCGCTCTGCTTCAGTTGATCGTCCATCAGCGGTTCCTTCGATTGATAACGTGGGTTAAAGCTTCACCCTCGCAGTATAAAAGCGCGTTACCGCAGAAAAACTTGAAGCGGACCGAAGAATTGTCCAACCCGTTATAATGAATTGCACATTACCTGGGCGTCAGACACGCTATTTTTCACATCTGCTATGCTTCTTAATGGTCCAATTGTGACGCAATCCGCCCCTGGCGGAGGGGCGTTATGGCGGTCATTTTTCTGCCAGCGGGAAAGTGCTCGCGCTGGCGCAAGAGGCACTGGTCATCAAGTCAATGTGCTATTCACGTGGCATCCTGCCTGAAGACGTCGCGGCATCTGCATAGCGTTCAGGTTCGTCAGATCGCAGCGTGTCGGCGGGCGTACCGCTATTGAATGAGCCCATTGCAACAATCAGAGAAAACGCATTCCCCCTGTCAGGCAGCTGGTGCAATGTGGATCGCCTGTAACAAAGGACAGCGTTCCCCGGACAGCCGTCGGGAATCACGTTTACTTTCGTATTACCCTTTGGGTACCAAGGAGATAAGAGATGAATCAGCTAGACGCACTGAAACAGTTTACTACCGTCGTGGCGGACAGCGGTGATATTGAGTCTATTCGTAACTACCATCCTGAAGATGCCACCACTAACCCGTCTCTGATCCTGAAAGCCGCTGGTCTTGAATCCTATAAGCATTTGATTGACGACGCGATCGACTACGCGAAAAAACAGGGCGGCAGCAAAGAAACGCAGATTATCAACGCCAGCGATAAAGTGGCGGTTAACCTCGGCATGGAAATCCTGAAGAGCGTGCCGGGCCGTGTTTCGACCGAAGTGGATGCGCGCCTCTCCTTCGATCGTGGCATGTGCGTCACCAAAGCGGAAAAACTGGTGCGGATGTATGAAGACAACGGCATCGATCGTTCACGAATTCTGATTAAACTCGCCTCTACCTGGGAAGGCATCCGCGCGGCAGAGGAGCTGGAGAAAAACGGCATCAACTGTAACCTGACGCTGCTGTTTTCCTTCGCCCAGGCGCGTGCCTGTGCCGAAGCGGGCGTTTTCCTGATCTCTCCGTTTGTGGGCCGCATTTACGACTGGTACAACAGCCGCAAACCGCTCGATCCCTATATCGTTGATGAAGATCCGGGCGTGAAGTCTGTACGTAATATCTATGACTACTACAAGTCACACCGTTACAAAACCATCATTATGGGCGCGAGCTTCCGTAAAACCGAGCAGATTCTGGCGCTGGCGGGCTGCGATCGCCTGACTATCTCCCCTAACCTGCTTCAGGAGCTGCAATCCAGCGATGCACCGGTTGAACGTAAACTGACGCCGTCTACGGAAGGCTTCCACGAACCGGCTCCGCTCTCTGAAGCGGAATTCCGTTGGGAACATAACCAGGACCCGATGGCGGTAGAGAAACTGGCTGAAGGTATCCGCCAGTTTGCTGCTGACCAGATAAAACTGGAAGAGACGCTGGCCGCCCGGCTGTAACGGCGACTAACAACGTTAATTCAGGGGCGAATTTTCGCCCCGTTTTCATCCCCCTCTTTATTTCCTTCAAGGGAGAAAAACATGTCCTCACGTAGAGAACTGGCGAATGCGATTCGTGCGCTGAGCATGGACGCGGTGCAAAAAGCAAAATCGGGCCATCCGGGCGCGCCAATGGGCATGGCAGATATTGCCGAAGTGCTATGGCGTGATTTTTTGAAACATAACCCGACCAACCCGACCTGGGCTGACCGCGACCGGTTTATTCTCTCTAACGGCCACGGCTCGATGCTGCTTTACAGCCTGTTGCACCTGACCGGCTACGATCTGCCGATTGAAGAGCTGAAAAACTTCCGTCAGCTGCACTCAAAAACGCCTGGCCACCCGGAAATAGGCTATACCCCTGGGGTGGAAACCACTACCGGCCCGCTGGGCCAGGGGCTGGCGAACGCTGTTGGCCTGGCCATCGCCGAACGCACGCTGGGCGCGCAGTTTAACCGCCCTGACCACAACATCATCGACCATAACACCTGGGTTTTTATGGGCGACGGCTGTCTGATGGAAGGTATTTCTCATGAGGTTTGTTCGCTGGCGGGTACGCTGGGCCTCGGTAAACTGATTGGCTTCTACGATCACAACGGCATCTCCATCGACGGCGAAACCGAAGGCTGGTTTACCGACGATACGGCAAAACGATTTGAAGCCTATAACTGGCACGTGGTCGGTGAAATCGACGGTCACGATGCAGAAGCGATCGCCGCCGCGATTAAAGAAGCGCAGAGCGTAACCGATAAGCCTTCACTGATTATCTGCCGCACCATTATCGGCTTTGGTTCGCCGAACAAGGCAGGTAAAGAGGAGTCGCACGGCGCGCCGCTGGGCGATGACGAAATCGCACTGACGCGTAAACAGCTGGGCTGGAACCACGCGCCGTTTGAGATCCCGCAGGACATCTATCAGCAGTGGGATGCCAGGCAGGCGGGCGCCGAGCGCGAGAAAGCGTGGAACGAAAAGTTCGCCGCTTATCAAGCCGCCTGGCCGGAGCTGGCAGCGGAATATACGCGCCGCATGACCGGCGGCATGCCGGAAAACTGGCAGCAGGAAACGCAGAAATTTATCGAGCAGCTCCAGGCCAACGCCAACAAAATCGCCAGCCGCAAAGCCTCCCAGAATGCGCTGGAAGCTTACGGTAAATTGCTGCCAGAATTCCTTGGCGGATCGGCTGACCTGGCACCAAGTAACCTCACCATCTGGTCCGGTTCTAAATCGATTAAGGATGACGCTGCCGGTAACTATATCCACTATGGCGTACGTGAATTCGGCATGACTGCTATCGCTAACGGCATCGCTCACCACGGCGGCTTTGTGCCTTATACCGCCACCTTCCTGATGTTTGTGGAATATGCGCGTAACGCCGCACGTATGGCGGCGCTGATGAAAGCGCGGCAGATTATGGTTTATACCCATGACTCCATCGGCCTGGGTGAAGATGGCCCGACGCACCAGCCGGTAGAACAGCTTGCCAGCCTGCGCCTGACGCCGAACATGAGCACCTGGCGTCCCTGCGATCAGGTAGAAACGGCTGTCGCGTGGAAGCATGCGATTGAGCGTCATAACGGCCCAACCGCACTGATCCTGTCACGTCAGAATCTGCTGCAACCTGAACGTACGCCGCAACAGCTGGCCGATATCTCCCGTGGTGGTTATATCCTGCGTGACAGCGACGGTACGCCGGACGTTATCCTGATCGCCACCGGTTCTGAAGTGGAGATCACCCTGGGCGCAGCGGATAAACTCTCCCGCGCCGGACACAAAGTGCGTGTGGTTTCTATGCCGTCAACCGACCTGTTTGATAAGCAGGATGCGGCTTACCGTGAATCAGTTCTGCCTTCAACCGTTACTGCACGCGTAGCGGTAGAAGCGGGTATTGCTGATTACTGGTATAAATATGTCGGCCTGAACGGAGCCATTGTTGGTATGACTACCTTCGGTGAATCCGCCCCGGCAGATAAGCTGTTTGCTGAATTCGGCTTTACGGTAGAAAACATTGTCAGCCATGCTGAAGCGCTGTTAAAACCGCATTGATCGATAAATAACCGAAAGCCGTTTCTCAGGAAACGACTTAACGTTTAAAGTAAAAAAATGCGCCTGCGGGCGTATTTTTATTGGTACAAACCTATCTATACTCCCCTTTTTTCGCTTCCTGTAATCAGACAGGGATATTATTTATTATTAAAATGGTTTACTGATAAATAAATCAAAATAAAACGCTATTTATTCAGATAAATCCCCAGATGAAGAATATGCAGCAATTTTTTTGTGCTGTTTTTTCCGGTTGACATTGAGCCATACTATTATTATCGCAGAAATCTTTGCCCTTCTGACGTTTTATTGCACCGCACGGATACCGACAGATCCCTGGCGGTTCGGCCCTGAGATGGCATCCTGACTGGCGCTGGGCAATATTTCAATGAAATATCCTCCTTTTTTACTGTGCCAGCCAGATGCATTTATAAGATATACTCTTATTTTCTTAACAACCGGGAATTGATGAATTTACCGATCTGTTTTGTTCAGCGAAGCGTGCGATCCTGCTTTAATAAAATGGCTATTGAAGATGACTTAACAGCAAAACGGGCCGTTATGCAATAATCTGAGCCTTATCGATACACTTCGAAAACTAATTTATTTTACTGCTGTGTTAATTAACGAGGCTCACAGTTAAGGCAGTAAGCCGACATTCAGGAGATCGTCGAATTTAAATCGGGACAGAACCATAGTCGCAGGTACGTCTCTAAGGGCTTGTCATTGAACGGGATAGTACCAGAGAGAATTTTATAGCAGGAAATCGTACGGCTACGTCGAAACTGTACTTATCGGGATGGAGGATAAGATAAACAATCGGGGCGACTTTTTTCGCCCCGATCTAAATAACAACTTAAAGATAAAATCAATGTCAGTTTGTTTATCATTATTTTAATCTGACGCCACTCAAAAAAAATATAACAAGTAAAAAGCGGCAAAATGACACGTTACCTTATGCAAGGTAATTAATCAGTAAGCATATAGTATTTATTATAATTATTAACCAGCGTTGTTAATGTTATCCCAAACTTCATTAAGACGCATGATAGATTCATCCAGGCCAACAGCCGCGCCGCCAATCAGGCCAAACACAGCGCCCCACAGGCCGTTAATAACGCTGCCGATAACGCCCTGAACCGGTGCGAGGATACCAGCCAGCATAGGTGCTTTAGCGGTGATATTATAAGCTGCCCATACACCACCCATAGCACCAGCTGCAGCGCCAACAACCGCGCCAAACAGGCTATCAAACAGACCTTCGCTGTTGCCACCAGAAACGACATTGATTTGTTCCATAGTTAATTCTTTCATTTTTTCTCCTGAATATGAAATTTAAATATTATTGCTACTATGTGTTAGCGAGATGAAATCTAACATAGTACAACAACAGGAAGTATAGTAATTCATCCAAACATAAAACAACCAGTGAATATATTTATAGCGATTGTTGCAATACCACAAAATATAGCCTGACCAAACAAGACCATACTTAACTGGCAATAAATAACGTTTAGAAATTAATTATTGCACTCTGGATTTTAACTAAGCATAACGTGCTATTACGATAATCAGATAGTAAAAACGCGCTTAACTACATCTTTATTCTTATGGAAAAACAATTATTATTGCTGGTTATTAACCTAACTGGATGCTACCCCGTTGAAAACGCGCTTTTATCTTCTGGCCGCTATCATTGCCACCCTGCCGCTACGCAGTCAGGCTCAGTCTCTTTCGTCTCCCGATCCGCTACTGGCTTCACAAATTGTTGATCGTTATGCAGAACATATTTTTTATGGCAGCGCCGCTACCGGGATGGCATTGGTGGCGATAGATGGTAATCAACGTGTCTTCGCCAGCTTTGGGGAAACGCGCCCCGGCAATGAAACGCGTCCACAAAAAGATTCGCTGATTCGCATTGCTTCGCTTAGCAAGCTGATGACCAGCGAAATCATGGTAAAAATGGCGGAGCAGGGAAAGATCCGTCTGGACGATCCGCTCGCAAAATATGCGCCGCCCGGAATGCGCGTTCCCAGCTATGGTGGTCAACCTATTCAGCTGATTCACCTTTCTACCCATACCAGCGGATTACCTCGTGAACAGCCTGGCGGACAGGCCGGGCGTCCGGTTTTTGTCTGGCCGACCAAAGCTGAACGCTGGCGTTGGTTACAGCAGGCACCGCTGAAAACCCCACCGGGCATACATGCCGCCTACTCTAACCTTGCCTATGATTTACTGGCCGATGCGCTGGCGCGCGCAGCAGGTAAGCCCTGGCCCGATCTGTTTCGTCAGTTTATCACTCGCCCACTGGGTATGAAGGATACGACTTTTACCCCTTCACCGGATCAGTGTCGACGGCTGATGGTGCCCGAACGCGGAGCTAGCCCCTGTACATCAACGCTGGCCGCCATCGGTAGCGGCGGTGTTTATTCAACGCCTGATGATATGGGACGCTGGATGCAGCAGTTTCTGAATTCCGATGTTAATACGCGTACGCCACAAACCGATCGGCTGCAAACGCTTATCTATCGGCGCAGCCAGCTCAGTAAGATTGAGGGAATGGATGTGCCCGGCAAAGCGGAGGCGCTGGGGATGGGCTGGGTTTATATCGCGCCTGCTGACGGTCATCCGGGCATTATCCAGAAAACCGGCGGCGGCGGCGGATTTATCACCTATATGGCAATGGTGCCACAGCATAACGTTGGCGTATTTGTAGTGGTTACCCGCACCAACCTAACGCGCTTTCGCGCCATGAGCGACGGCGTTAATGACTTGCTGGCAGAGCTGGTCGGCAATAAAACCGGCTCGCCGATGCTGGTACAGGCGATTCAATAAAATGATAAACCCGGAGCGGCGCGGCTTTATTCTGCCCGCTCCTGTTCAGCCAGTCCCGGCGCATTGCGTAAGGCCTGCTAAGGTGATGCCGGGCGCTGGCTGATCCAGAGCGTGGGCCAGTCATCGCTGCCGTGCCAGGCGTCACAGGTGCTCTCTTCGGCATATTCCGCCAGCACGAACTCCTGACCGTTAAACTGCCAGCGGCTGGCATTTCCACAGTCGCCAAGCCCACGCCCTTTAGCAAAAGTATAGAGTTGCCCGGTTGCCGCATCATACTCGGCATTAATAATTTCCATATTTTTTTCAGTACGCTGCGGCGGTACGAAAGGCAGCGTTAGCGTCAGTCCGCGCGCAACCCAGGGCTGCGAACGGGTGACTTCAAAAGCCAGATCGATAACGTTATACGCGCCCATTTCACAGCTGACCAGCAACAGTGCACGCGAATCCGTTAACGGCGCGACTCTAACCTCGCGGCGCATCGGGTCCAGCGAACACTCATCAGCATTTACTCGCCAGGTACCAAAATCGATAAGTCCGCTTGTTTCTTCCCGGGTCAACGGAGCCGGAGAACGATCGAAACGACGCAACAGCGGCAGCGCAGGCTCCGGCGGCACTTCCCAGACTTTGCGGTTACCGCGCTTAATCCAGGCGCTAAGAGTGCCAACACGCCCCTGGATATCATCCATCAACAGCAACGCAGCCTTTAATCCATGCAGGGAAATCATCGCCTGCGGGCGCGCAGTAAACTGGATGTTATCGGCATTTATTATCTGCGCCAGGAATTCATCAATAGCGATAGGATGTGATGTCGTGAGGTGGTGCATCTCTATCGTCCAGTGCTTGAAATCTGGCCGCAGACGTTGCTGATCGAGAAGTAAATTGTCCGCTAACGCCTCCCCTTTTAGCTCTCCGGTATAGCGGTTGCCATAATCAATGCGCAGCAACGGACGATCGTTAACGCCAGCGTGGCGCGAGATTGTCATCACCAGGCCATTATCACCAGGAATATTACGCGCCACACAATAATTAAGGTTATTACAGGTGATTTGCCAGTCAGTAAATGTTTTTTGCAACGGTGCCGCCTGTACGCTGGCATTGAAAAAGAAAAGCAGCAACAGCGATTTCATCCAGTAAGGCATCTAATGACCCAATCCCTAAATTAATTCATTGATGATAGCGCAACGACGGCAGTTCACCATGCTTTCCCCAACCGGCAGAAAAAGGAACCTGTAATGCACATGAGCGGATGCGGTGATAGCGTAACGGTATATTTCATCATCCTTTGCCTCTCACTCTAGCTCAATCAGATTTCTCGCACTCTACAAAGATGTCATAAAAGGTTCAAATTCACCGGAAAAACCGGTGGTACAAGCGCATTTTTTACTCACTACGTCAAGAATGTCTGAACAGCTAAGGGTAACGACATCAGTTCAACTTTACGCAGCAACAGCAAATAATGAGAGCATGAGCAAAGGATTACATCTCAAAGGCTCACCTGTATTTTATGAAGTCAGCATTATTAGCAGGGAAAGATAACGGACTTATGCGCAGTTAATCTTATTAAGATAAAACTGAGCATAATATTTTTAACGCTTGATAACGGATATGAAAGGATAAATGAGCCGGACTATGCGTAAAAATATCTTATTAAGAAGACATATTTAGCGGCTCATGTAACAGAACAATCCAGGCGATAGCCAGGTCAAAAGTCAGGCGTGTAGCCAGCCTCTGAGCTGTGCATGCTGCAATAGCATAATGGTTTTACCGTCCCGTATTTCACCGCTTTTAATCATTGCCAGCGCCTGAGGGAAAGAGAGCTCCAGCACCTCGATCGACTCATCTTCCACCCCTCCTCCGGCATTGTCGCGCAGCGATTCATCGTACTCAGCGGCGAAGAAATGTAACAGCTCCGTCACGCCGCCAGGTGACATATAGGCCTCAAACAGTTTTTCAACTTTGCCGACGGCGTAACCGGTCTCTTCAATCGCCTCTTTGCGAATGCAGTCTTCCGGCGTGTCATCATCCAGCAAACCGGCGCAGGTCTCAATCAGCATGCCGCTTTCGTTGCCGTTCACCCAGGTCGCCATACGGAATTGTCGAATCAGCACCACGCTGTTTTTATCACGGTTATAGAGCAGAATAGTGGCACCGTTGCCGCGATCGTAGACTTCACGTTTATGCCGCACCGTTTCACCGCTGCCGGTGGTAAGGTCATAGGTGTAGTTGCGCAGAACAAACCAGTTTTCCGACAGCAGTTTCTCTTTGATCAGCTTGATGGGGGCAGACATAGCGGGCTCCTAAAATTAAACCGGAGCCAGAGATGATAAGGCTGCCTCTGCGGGAAAACTATCCGAATTACGCTCCCGATTGGGCGGTTTCATGTCTGGACATAGTTAAAAACAGATAACAACCTGAGCGAAAGCCCGTAAGCCTGTCGGGAGTAAAATTGATAATTGATCAGGGCGGGAAAACAGAAAATCAGGGAAAAGCGCTGAAAGAACAAAACTGCCGCAGGCCGTGCTGGCCTGCGGCAAACGCTGTCAGTTACGGTTACGCACCAGCTGATAGCGACGGGTAAGATATTCTACCGGGGCGCTCCAGATGTGCACCAGTCGGCAGAATGGGAAGAGCAGGAATAACGTCATGCCCAACACCATATGGATTTTGTAGACCAGCGCGACACCTTCCAGGTGCGCTGCTGCACCAGACTGGAAGGTGACAATAGCCTGCGCCCAGCCAACCAGCTTCATCATTTCAATGCCGTCCATATGTTGGGCAGAGAAAACAATGGTCAGCAGGCCCAGCGCTGCCTGAATCACCAGCAACGTCATGATCAGGATATCGCCGGTGCTGCTGGTAGCGCGTACGCGCGGATTGGTCAGACGACGTTTCAGCAACAGACCACCGCCAATTAGGGTCATCGCACCGCAGATACCGCCAGCCACCATCGCCAGCTGCTGTTTTACCGCAATCGGCAAGAATGACTCATACATCCAGTGCGGCGTCAGCAACCCGACCAGGTGGCCGAAGAAGATACCGATGATACCGATGTGGAACAGGTTAGACGCCAGGCGCATCCCTTTTTTATCCAGCATCTGGCTGGAACCAGCGCGCCAGCTGTACTGCCCGTAGTCATAACGTAACCAGCTGCCGACCAGGAATACCGTACCGGCAAGGTAAGGATAAATATTAAAGAAAAACAGATTCAAGAAGTGCATGATCAGCGTCCTGTCATTCCCATCGTGGCTTGCGCCACATCCAGATACTGTGGCGCAACGGCTCCGGCAAAGCGGCGCTGATGCGCTTCCTGCTGCGCCGAAGCGCAGCCCTGTTCACCCAGGAAGCGGATCTGCTCCTCTTCCCAGACCGCATCAAGCGCCTGCGGCGTATCGTCGCGCGCTTCCTGCTCTACCTGCGCCTGCAGGGCCTGAGCCTCGACGCCGCTTTCAGAAAGCGTCAGCAGCAGATCGAGCAGATCGGCCCAGCGGCTGTTACGCTGGTGCAGGCGCGCGCTCAGCAGCGCCAGGATCGGAGCGATATCAACTAAACCTTCGCGGGCATCCTCAGGGCTGCGGCTACTCAGGTATTCCAGGTAGAGCGGCAGAAAATCTGGCAGCTCGCGGCTGTCAAGTTCCAGACCTGCCGCACGATATTGATCCAGCAGATCGACCATTGCCTGACCGCGATCGCGTGATTCGCCGTGAACGTGTTCAAACAGCAGCAACGAGGTAGCACGCCCGCGATCGAACAGCTCACAGTAATCCGCCTGCAGATCGAGCAGCGGGCGCGCGCTAAAATCGCGCAGCACCGCAAGCAGACGATCGCGCTGCGCTTCCTGGAGTTCGCTGGCTGACGCCAGCGCCTCTTCCAGATCCTGCTGGTGATCGAACAACGCACGATCGGGGTAATCCAGCAGGCGCGCTATGATACGTAGTGCCATCATGAGGCATCCTCCTGACGGTTGGTCTGGCGAGTGATGTCGACAGCATCAATACGGCGCGTATTGAACAGGTTAAATTTAGTATCGCTGCCGTGACAGCCGTCGCCGAAGCTAAAGCCGCAGCCTTTGCTTTCCGGGAACGCTTCACGCGCCAGCTCACGATGGCTGGACGGGATAACAAAGCGATCTTCGTAGTTGGCGATAGCCAGGTAACGATACATTTCCTGCGCCTGAGCTTCGGTCAGACCCACCTGTTCCAGCGCGCTGGTATCCACTACGCCGTCCACGCTTTCCGCACGTTTGAAGTGACGCATCGCCAGCATACGTTTCAGCGCCAGCAGCACCGGTGCGGTATCGCCTGCGGTCAGCAGGTTCGCCAGGTACTGTACCGGGATACGCAGGCTTTCCACGTCCGGCAGGACGCCTTTCTGCTCCAGCACGCCCGCATCAGCAGCAGACTGGATCGGAGACAGAGGCGGAACATACCAAACCATCGGCAGCGTACGATATTCAGGATGCAGCGGCAGCGCCAGCTTCCAGTCCATTGCCATTTTATATACCGGTGATTTCTGTGCCGCCTCGATAACGCCCTGCGGTATGCCATCTTTCAGTGCCTGCTCGATAACCGCTGGATCGTGCGGATCGAGGAAGATATCCAGCTGGCTCTGGTAGAGATCTTTCTCATTTTCAACCGCGGCGGCCTGTTCGATACGGTCGGCGTCATATAACAGCACGCCCAGGTAACGGATACGCCCCACGCAGGTTTCGGAGCAAACGGTCGGCAGACCGGACTCGATACGCGGGTAACAGAAGATACATTTTTCTGATTTACCGCTTTTCCAGTTGAAGTAGATTTTTTTGTACGGGCAACCGGTCAGACACATACGCCAGCCGCGGCATTTGTCCTGATCGATCAACACGATGCCATCTTCCGCGCGCTTATAAATTGCGCCGCTCGGACAGGTTGCCACGCACGCCGGGTTGAGGCAGTGCTCGCACAGACGCGGCAGATACATCATGAAGGTGTTTTCGAACTGGCCGTACATTTCCTTCTGGATGTTATCGAAGTTCTTATCCTTCGAACGTTTCTCAAACTCGCCGCCGAGGATCTCTTCCCAGTTCGGTCCGTTTTCGATTTTCTTCATCCGCTGACCGGTAATCAGCGAGCGCGGGCGAGCGATCGGCTGATGTTTACTTTCCGGTGCGTTTTGCAGATTTTGATAGTCGTAGTCAAACGGCTCGTAATAGTCGTCCAGCGCCGGTACGTCCGGGTTGGCGAAGATTTTTGACAGCAGGCCAACCCGACTACCCATGCGCGGCTGTAGCTGACCGTTGATTTTACGTATCCAGCCGCCCTTCCATTTTTCCTGATCTTCCCAGGCGTGCGGATAGCCGACGCCCGGTTTGCTTTCTACGTTGTTAAACCAGGCATATTCCATGCCCTCGCGACTGGTCCAGACGTTCTTACAGGTGACCGAACAGGTATGGCAGCCGATGCATTTGTCGAGGTTTAACACCATGCCGACTTGCGAACGAATTTTCATTGCTGAGCCTCCTGACGGGTACCCTGGCAATCATCGTTGCCTTCGCCATCTAACCAATTAATATTGTTCATCTTTCTGACCACTACAAACTCATCACGATTCGAACCTACGGTACCGTAATAGTTAAATCCGTAGGCCAGCTGCGCGTAGCCGCCGATCATATGGGTCGGTTTCGGATAAACACGCGTTACTGAGTTATGAATACCGCCGCGCTGACCGGTGATTTCCGCCCCTGGAATATTCACGATACGTTCCTGAGCGTGATACATCATGGTCATACCCGCCGGTATACGCTGGCTGACTACGGCACGCGCCGTCAGAGAACCGTTGGCGTTAAAGGCTTCGATCCAGTCGTTATCCTCAATGCCCAGCTCTTTCGCATCGTCTTCGCTCATCCAGACAATTGGCCCGCCGCGTGACAGCGTCAGCATCAGCAGGTTGTCACTGTAGGTAGAGTGGATACCCCACTTCTGATGCGGCGTCAGGAAGTTGAGCGCTTTCTCCGGGTTACCGTTTGGTTTTTTGTTCAGCAACGGCTCTACGGCACGCGTATTGATCGGCGGACGATAAACCAGCAGGCTCTCACCAAAGGCGCGCATCCACTCATGATCCTGATAAAGCTGTTGACGACCGCTCAGCGTACGGAACGGAATCAGCTCATGGATGTTGGTGTAGCAGGCGTTATAGGAGACATGCTCATCTTCCAGGCCAGACCAGGTCGGGCTGGAGATAATCTTACGCGGCTGCGCCTGAATATCGCGGAAGCGGATTTTTTCCTCTTCTTTATTCAGCGCCAGATGCGTATGGTCGCGTCCGGTAATTTTACTCAGCGCGCCCCAGGCTTTGACTGCCACGTGGCCGTTAGTTTCCGGTGCCAGGGTCAGGATAACCTCTGCCGCATCGATCGCACTGTCAATGTTCGGACGACCGGCAGCCGGACCATCCTGCTTGACGTAGTTGAGTTTTTTCAGCAGATCGATTTCGGTGTCGGTATTCCAGCTGATACCTTTACCGCCGTTACCCAGCGTATTCATCAGCGGACCCACGGAAGTAAAGCGCTCCCAGGTAGCCGGATAGTCACGTTCAACGGTGATGATATGCGGCGCGGTTTTGCCTGGAATCAGATCGCATTCGCCTTTTTTCCACTCCTGCACGCCGAACGGCTGCGCCAGCTCTGCGGCAGAATCGTGCTGCATCGGCAGCGTAACCACGTCGGTTTCTTTGCCCAGATGGCCTACGCAAAGTTCGGAGAAGCGTTTAGCGATACCTTTATAGATTTCCCAGTCGCTTTTCGCTTCCCAGGCCGGATCGACAGCGGCAGAAAGCGGATGAATAAACGGATGCATATCCGAGGTATTCATATCGTCTTTTTCATACCAGGTTGCCGTAGGCAGTACGATATCGGAGTAGAGGCAGGTGCTGGACATACGGAAGTCGAGCGTCACCACCAGATCCAATTTACCGACGCCAGCGTTATCCTGCCATTCCACTTCCTGCGGCTTCACGCTGCCCTGCTCACCCAGGTCTTTGCCCTGAATGCCATTTTCGGTGCCCAGCAGGTATTTGAGCATATATTCATGCCCTTTACCGGAGGAGCCCAGCAGGTTAGAACGCCAGACAAACAGGTTGCGCGGGAAGTTCTGCGGATTATCCGGCTGTTCAGCGGCAAAGCGCAGCGCGCCGTTTTTCAGATTTTCTACGGTGTAGTCGAGCGGTGTCTGACCAGCTGCTTTCGCTTTTGCAGCAATATGCAGCGGGTTCATTGACAGCTGCGGTGCAGATGGCAGCCAGCCCATACGCTCGGCACGCACGTTAAAATCGATCAGGCTCCCCTGGAAGCGCGATTTATCCGCCAGCGGTGACAGCAATGTTGCGGTTTCTACCGTCTCATGACGCCACTGGCTGGAGTGGTTATAGAAGAAAGAGGTGCTGTTCATGTGACGCGGCGGACGCTGCCAGTCAAGACCAAACGCCAGCGGTGCCCAACCGGTCTGCGGACGCAGTTTTTCCTGGCCAACATAGTGAGCCCAGCCACCGCCGCTCTGACCGACGCAGCCGCAGAATATCAGCATGTTGATCAGGCCACGATAGTTCATATCCATGTGGAACCAGTGGTTCATACCGGCCCCCACGATGATCATTGAACGACCGTGAGTTTTTTCCGCATTCTCTGCAAATTCACGTGCGATACGAATAATCTGCTGACGAGATACGCCAGTGATTTTTTCTGCCCATGCCGGGCTGTAAGCTTTGATTTCATCGTAGCTGGTGGCGCAGTTGGCGTCGTCCAGACCGCGATCGAGACCGTAGTTAGCCAGCGTCAGATCGTATACGCTGGTAACCAGCGCTTCGCTGCCGTCGGCCAGCTGCAGGCGCTTAACCGGCAGCTTGTGCAGCAGGATCTCATCCAGCGTCACGCTCTTGAAGTGTTCGCTTTCGATACCGCCAAAGTACGGGAAGCCCACTTCGGCAATCTCGTCATGGTTGCCCAGCAGGCTCAGCTGCAGTTCGACGTCGCGCTTGTCCTGGCCCGCACGCGCTTCAAGGTTCCATTTACCCTCTTCGCCCCAGCGATAGCCGATGGAGCCCAGCGGAGCGACCAGTTCACCGCTCAGGCCGTCGATGGCGATGGTTTTCCATTCTGGATTATTTTCTTCACCGAGGTTATTCACCAGATCGCTGGCGCGCAGCATACGACCGGCAGCATAGTAACCACCTTCGCGCGGTTCCAGCATCACCAGCATCGGCATATCGGTGTAGCGACGTACGTAATCGCGGAAATAGCTCACCTCACGATCGAGATGGAACTCTTTCAGCATGACGTGGCCCATCGCCAGCGCCATCGCGCTGTCGGTACCCTGCTTCGGATTCAGCCACAGGTCGCACAGCTTAGCGACTTCTGCATAGTCCGGCGTTACCGCAACAGTTTTGGTCCCTTTGTAGCGAACTTCCGTAAAGAAGTGGGCATCCGGGGTACGCGTCTGCGGCACGTTAGAGCCCCAGGCGATAATATAAGAGGAGTTATACCAGTCGGCAGATTCCGGTACGTCGGTCTGCTCGCCCCAGGTTTGCGGGGATGCCGGTGGCAGGTCGCAATACCAGTCATAGAAGCTTAAGCAGGTGCCGCCAATCAGCGAGAGGTAGCGCGCGCCTGACGCGTAGGAAACCATGGACATTGCCGGGATCGGCGAGAAGCCGATAATACGGTCTGGTCCGAAGGTTTTCGCGGTGTAGACATTGGATGCCGCAATAATTTCATTAACTTCCTGCCAGCTGGAACGCACGAATCCGCCACGTCCACGGGCAACTTTGTAACTTTTCGCTTTTTCCGCGTCGTTAACGATCGAGCCCCAGGCCTCTACCGGATCGCTGTGCTGCGCTTTAGCCTCACGCCACAGTTTTACCAGGCGTTTGCGCATCAGTGGATATTTCAGGCGATTGGCACTATATAAATACCAGGAGTAACTGGCACCGCGAGGACAGCCGCGCGGTTCATGGTTAGGCAGATCGGGACGGGTACGTGGATAGTCGGTCTGCTGGGTTTCCCAGGTAACCAGACCATTTTTTACGTAGATTTTCCAGCTACATGAACCGGTACAGTTGACGCCGTGCGTGGAGCGCACGATTTTGTCATGCTGCCAGCGGCTGCGGTAACCATCTTCCCAGTCTCGGTTAGTGTTAAGTGTCTGGCCATGTTGACCAGCAAAAGGTTCTGCTAACTGCTTAAAGTAGCGAAACCGATCCAGAAATTTGCTCATCTGGAATTCTCCTGAAGGCTCGGTGTTGTTTTATGAATGGCTAAACGACATTGCTTATGATGTGGGCAACAGCCTACTTAGCTGGTGAGGCTGGCCGCTTGATTGCGATCAAGTCAGCACGGTTACCGTACAACCCTCTCGCACCGGACTACCACTTAAGTAGCACTCTCCGAGATTTTATAACCTATTGAAAAATATTATTAAAACCATAAAAAGCCGGGCAAGTGCTCTGCCTGAAGAGGTGGTCGGCTTTTTGGGAGTAGCCACAGTGAAAGTGGTGATAAATAAAAAACCGGCTTCGTTCAGAAAGAGGAAGCCGGTTTTTTTGCGATTAACGCGCTGCCTTACGTCCGTAAACCAGCCAGGTAATCAGTACGCATATGATGTAAAACACCAGGAAGATTTTCATCGCGCCAGCGGGTGAACCCGTCATTGCCAGCGAAATGCCGAAAGTCTGCGGGATAAAGAAACCGCCCGCCGCACCGATCGCTGAGATAAAGCCCAGCGCCGCTGCCGTATCGGTTACCGCTTCCTGCTGCGCCTCTTTATCACTGCCGCCGCGCGCTTTAACTCTGTCCCAGGTGATTTTGCGGAAAATCACCGCAATCATCTGATAGGTTGAGCCGCTACCCAGCCCGGCAGTTAAAAACAGAACCATAAAGATGCCGAAGAACAGCGCGAAGGAGCCTGCCTGACCTTCATCCGGTAACGCCAGGAACAGCAGTGCGGTAAACACGGCCATAGCGATAAAGTTAATCAGCGTTACGCGCACGCCGCCGAAGCGATCCGAGATCACGCCGCCAGCGGAACGCGCCAGCGCACCCAGCAACGGACCAAAGAAAGCGTATTTCATGATCACGACGTCCGGGAACTGCGTTTTTGACAGCATAGCGAAGCCCGCGGAGAACCCAATAAAGGAACCGAAGGTGGCAAGATAAAGCAGGCTCAGCCCCCACAGATGCGCACGTTTCAGTACCGGCAGCTGTTGACGCAGAGAAGCTTTAGACGCAGCCAGATCGTTCATGCCAAACCAGGCGGCAATGGTGGCGATCAACAGCAGCGGTACCCAAATCCAGGCGGCATTTTCCAGCCACATCTGGCTGCCGTCGGCAGTGACCTGCCCCTGTCCACCAAAGAAACCGAAAATCGCAAATGAAATAGCTACCGGTGCCAGCAGCTGCATCACGCTTACGCCCAGGTTACCCAGGCCGCCATTGATGCCCAGCGCACCGCCCTGCTGTGCTTTCGGGAAAAAGAAGCTGATGTTACCCATGCTTGACGCAAAGTTCGCACCGGCGAAACCGCACAGCAGCGAGATCAGGACAAACACAAAGAAAGGCGTTTCCGGGTTCTGCACCGCAAACCCAAGCCACAGGCAAGGCACCAGCAGAAAACCGGTACTGAAAGCGGTCCAGCGGCGTCCGCCAAAGAGAGGAATGACAAAAGAATAAGGGACGCGCAAAATAGCGCCGGAAACGGAAGGCAGCGCCGTCAGCAGGAAGAGCTGATCGGTGGTAAAGTTAAAGCCTACCTTGTTGAGATTGACCGCAACGGTGCTGAATAACATCCAGACGCAGAAGGCCAACAGCAGGCAAAATACGGAAATCCACAAGTTACGGTTAGCAATACGCTTACCGCTTTGCTGCCAGAATTGTGCATCTTCTGGCCGCCAATCCTGTATAACGCCACCTGATGATTTTTCTGTTGGCGTGGTTAGATTTGACATAATAACCCCGGTGAAGGAATGGAAATTGAGCACATCCTGCCGGGTCGGTTAGGGGCCAGAGTTGACTTAAATCAACGTGTGAACAGTTAGTTTCAGGCCGCAATTGTGCCTGCTACACTAAATGAGTAGTGTCTTTCGCTGGCTCAACATGAGGAAAAACAGCACATTAAAATGCTACACTCACCGCTTCGGGTCGTTAATTTTTACCATGGATTAATTCGGACTACCCCTTTTGAGGTATAAATAACACATCAAGCATACTGAAAAATAGCGGACGGTTTTTTCCTCCCGCTGAGGGAGCCTTTTTCGTCACGCTTTACCACTATTGCCAACACCCTGTTTAACCGGAGCCAGTATGAGTATCCAAGACGCCGCCACTATCCTGCTGATTGACGATCACCCTATGTTACGCAACGGCGTTAAGCAACTGATTCATCTTGACCCACAATTGCAGGTTATCGCCGAAGCGGGCAACGGCGAACAGGGCATTGCGCTGGCTGAACAGCACGATCCCGATTTAGTGTTACTCGACCTGAACATGCCGGGCATAAACGGGCTGGAAACGCTGGACCGCCTGCGTCGTATCGATCTCTCAGGCCGGATCGTCGTATTTACCGTCTCAAACGATGAAGAAGATGTCGTCAGCGCGTTGAAGCGCGGTGCCGATGGCTACCTGCTGAAAGATATGGAGCCGGAAGCGCTGCTTAGCGCTCTGCATCAAGCTGCCGCGGGACAAATGGTATTAAGCGATACCCTTACTTCGGTGCTCATCAGCAGCCTGCGCGAAACGCCACCTGCTACACAGCGGGATATTCAACAGCTCACGCGGCGGGAGCATGACATTCTGCGCCAGATTGCGCGCGGCCTGCCCAATAAAACCATCGCCCGCAAGCTTAACATTACGGAAAGTACGGTTAAAGTTCACGTAAAACATCTGTTGAAAAAATTGCAGCTGAAATCGCGCGTTGAAGCCGCAGTATGGTATTTACAGAATAAGAACGGCGCTTAAGCGCCGGACGACGTTACTGCCGTCCGGCAGGAAGAGATTATTTAGACGATGATTCGTTCAGCGGTGCCTGTTCCTCAGATGCCGCCGATTCATGATGTTCGTGCTCCGTCATGGCGATAGAATGAACGCGTTTACGCACGCCATACCAGCCAAGAACCAGCAGAATGGCAATCAGCGGAAGCGATGCCACGGTAAAGGTGCCGTTAGGATAATCGAACGCCATCAGGACCAGCACGCTAAGCAGGAACAGTAGCGTCAGCCATGACGTTACCGGCGCGCCGGGCAGCTTAAAGCTGACATCATCCGCCTTGCCCTCTTTAATCGCCTTACGCAACCGCATCTGGCAGACAATAATGAACGCCCAGGTTGACAGAATCCCCAGCGAGGCGATGTTCAATACAATTTCAAACACCTGCGACGGCACGTAGTAGTTCAGCACTACCCCAACCACATACACGGCGATCGTTACCAGAATCCCGGCATAGGGAACCTGCTGGCTGCTCATTTTTGATAGCGCCTGTGGCGCGGAGCCGCCCATCGCCATCGAGCGCAAAATACGCCCGGTTGAGTAAAGGCCGGAGTTAAGGCTGGAGAGCGCAGCACTCAGCACCACAATATTCATGATGCTGCCGATATAGGGCACGCCCAGTTTAGAAAAGAATGTCACAAACGGACTCTGCCCTGCCTGATAGGCGTTCCACGGCAGCAACAGCACCAGCAGCACTACGGAACCGACATAGAACAGGCCGATACGCCAGATCACGCTGTTGATCGCCTTCGGCAGCACCTTTTTCGGCTCTTTACATTCGCCTGCGGCAATGCCCACCAGTTCAATAGAGGCAAAGGCGAAAACAACGCCCTGTACCAGCACCAGCGCAGGCAGCAAACCGTGCGGGAACATCCCACCGTTATCGGAAATCAAATGAAAGCCTGTGGCGTTACCATCCAGCGGCTTGCCGCTGCCGAGGAAAACCACGCCGACAATAAGGAAGATAACAATTGCCAGCACTTTTATCAGCGCAAACCAGAACTCCATCTCGGCAAACCACTTAACGCCAATCAGGTTCATGGTGCCGACAATTGCCAGCGCGCCCAGCGCGAATACCCACTGCGGCACATCGCCAAAGGCACCCCAATAGTGCATATAGAGGGCGACGGCGGTGATATCCACAATACCGGTCATCGCCCAGTTCACGAAGTACATCCAGCCTGCCACATAGGAGGCCTTTTCTCCAAGAAACTCACGCGCATAGGAAACAAAGCTGCCGCTGGAAGGCCGATGCAGCACCAGTTCACCCAGCGCACGTAATATAAAGAAGGAAAAAATACCGCAGACGAGATAAACCAGCGCCAGCGCCGGTCCTGCTGCCTGTAAACGCGCACCCGCACCGAGAAACAGTCCGGTTCCGATGGCGCCGCCGATAGCAATCATCTGTACCTGACGATTGCCCATTGCTTTATGGTAGCCAGCATCATGTGAATTCAGCCAGCGTCTTCTGGCAGCGCGCTGTTCCGCTGCCGTTTTCTTGGTTGCTTTCATTGCCTTTCCTGTTGTCCTGTCCGATATGGGGCGCTTTTCCGCTCGGCCCATTTACGTTTGCAAAACAAACGATTGCGCGAGGGAGTAAATTCGCCGTAGGTCTGGGTATTGTAGTGTGGCGACACAGCGAATTTACGGCAATGAATCCTAACCGTTCTCTTGTGGGGAAGCAAAACCCCCATGGCGAATTTTTTGCGCTCCTGTCATCTTTTCGCTCCAGTTAAACCGCTGACAAACCGACAGCCGCTGGGCCGAAGTCAGACGGTATATTACCGTCTTTCGTCAATACGTTTTTTTCTTATTTAATTACGTCTGTATTGAGCCAAAAACGCCATACCTGCCGACAGAAAAGCGACAAACAAAATGGGATAATATTTATTTATCTGAAAATAAAAGTTCTGTCATTCACTTTCCCGCCAGATAAAGGGAGATCAAAAAGTAAAAACCTCATAGCAGTAATAAAAAAATATAAGATTTATCTAAAAAGCAGTTCTTCTTTAGTCTGTTTTTTACGGTTAGCCAGCGAATTAAATTGTATTTAACCAGAGAAAACCATTTAAAAAAGAAAAATACAGTTTAACGTAAACGCTGGTTGGCTATATTGTGTTTATAATTGCCTCATTGCATAATCAATTACGCCGCAAAGTAGTACCGTATCACTAACGTTTTTTACGTGTTAAAAATTAACGCCGGGAATTGTAAAATACCTTTAACGCATCACCAATTTAATCGGTGAGCTTATTGCGTAGCCGTCGATTAAATAAAGGTTAATCAGAAAGTCTGTCGTTTAGTCATTGCCGGACAGGATAAAATGACTTTATCGCTTCATCTTTAAACTTTCTGCACAGCAAAATAGCGGCGCAACAGGCTTTACGCCAGTAACAGCAGGCGATGACGCTCTTCTTAAATATCGTCTGCTTTATCTTAGCGGATAGTTAAAAGAAGGAACGATCTAAAATGGAAAAAAAACGTTCGCCTCGTCTGGTTTTTTATTCTCATGATACGATGGGATTAGGACATATCCGAAGAAATTTACTTCTGGTAGATGCAGTAATAAAGGCCATGCCGGATACACAAGTGCTGCTGATCAACGGCGTACGTGAAGCCGGGCGTTTCTTTTTACCTGCCGGAGCCGATGTCGTCACGCTGCCCTCATATTTTAAAGATGCCGCAGGTAATTACTCACCGCGTTCGCTGGGCTGCGATGTAAAACGCCTGACCGCGCTGCGAAGCAAGGTTATTTATGCAGCACTGGAGGCGTTTGAACCCGATATTTTCGTTATTGATAATGTTCCCGGCGGCGCACAATCAGAATTAGAGCCGGTGTTACCCATGCTGGCAGAAAAAGGCGTCAACGTAGTTTTAGGGCTGCGTGATATCCTTGATACGCCAGATACGGTAAAGCGCCAGTGGCGGAAGTTGAATAACTACGCCAATATTCGCGATTACATATCCGCGATCTGGGTATATGGTGATAATAAACTTTACGATCTGGTTGACGCTTATGAATTTGACCAGGATATCCGGCAGAAACTCACCTTTCTTGGCTACCTGAACGCCCAGCTTCGCACCAGAAAAAATCTTCCGCCACAGGCGATTGTGCCCGATATCAACCGGCCCTATTCGCTGTGCGTCGCCGGTGGCGGTCAGGATGGATTTCAACTGGCGTCCGCTTTCGCCAGCGCAACCTTTCCCAGCGGCACAATGGGCGTGCTGATCGCGGGATCTATGATGCCGCAGGCGGAATATGACGCCCTGGCGCTACACGCCCGGCGTCGTAACGATCTGGCGCTGGTGCGCTTTGTATCGGAACCGCTTGAGCTTTTGCGTCAGGCGCAGTCGGTGGTAGCGATGGGTGGCTATAACACCGTAACGGAAATTCTTTCTTTCCATAAACGCGCGCTGATTGTCCCCCGCGTGACGCCCCGTCAGGAACAATGGATACGCGCCACGCAGTTAGCTAAATATCAGCTGGTGACCTGCATTCATCCGGAACGCTTCAGCGTACTGCGATTAAATCAGTGGCTGTCCGAAACCCTGCCGCCGCCCGATCCCTTTATCCTGCTGAATTTTAACGGGCTGGGCAACTTTGTAAAAAATATCCGGCGGCTGTTAAAACAGCGTGCGTTACAACTCGATTTAGCCAGCAAGGAGCTGATTTAATGCATCAGGAGAGAGCCCAAAACCAGGGGTATATTGGCTACGTTCTTAAGCGCTATCCGCGTTTTTCCGAAACCTTTGTGGTTAATGAAATACTGGCCCATGAGCGGAGCGGGCTGAAAATCGATATATTCGCCCTCGGTCCGGTGGAAGAAGCCTATTTTCAGGACGGCATTGCGCGCGTGCGAGCGCCGGTAACGCGCCTGGCGGATAAACAGCGCAGCAGCGAAGCATACTGGACCTTGTGGCAACAGGCGAGTCAGGCGCTGCCTGACTTTACTACGCGCATGTCGGTACTTTACACCTACAGCGTACATGAGGTCGCCCAGGCGCTTATGCTGGCGCTGGCCGTACGGGAACGCGGCATCCGGCACCTGCATGCTCACTTCGCCACGCGCGCCACGACGGTTGCCCGCCTGGCGGCGAAGTTAAGCGGCATAAGCTATTCCTTTACCGCCCACGCGAAAGATATCTATTTCCCCTATGAAAAACCGACGCAAATCGAGTTAAAGCTGCGCGATGCGCTACGGGCCATCACCGTTTCCGATTATAACCTCGACTATTTACAGAGCCAGTCGCCGATGCTGGCGGGGAAAGTTACGCGAATTTATAACGGCCTCGATCTCACTCAGTTTACCTATCTGGCACCCAGGCAGCGGCCCCGGCATATTCTGGCTATTGGGCGTCTGGTACCGAAAAAAGGCTTTCATGTTTTGATTGACGCTTTGCATATATTGCGGGCGCGCAATGAAGCGTTCACCTGCACGCTGACCGGCGACGGCCCGCTTTATCCGGCGCTGGCAGCGCACATTCAGCGGCTCGGTCTGAGCGATTGCGTGACGCTATCGGGCTCGCGTCCACAGCCTGAAATTAAGACGGCGATTCAACGGTCAGCGATGGTGGTAGCGCCTTCGGTGATCAGCGAAGAAGGCGATCGGGATGGGCTACCAACGGTGCTGCTGGAATCGATGGCATTAGGAACACCGGTGGTTTCGACCGAGGTGGCCGGTATTCCGGAACTGGTTAGCGATGGTGGCACCGGGCTTTGTGTGGCACCTGACGATCCGCTGGCGCTGGCTGATGCGATGCAGCGTTTGTTAAACAATCCGGCCCTGCAGCTTTCGCTTGCCTTACAGGCGCGGCACCGGATTGAGGAACGCTTCGATATCGACCGCAACAGCGCCAGAATGCGTGAGATTTTTGCCTGCTCCGGCGTGAATAACGCTGCCACTCCCTCACTTTTGGCGTAAACAACGATGAACGTAGCCTATATCTGCGCCGATCCCGGTATCCCTGTTTTTGGCAATAAAGGGGCATCCATTCATATTCAGGAGGTGCTGCGTGCCCTGCTGAAGAAGAATGCGCATATCACGCTAATAGCCCAACGTTTAGGCGGTGCCGTACCGGAAGAGTTTCAGCGTATCAGGGTATTAACCCTCCCCGCGCTCCCCTCCACCGCCGACGCCGAGGCGCGCGCTTACGCCGCGCTCAAAGCCAATACGCAGATCGTCGCTCTGCTGAAAAAAACGGCCCCTTTCGATCTGGTTTATGAACGTTATTCACTGTGGAGTCATGGCGGCATCAGCTACGCGCACGAAGCGAATTGCAAAAGCGTGCTGGAGGTCAATGCGCCATTAATTGAGGAGCAGCGCACATGGCGTGTGCTTCCCTGTGAAAAAGAGGCACAGGAGGTACTACAGCGGCTCCTTCAGCAAGCCGCAACCATCGTTGCCGTTTCACCCGGTGTAAAACGCTGGCTGGATGATTTCGCGCCTTTCTGCGCCAGCCGCACGCACGTGGTGGCAAACGGCGTTAATCCACAGCGCTTTAGCGAAGCAGTCAGACAGCCCAATCACCTGCCGGTCATCGGTTTCCTCGGTACGCTGAAGCCCTGGCACGGCCTGCAAACGCTGATTGACGCTTTCGCCCTGCTTCATCAACGCGGGCGTCGGGTGCAGCTTTCTGTCGTCGGCGATGGTCCGGAATATCCAGCTATTCAGCAGCGGCTGACGCAGTTCGGCCTGCTGGATTATGCGCGCTTTTCCGGTGCCGTTTCTCCGGCTGCGGTTCCTGCTCTGCTGGCAGCAATGGATATTGGCGTAGCGCCCTATCCCCAGCTGGAGGGTTTCTATTTTTCCCCGCTAAAAATCTATGAATATATGGCTGCCGGTCTGCCGGTTATCACTACGCGCACCGGGCATCTGGCGGAGATAGTCAGCGAAGGGCAAACCGGGCTGTTAGTTGATCCAGATAATCCCGTCGCGCTATGCGCAGCGCTGGAGCGCCTGCTGGACGATCGTGCCCTCTGCCTGCGCTTGGGTGCCGCCGCTAAGCGCCAGGCCACGGAGGAACACAGCTGGGATCGGGTAGTGACGCGGATTTTACAACTGGCTGAACTAACCTGAGATAAAATGATATGCGACAAAAAAGCCCTGACGACAAACTCAGCCTGCTACGCATTTTTTTGCCCTATCTTCGCCGTCAGCGGGGGCGGCTCTGCATCGCTTTTCTGATGCTGCTACTCAGCGCGCTGATCCGTCTGCTGGAGCCCTGGCCCTTATCTTTCGCCATCGATCTGATTATGGAGACGCTTTCCGGCGAAAAAATTTCCAGCCGAATAGCGACAATCGCCCAATGGGACGCCGTTACCTGGCTCTGGCTCTGTGGTGCCGGCGTGCTGGTTATCGCCGCGTTAAAGGCGGCGATCGGCTACGCGGGCACCATTGGGCTGGCGATAGCCGGTAGCCATGTGCTCAGCGAAGTGCGACGCGATCTGTTTGCCCATCTGCTGCGCCTTCCTCTCTCCTTTCATCGACAGTGTAAAACCGGCGATTTAACCATCCGCCTGAGCAACGATATCGGCATGCTGCGCGAAGTGGCGGTGACCGCCCTGATGCCGCTGCTTTCCAGCGTTATCGTACTGATCGGCATGTTCAGCGTGATGCTGTTTCTTGACTGGAAGCTGACGCTGATCGCACTGTTGCCGATGCCGATATTACTCTGGAGCAGCCGCCGTTCCGGCAAAAAGATACGCGATGTCAGCCGGGTGCAGCGCAAGCGCGAAGGCCAGCTGGCGGCAAAAGTAGCGGAATATATGAGCGGCATCGCAACGGTACAGGCGCTCTCGCTGGAAGAAATTACGCAGCGCAGTTTTAACGGAAATGATGGGCAAAGCCTGCAACACAACGTGCAGGCCAAGCGCCTGGCTGCCGGACTGGAACGTAAAACCGAGCTGCTGATTGCATTTGCTACCGCGATAGTTCTGCTGAACGGAGCGCATGACGTTCTGCTCCAGCGTATGACACCGGGTGAACTGCTGATTTTCCTCTCCTACCTTAAAAACGCTTTCCGCCCGATTCGTGAATATGCCAAGTATACCGGACGCCTGGCCAAGGCGATTACCGCAGCCGAACGCATTACCGAACTGCTATGCCAGCCGCCCGAAATCGTCGATCGTCCCGATGCGCAGGCACTTCCGGCAACGCCCGCAACTATCCGCTGGGAAAACGTCTGGTTCTCCTACGGGAGGAGGTCGCCAGAACAAGCCGTGTTACGTGGCATCAGTTTTACTATCCCGGCAGGCAAATCCGTCGCCGTCGTTGGTCCTTCCGGCGCAGGTAAATCTACGCTCACTCGCCTGCTACTGCGTCTTTGTATTCCCGACTCCGGCACCATTACCTTTGACGGACAAGATATCAGCCAGTTTAGCGTCAGCACTCTTCGCCAGCAGATCGGCTACGTCCCTCAGGAAAATCTGCTGTTCGGCCTCTCTGTACGGGAAAATATTGTGCTGGCGGCACACCAGCCGGTCAGCGATGAGGAGCTGATCGCTGCGGCGCGTCTGGTCAACGCGCACGACTTTATTATGCAGCTGCCGCACGGTTACGACACGGTTTTAAGCGAGTATGGTGCCACGCTGTCTGGCGGGCAACGACAGCGCATCGTGCTGGCACGCGCCGCGCTGCGTCAGACCCCTTTCCTGATTCTTGACGAACCCAGCGTCGGGCTCGACAGCAAGAACGAGCGCGAGGTCAATCAGGCGCTGTTGCAGCTGATGCAGCAGCGCACCACCTTAATGATCACGCATAACCTCGCACTTGCCGCCAGGACGCAGCACATTCTGCTGATCCACGAAGGGAAAATTGCTGAACAGGGCACGCATGAAGAGCTAATGCAGCGACATGGACGGTATGCGGAGATGTGGCGTCTGCAGCAGAACACTGCTTCGGATGCGGCAAAAGAAGTGAGAAATGAACATGAATATGCATGATGCGGCGCTTATCGCCAACGATCGCGCCCTGCCCGGTCTGGGGCTGCTGCTGGAACCGCATCGCCTGCTGAACAGGCTGCATGCTAATCTGGTTTCAGGTGAAATACGCCATCTAAAAATTAACTATCTGCGTTACAAACCGGGCACCAGCTGCGTTGCCGGTCTGACGCTGACGCTGGCCGATGGACAAGAGCAGCTTTGCTATGCCAAAGCGATGACGCCCTCGCGTTTCCAGCAATCCTGGCAACACCCTCGCCGCCAAGCACTTATCGCTAAGGCTCATCCTCATGCTCCGCAGGCGCTGCACGACGAAGCTATTCTGCTGCAATACCCGGAATTCGACTTTTCCATTCGCTACTTAAGCTGCCTGACCGATGACAAAAAACGGATGGACCTGCTGCAAAAACTGTTGCCGGGCAATCCTGACGCCTGCATTCTGCGCTCGCGTTTTCTGCGCTACAAGCCGGAGCGGCGCGCCGTTATCGCCCTGACCCGGCATGATAAGCCGCAGGCGGTGGTGCGTATCGCTAACGCAAAAGAATTCGAGCGTATTTTGCAGGGTTGCTCGATAGGAACCGCGCTGGGCCACCTCTCTCTTGCCGGGTTTGATCGCAGCCGACGCGCGCTGGCAACGCACTGGCTGGCTGGACAAAGTCTGGCACCTGAGTCAGGTGCCCGCCTGGAAGCAGAAACGCTTACCGCCGTTGGCCGTGAGCTGGCGCGACTGCATCAAACGCCGTTACTGCCGCCGCTGGCACGACAGGGCAAAGAGGATGCGCAGACGCTACGGGACGTTTTCAATACCTTCAGCGCTATTTATCCCTCCGGCGCGGATCGCTTTCTCGCGCTGATGCAGCGCATTACCCCATATCTCGCCGCCAGTAATAGCGCGCCGGTACTGCTACACGGCGATTTCTCCGCCGATCAGATTGTCAAAACCGATACTGGCGATCTGCGTTTTATTGACTGGGATCGCTGCTGTAGCGGTAACGCGCTGGCCGATATCGCCAGTTTCCAGGCCCGGCTGGAAATGCAGGTGATTACTGGTCTGCTGGACGCACATCAGGCGGTGAACGCCATTGATGCTCTGCTGGCTGGCTATCAGTCGCAGCGGTCACTGCCTGACGGCCTGGTCTGGTACAGCGCCTCGGCGCTGCTCTGCCTGGCGACAGAACCTTTTCGTTTACGTGTTCCCAGCTGGGCACAGCAAACGGAAGCGCTGCTGGCACGCGCGGCTCAGCTCGTGGAAAAAGGCGCTGAAACGAGGCTGAGCGGCGGCAAATCACTGGAACCGCAGCAAAGGCTGGCGGCCCTCTCCGATCCAGCATTCATTAGTCAGCCGCTGTTACAGGCGCTACGTCTGCCAGCCGGTAGCCAGCTACAGCAATGTCTGCTGCGTCGACACAAGCCAGGCCGCCGGGCGCTGATTGAATATCAGTTCAGGTTACCCGACCAATCTTCGCGTTCGATCATCGGCAAGTATCGTGTTAAGGGCATGGATCGGCACGCTTTTCGCTGTCAGCAGGCGCTGTGGCAACACGGTTTCGACGCGACGGCGGCTATCGCGGTGCCGCAACCGCTGGCAACGTTACCTGACTGGCATCTGTGGCTCCAGGAAAAAGTTAACGCCACGCCGTTAACAGCGTGGCTTCAGCCCGGCTATCCCCGGCTGGAGCTTTCCGGTAATGATGTTGGCAAAGCGCTGGCAGTTTTACAGCAAAACGAGGCGCTGCGTCAGGTAACGGAAACCCGGAAATGGACGCTGGAAGATGAACTGGAAGTGTTGCAGAAGGGTTTGCAACACGTTGCCTCCGATTATCCGCAATGGCAGGAGCGGCTTAGCCAGCTGTTTAATGCCTGTCAAACGCTGGCAGCCTCTTTAACACAGGCCATTACGCGCTCCGTACACCGGGATTTTTATCCCGATCAGGTGATGATCAACCACCATCAACCGCAGCAGGTTATCCTGGTTGATTTTGATCTCTGCTGCCAAAGCTTTGCCGCACTGGACGCCGGTAATTATCTGGCGCACGTAGAAGAACTGGCGCTACGCCATTATGGCGCGGCAACGGCGTTAGATCGGCACGGGCAGGCATTTACCCGTGCTTTTTTGGCGCACAGCGCTGACGTTGCAATCGCAGACATTGAGAAATTCACCGTGCTGTCGTTAGCGCGCCATATTTTTCTCAGCACCCGTTTTCCCGAGCGGACGCATACCACTCTGCCGCTCCTGGAACGTTGTGAATGGTTATTAAACCGTCAGCCTGACACCTCCGGCAATATGTCCGTTAATCAGGGATGAAACGCATTACATGATATCTGATAAACACGCTGTTTCGAGTGCACTGCTGATACTGTTTTCTGCTTCAGCCGCCGCCGAACATATCGCTAAAGAACAAGCGACGTCAGCCTCTGCCCGCCCGGAAAGCGCAACGCGCTGTATTTTCTGGCATGACCCAGAAAAATCTGACACGCCTTCTTGCCTGACCTTTCAGCTCGCAGCAGAAACAGAAGCGGTTAATCTGCGTAATAAAGGATTGCGCATGGGCGACAAAAGAACGAATAAGCTGGAGCTGGAACCGCTATTACGGCTGAACGCACAGCTGATGAAAAATCACCCTATCGATGGCGGGCTGGAGCTTGAATGGCAGCGGGTAATTAAGCGCGAATCGGCAAAGCCCGCGCGTAAGCAAACGCGTCTGAATCTTAATCAGGTCTGGATGCGGTTAACCGATAGCGTGATTCCCCATACCGAATGGAAGCTGGGCCGCTGGCTCTATCGCGACGAACGCGAATGGCTAATCGATGAAAATCTGGATGGCTTAGCCTTTAACTGGAAATATGCTGACTGGTCGGCAGATATACTGCTGGGACGCCTTAATTTGTGGCAAAAGGATTTAATGGATCGCACCAGTCGTAATACGGATCCGGTTAATATTATTGGTGTACTGCTTCGTCGTCAGCTAACCGATGACTGGCATCTGGGTCTCTACGGTTTTAATCAGCAAAATATCAGCAATCACCGCTTTCGGCAGAGCCATTACGGTATTCGTTCTTACAGCGAGGAGGCGAAAAAATTTAATCACTGGCTGGAAGCGGGTTTTGCTAAAGGCCATAACAAAAACGATCGTATTCAGGGATATGTTATTGATATCGGTGGCACCTATGCATTTAAAATGTCCGGTATCAAGCCATACCTTACCCTGGGCTATACCGCCAGCAGTAAAAATTATACTCAGACGGGGCTGCATGGTAATGAAGCTAAATTCGGCGGCGATACTAAATTTAAAATCTATGGCGAAACGCTCGATCCCATCTTGCGTAATTTGCAAATATTTACTTTCGGCCTCGGCACTCATATCGGTAAAAAGGCGTCGTTGGATCTGGTTTATCACGACTACAGCCAGCTAAGGCGGGCAAAAATAGCCAATAAAGCTATCGCCTTAAACCCGAAATACGATCGGCAAACTACCCGTCGCCTCGGTTACGGCATCGATCTTATTTACGGCTGGAAACCCAGCGCAGCCATAAAACTGGAAACCCGGCTGGGTATTTTCAATCCTTCATCGCGGTTTTCCTCCGGTTCAAAATCCAGCAGCCCGCGTAGCCAGCCCGCCACCTTCGCCGCCCTGGAGCTAAAAATCGCCTTTTAACAACCTGATACAGCAGAAGTCGCTTCATTTGCGCGCTTCAGCAACGTATTCTCAGCGCCGGATGCCTCCTCTGCATCCGGCGCGTCTGGTTTTTAATAACCTGTCGCTAATTTGACTTAGCCCCACTGCGCGTCCGATAGTTTCAGGCTATTATTGTTCTCTTTTTTGAATTAATTTTTCCCATGTTAAAACGTTCAGTGACCAGTTCTATCGCCCGCGCGCTGGCTGGCATCGTTATTCTGTCGGTGCTTTCCACCAGCCTGGCCTTGCTGACGCTCTCTGGTAGCCTGCGCGATGCGGAAATGATCAACCTTGCTGGCTCATTGCGAATGCAAAGCTATCGGCTGGCCTGGGATTCAGATACCCACTCTCCCGATCTGGAGGCACATCTTCGCTATTACCGACAGTCGCTGGACGCACCGGTGCTGCAACATCTGAATCGTTTTTACGTGCCGGACAACGTGCGCAAACGCTATCGCCAGTTAAAGCTTTCCTGGCCGATGCTGGAAGCCGATTTGAAAAATCATGAACAGCGGCGCTATTCGCAGCATGTAGCGCACTACGTCGGTGAAATCGATCGCTTCGTCTACGATTTACAGCGCTACGCGGAACGCAAAATGCAGCTGGTTGCCGTCACCAGCGCCCTTGGTTTTATCGCTATTCTTGCCCTTGCCATCTGGACTATTCGCCTGATCCGGCGTCAGGTAGTGAAGCCGCTGAACCAGCTGGTCGCCGCCAGTCGCTATATCGAGCAGGGCAATTTTCACTATCCGCCGCTGGATACGTCGCTGGCGAACGAGCTGGGCCTGCTGGCACATACTTTTAATCGTATGTCCGGCGAGCTGGAGCGACATTACAGCGTACTGGAAAATACGGTTAAGGCCCGTACGGCGGATCTGATGGTTGCGAACCAAACCATGACGATTCTGTATGAAGCTTCGCAGGCGCTGGCGGTCAGCAGCCTCAGCCGCTCTGTCATTACAGAAGTAATGGAGTTTGTGTTTACCCGCGCCCAGCTGACCGCTCTGGCGTTGGATGCAGGCGAAGGCTGGCAGATTTCGCTGGGCATGCCACAGCAGGATAAAAGCTGGCACCGGATGCCGCTGCGTCAGGAAAATCAGCCCAACGGCGAACTGCGCTGGCAGGAAGGTGCCCAGCAGACGCCCGCACCGCTGATGCAGAGCGTAAGCATTCTGCTGTCGCGTGCTATCTGGATTCACCAGGCGCAAAAGCAACAACAACAGCTGCTGCTGATGGAAGAACGCGCGACGATCGCGCGCGAACTGCACGATTCACTGGCGCAGGCGCTGTCGTTTTTACGCATTCAGCTTACGCTGCTGAAGCGCACCATTACCCCTGATAATCAGCCAGCACAGCAGATTATTACCGATTTCGATCAGGCGCTGGCAGAAGCCTACCGCCAGCTGCGCGAGTTACTGAATACATTTCGGCTGTCGGTGGATGAAGCCTGTCTGCCTGCGGCATTGCAGGCGATGCTGACGCCGCTGCAACAGCAGACCTCGGCGGAGATTTCTCTGCACTGCGCCTCCGGCTTTGATGCGCTAACGGCACAGCAGCAGGTACATATTTTACAGATAGTGCGCGAAGCGGTACTGAACGCGATCCGTCATGCTGATGCGCGTCATATCAAGGTAAACTGCGCCACGCTGGAAAACGGCGAACATGAAATCATTATCAGCGACGACGGCTGCGGCCTCGCTACCGTTGAAGAACCTGCCGGTCACTATGGCCTGACCATCATGCATGAACGGGCGCAGCGGCTGGGCGGCACCTTACAGTTAGATACCACGCCCACCGTGGGAACACAGCTGCGGCTGCGCTTTCCCGATGCGGCGGCAGAAACAGTGGCGAGTTAATTCCACTCGCTATCTTTTTACCCAAGCCAGCTCCGGCTGGCGCTCTACTCCAGGGAGTAACATGGACAATCGACACTTTACCGTGATGCTGGTCGACGATCATCCGCTTATGCGCCGGGGGATTCGTCAGCTGCTGGAGCTGAATAACCGTTTTGACGTAGTAGCCGAAGCTAACAACGGCACTGAAGCCCTGGCGGAAGCCAGTCGGCTGTCGCCGGATGTTATTCTGCTCGATCTGCACATGAAAGGAATGTCCGGGCTTGATACGTTAAAAGCGTTACGCAATGAAGGCGTGGCGGCGCGCATCCTGGTGCTGACCGTATCCGATACGCGCAGCGATATTTACGCCATGCTGGACGCCGGTGCGGATGGCTATCTGCTAAAAGATAGCGAGCCGGAGCTGCTGCTACAGCAGATTATCGACGGCGCTCAGGGGGCGAACGTTTACAGCAGCGTGGTACGTGATTATCTGGTGACACGCGGGCACAACGCGAACCCGTTCCAGACGCTGACCGAACGCGAGCTTGATGTGTTGCAGGAGGTGGCGCGCGGTCTGTCGAATAAAGAAATCGCCGCGGCGCTGCATATTTCTGAAGAGACAGTGAAAGTGCATATCCGTAACTTTTTACGCAAGCTGGACGTGCGTTCACGCGTGGCCGCAACCGTACTGTGGCTGGAAAATAAACACCGCTAACGCTGACGCGCCAGAGACATAGCGGAGTTTCGGCACGATAATTTACATTTTCTCCTCTTTTTCTCCACGATTCTTGTTTCGCGGGCGCGTAAAGTTATGCCATAGCCGATCGGACTGAATCGATTTAAATACCGCCTAACATGACTTTGCCAGTCGCGATGCCCGCGCGACCGGCAGTTTTGTTGCGGTTTATCACATTACGCTGAGGAGTGCCGCTTGCATGGCGAATTTTTTTATCGATCGCCCCATTTTTGCCTGGGTGCTGGCAATAATGATGTGCCTGACCGGCATTCTGGCGATCAAAACCTTGCCGGTAGAACAATATCCCGATCTGGCACCGCCTAACGTACGTATTACCGCTAACTATCCCGGCGCTTCGGCGCAAACACTGGAAAATACCGTTACGCAGATTATCGAACAGAGTATGACCGGCATCGATAATCTGATGTATATGTCATCGCAGAGCAGTAATACCGGCCAGGCCTCTATCACCCTCACCTTCTCCGCCGGAACAAATCCCGATGAGGCGCGACAGCAAGTGCAGAACCAGCTGCAATCGGCGCTGCGCAAGCTGCCGCAGGATGTTCAACAGCAGGGAGTGACGGTAAACAAAACCGGCGAGAGCAATATCCTGATGCTCGCCTTTGTCTCTACCGATGGCAGTATGGATAAACAGGATATCGCTGACTATGTCGCCAGTAATATTCAGGATCCGCTCAGCCGCATTAGCGGCGTCGGCCAGGTTGACGCCTACGGCTCACAGTACGCGATGCGCATCTGGCTCGATCCTAACAAACTAATTAACTATGCGCTGACCACTCAGGATGTCGTGAACGCCATCAAATCGCAGAATAGCCAGGTCGCCGTCGGCCAGGTTGGCGGCACGCCATCTATGGATAACCAGGCGTTGAACGCCACGGTTAACTCGCAGTCGCTGCTGCAAACGCCGGATCAGTTCAGGGCAATTACGCTGCGCACCAACCGCGACGGTTCGGTGGTGACGCTGGGCGACGTTGCCGATGTGGCGCTGGGCGCGGAAAAATATGACTATCTCAGCCGTTACAACGGCATGGCGGCATCAGGCCTGGGCGTTAAACTTGCTTCCGGGGCCAATGAGCTGGAAACCGATCGGCTGGTGCGTGCGCGCATTCAGGAACTGTCGCGCTATTTTCCGCATGGCCTGGAAGCCAAAGTCGCCTATGAAACCACGCCCTTTGTCACCGCCTCGATCCGAGACGTGGTAAAAACCCTGCTGGAAGCGGTGCTGCTGGTATTTTTGGTGATGTATCTGTTTATGCAGAACCTCCGCGCCACGTTGATTCCCACCATTGCCGTACCGGTGGTACTGCTGGGCACTTTCTCAATCCTCTACGCCTGCGGTTTCAGCATCAATACACTGACGATGTTTGCCATGGTGCTGGCGATCGGTCTGCTGGTGGATGATGCCATTGTGGTGGTAGAGAACGTTGAACGCCTGATGAGCGAGGAAGGATTATCGCCACGCGAGGCGACGCGCAAATCAATGGGGCAAATTCAGGGCGCGCTGGTGGGAATCACGCTGGTGCTTTCTGCCGTTTTTGTACCGATGGCCTTTTTTGGCGGCACCGTCGGTGCTATTTATCGCCAGTTCTCCATTACCGTGGTATCAGCAATGATTCTTTCAGTGCTGGTGGCAATGATCCTGACCCCGGCACTCTGCGCAACGCTGCTCAAACCGATGCCGGAAGGCCATCAACATCGACGCGGCTTCTTTGGCTGGTTTAATCGAACCTTTACGCGCGGTACTCTGAGTTACGAACGGGGCGTGGCGAAGATCTTGCGCCAGGCGGGACGCTGGCTGCTGCTCTACCTGACCATTATCGGCGTGATGATCTTTCTCTTTTTACATCTCCCTACCTCCTTTTTACCGCTGGAAGATCGCGGCATTTTCACTACCCAGGTACAGCTGCCGCCTGGCTCAACGCAGCAGCAGACGCTAAAAGTGGTAGAAAAGGTAGAGAACTATTATCTGACGCATGAAAAGGAAAATATTGAGTCCGTCTTTGCCACCGTTGGTTCCGGCCCTGGCGGTAACGGACAGAATGTGGCGCGTCTGTTTGTGCGTCTGAAAAACTGGGAAGCGCGTGCCGATGCCGATCGTACCTCTTTTGCCATCATCGAACGCGCAACGAAAGCCTTCAGCCAGATTAAGGAAGCGCGCGTTATCGCCAGCAGCCCGCCAGCGATTACCGGCATGGGCAGCTCCGCCGGTTTCGATATGGAGCTACAGGATCACGCCGGAATCGGCCATTCACAGCTGATGCAGATGCGTGACAGACTGCTGTCAATGGCATCGCAGGATTCACGGCTGGCACGCGTGCGCCATAATGGCCTGGATGACAGCCCGCAGCTGCGTATTGATATCGACCAGCGCAAGGCGCAGGCGCTCGGCGTTTCCATTGACGATATTAATAACACGCTGAAAACCGGCTGGGGTTCCACCTACGTTAATGACTTTATCGATCGCGGGCGCGTGAAGAAGGTCTACGTGCAGGCGGCGGCGAAATATCGCATGTTGCCGGACGATATCAGTAAATGGTATGTGCGTAACAACACCGGTGGCATGGTGCCGTTCAGCGCCTTCGCCACTACCGCCTGGGAAACCGGCTCGCCGCGTCTGGAACGCTACAACGGCTATGCGGCGCTGGAGATCGTTGGCGAGGCCGCGCCCGGTATCAGTACCGGTACGGCAATGGCAGCAATGGAACAGCTGGTAAGCCAGCTACCGCTCGGCGTTGGGCTACAGTGGACCGGTGCCTCGTTGCAGGAGCGTCTTTCCGGCTCGCAGGCACCGATGCTTTATACCCTCTCCCTGCTGGTGGTATTTCTCTGTCTGGCGGCGCTGTATGAAAGCTGGTCGATCCCATTTGCCGTGATGCTGGTGGTGCCGCTGGGCGTGGTGGGTGCGCTTATCGCAACCTGGGCACGCGGGCTGGAAAATGACGTCTATTTTCAGGTAGGGCTACTGACAGTCATCGGCCTGTCGGCGAAGAATGCGATACTGATTGTGGAGTTCGCCAATGATATCAACAGCCGCGGCGGCGAGCTGATGGCCGCAACGCTGGAAGCGTGCCGCCAGCGTCTGCGCCCGATTTTAATGACCTCGCTGGCCTTTATCTTTGGCGTGCTGCCGATGGCGATCGGTAACGGTGCCGGTTCCGGCAGTCAGCATGCAGTCGGCACAGGAGTAATAGGCGGCATGCTTTCAGCAACTTTACTGGCGATATTTTTTGTTCCTCTGTTTTTTGTATTAATCAGACGACGCTTTCCACTAAAAAAAGCGCAACACGCGAAAAGTTAATTTATATTCTCATGCATTCTTGATGCATAAATAACAAAGGCAGCCGCTAATCTGGCTGCCTTATTTATTATTATGGACTGTCAGTTGCAAAGACGATTGCTGTGTTCGTCACGCTACTCTTTATTCGGCATACTTACTTGCGTAACATAGCGTCAATAAAGTCTTTCCAGTTCCCCAATTCTGATTCAATCATACCTACCTCTCTTGTTATTAACGCTTATTTTACGCCTGTTTTATCTGCAAGTGAATCGTCTTTTCCTATGATTACTATCGGCAGAGTAAGAGAAAACATTACGTCTTTTTATAATTGCGTACTGACGCACATTTCAGCAAAAGTAATTACTTTCTTTGTTAATTAATAAATCCGTTCTGTAGATTAAAAATAGTTTATTGAAATAGTCGGCAACAGAGAGTCATAGCTTCTTGCAGCTAACTGATGCATTATTCCTTAACGATTTATTGTTTAATGGACAGCACAGTAATGGAAAACTCAATTCCTGACGCCTTCATCCTCTACGGTATCAAAAACTGCGACACGATAAAAAAAGCGCGCCGCTTTCTCGAGGCACAGGCAATCCCCTGCCGTTTTCACGATTACCGCACCGATGGCCTGACGGCAGACTGCCTGCAAACCTTTATCGATACGCTGGGCTGGCAGGCGCTGTTGAACACGCGCGGCACCACCTGGCGTAAGCTGACCGAGGAAGAAAAAGCGGCGATCGATGGCCCGACAGCGGCGAAAACATTGATGCTGGCGCAGCCTGCCCTGATTAAACGCCCATTGCTCGTTGCCGCAGACGGATCTATGCTGCTGGGCTTTAATGAATCCGACTATCAGCAGTTTCTTCAGGAGAAGTCATAATATGTTTTGTCCGGTCATTGAGCTGGCACAGCAGCTCATTCGTCGCCCTTCACTTAGCCCCGATGATGCCGGATGTCAGGCACTGATGATTGAGCGCCTGAAAGCGATTGGCTTCACCATCGAACCGGTCAATATTGCCGATACGCAAAATTTTTGGGCGTGGCGCGGTCAGGGCGAAACGCTGGCCTTTGCCGGACATACTGATGTGGTGCCGCCCGGTGATACCAGCCGCTGGAGCAATCCGCCATTTGAACCGACCATTCGTGACGGTATGCTGTTTGGTCGCGGCGCGGCTGATATGAAAGGCTCGCTGGCAGCGATGATCGTCGCAGCAGAACGCTTTGTCGCGGCCAATCCGCATCATCGTGGACGGCTGGCATTTCTGATCACTTCAGATGAAGAAGCGAACGCTACCCACGGCACGGTAAAAGTGGTTGAACATTTAATGGCACGCAATGAGCGTCTTGATTACTGTCTGGTTGGGGAGCCATCCAGCACGGTACAGGTGGGCGACGTGGTAAAGAACGGACGTCGCGGTTCGATTACTGCCAACCTGACGATTCATGGCGTACAGGGGCACGTCGCCTATCCGCACCTGGCGGATAATCCGGTGCATCGCGCCCTGCCAATGCTAAACGAGCTGGTCGCGACAGAGTGGGATCGTGGCAACGAATTTTTCCCGCCGACCAGCATGCAAATTGCCAATATTCAGGCGGGAACCGGCAGCAATAACGTTATTCCCGGCGAGCTGTTCGTGCAGTTTAATTTCCGCTTTAGTACCGAACTGACCGATGGTGATATTCGTCAGCGCGTCGAGGCGCTGCTGGAGAGCCATCAGCTGCCCTACACTATCGAATGGAAACTTTCCGGGCAGCCTTTCCTGACATCACGCGGGCGACTGGTAGATGCGGTAACCAAAGCCGTTGAGCACTATACTGAAAGCAGGCCTGAGCTACAGACCACGGGCGGCACCTCAGACGGACGCTTTATCGCGCGGATGGGCGCTCAGGTTGTGGAGCTGGGCCCGGTAAACGCCACCATTCATAAAATTAATGAGTGCGTGAAGGCATCCGATCTGCAGCTACTAAGCCGCATGTATCAACGCATTATGGAACAGCTGATCGCCTAAACGTCCTCAGGAGGAGCCATCATGGAATGGGTAAAAGAGTACTGGTGGATTATTGTGATCCTGTTGCTGGTTGGCGTCATGGTCAACGTCTATAAGGATCTGAAGCGAATCGATCCTAAAAAATATCTGGCCAATAAGCCGGAGCTGCCGCCCCATCGTGACTTTAACGACAAGTGGGACGATGAAGACGACTGGCCGAAAAAGAAATAATCCTTTCCGGGGCAGCAGCGCTGCCCCTCTACCATTTATATCAACGCAATCACATCTTCATCGCGCGGCTTGCCGCTGCTTAATGCTTCTTCAAAATAGCGACGCGGTACGGTATAACGCAGATGATTCAGCGCCAGGTTCATGCTGCGCTGATCGATAGCATGTGGCAGACCCTCAACGAGATCCAGCGTCACGTCGCCGCCTAAAGCAGTGAGACGCGCCGCCGCCTGCTGCGCATGTTCGGCCCGATAGATTTCATCCTCCTCGCCATGAATCAGGTGAATAGTGGTTTTCGCCGTCGCCTGTTCAGGCAGGCTGGCATAGCGACCGCTGAAAGCAACGATACGTCCGGCTAACGCCGGGCGCGCCTTGCTGCCTTCCAGTACCATGATGCTGCCCTGCGAAAAGCCAACCAGCGCCGTGGCCTCTGGCGCAACGCCGCTGAGCTGCTGCCACTCAGCAACCGACTGCAAAAACGGTGGCATCGCTTGATCCACACGCTGTTGCAGGCTGACATCATGCAGACTGGCCTCACTGTACCACTGCCGCCCCGGTGCCTCAGCGCCCGGTTCAGGGCCGCCAATGCTGACCACCAGCGCCTGCGGAAAAGCTTCAGCAAACCAACAGCCGATCTCTCCCATTGATACCGGATTATCGCCAGCGGCGTGATAAAGCAGAAACAGCTGCGCCGGAGGCGTGGACGGACGCTGTACGACAAAGTGATGAGTTATCATAATGTTTCCTCCCTTGTCTTTAAGCGTAGATGATGATTAGCCGCAGCCTGTTAAGCATGACGTCAACAATAGCTGTCCACACGTTAATCATTTCCGTTTATCAGAAAAAAGAATGACCCTGTTGCTGATAAATACAACCATATTCATCAGCAACGGGGACATTTTTAACGCATTTAAACTGGTTGAAGCGGGGGTGTTGAAAGTCGTGCCAACAGTCAGGCTTTTTTTACTGCCAGCAGAACGGAAGAGGCTTTTACCAGCGCGATAACACGTTTGCCGACGATAAGCGCCATCTCCTCCACGCTCTCGTTAGTAATAATCGAAGTCAGCGTTGCCCCTTCATCGGTCAACACCTGCACCGTAGCGTTTACCGCGCCCCTTTCTACCGAGGTAACCTTGCCCGCAAGCTGATTACGGGCGGAAAAAAGTAATCCACTCTCTTCGGTCGCCAGAATCACCCAGGGCGCTTTTATCAGCGCCACCGCCTCTTTACCGGTTTCCAGACCGAGCGCCTTGCGGCTATTGCTGGTAATGACCGCCACCAGTTTGCCGCCCTGATCGAGAGTCATTTCAATTTCATCATTTACCGAACCAGGACGAACGGCGGACACCTTACCTGACAGCTGATTACGTGCGGATACCGACATATTTCTCTCCTTTATAAATAACGATGAAAGCTCTATTTCATGAAAGTTTACAATGCGCCGGTACACCGCGCCGTGACAAATAAACCGCCACGGATAAAGAACCAGATAACGTCGCAGGTCAGGCAGCTTCCGGCGTATATGCCGCAACAAACTGGATATTCCTGTTCTCCTATCCGACTTGCCGACATTTTTACCAGGATAAAGCATCCAGAGATAGCGCGACCATGTCCTTTTGCGCTAAGTTATCGTGGATTTCACTCCTTATATAATCAGTAACATAACGAAAATATAACAAGTGATGCTAAGACTATAGCAGAGCCATCAGCGCCTGACGCCAGTGCTGACAGCGCGCATCATCCAGCTGCTGCATAAGCCTTTGCGCCTCTTCACGCCATCGCACCAGCAGCGCCTTACGCCCACTCAGGCCAAACGCGGCGACAATTTCGCCTGACGGCCTGCGCTCGATAATTGCCTGATGTAGCGCCAGCCCGGAACTTTCCGTCGCCAGCAGCAACCTGCCCAGCGCAGGCAGACTTACCTCAAAGGCACGATGGAGAAAAGCAAAGCCCGCCAGCGCCTGCCAGTCAGCCTCATTCAGCGAGTAATCGCTATTCGCCACCAGCGGAATCTCATCATCAATCAGCGGCTGTAACCAACAGAGATCGCGTGTCAGCTGCCATGCGGCCTGCTGGCTGAGCCGTTTACCCGCCAGACTCAGCGGCAAGATTGCCATCGCGCTGTAGCAGCCGCTGCTGGCCTCGCGCTGCGTAGAGAGACGCGCCAGCGTAAAGCCACAGCGCTGCCAGAAACGCCACAGCTCATCGGTAAAACCAAAACTGACGGAGAGGTAATCCAGCCCATGCATCTGTGCAGCGGCAAAAGCGATGATGCGGCTGCCGATGCGCTGTCGACGCCATCCCGGTGCCACGGCGATGCGGCTGATGCGGCGGGAATGCAGCTGCGCCGCCTGCGGCAGGCCAGCATGCGCCGCCAGCGACTGTGCAACCAGGCTACCGCGCGGTCGACGCAGACCGGCCCAGACCTGCTGTGCCAGCCGCTCAGGCAGACCGCCTTCCGCTACCAGCCAGAGCGCGCCCACCATCTCACCGCGTTGATCTTCCGCCGCGATCAACTGCTGTCCTGGCGCATCCATCAGGCGTCGAAAATCGAGTGGCGTAGTGCGATAGTGCGCGCTGGTCAGTAATTGATAGAGTTTTAATAACCGTTCAGGATGACGATCGCGATCGCATGCAATCAAAGCGATAGCCTCAGCCTCCTGCGGCAGCGCAACGCTTTCGCTCTGCGCCTCTTCCAGCAACAGTGCACTATCAACCACGCGCTCCAGCGGATCGCCCTGTCGCCAGCGCTGTGGCTCGTCGAGCTGATAAAAATACGCCTGCGGCAACGACGCGCAGAACTTCAGCAGGAAGCCGCGTCCGGTGCCTTCGTAGCCCTGAACGGTAGTAGTGAGGAGTATTCGCGCAAAACGCCTGAGCAGACGTTGCAGCATCGGTGTGGGAATCGCCGCCGCCTCATCGACGATCAGCCAGTCGACGGTGGACGTCGTCTCTTCGGCCAGCAGCGCATCGGGAGCAATAAAGTTGAAGCGTTTGCCAGCGAAGCGCGCCAGCACCGCCGTAGAGACTTTAGCGGGGGCCGTGACCAGACAGTTACCTGGCCAGCGATGAATCAGCATTCCAGCAAGTGCAGATTTTCCGCGCCCGCGGGCAGCGGTCAGGATATGTATTCCAGGTTTCGCACTTAATAACTGCGACAGCAGCCTTTGCTGCTGCTTTGCGCCACCAGGCTGCCAGTCGCTCAGCGTCAGCGCTGCGGGTTCCCGGCACGGCTGATGCTGTGAATGAATAAGCACCTGCTCATCCACCAGCAGCTGTTGTTGCAGATGATGTATAAAGCGTGGAGTGGCGATTGGCGTTTCGCTTTCGCTCCAGCGCAACGAATCATTATCGGGAGTTTGTGACCACGTCGTCCAGGGCGGAGCCAGCAACAGCAGCCAGCTTCCGGCACTCAGCGTTCCGGCCAGCGCGGCAAACGCCTCACTGTGAAAGCCACTGCGCGCATCAAAAATAGCATGCTGAAATTCCTGTCCCAGCAGATTGCGCAGCGCGGAGGGCGGCAGCGCATCAGGCAAATCATCCCGCTCGCCAAGCGTGATCCAGTCGCCCGGCAGGATCGCTCGCCAGTGCTGCGCCTGTTCACGGCACCAGTGCGCCTCGCCGCTAATGACCGCCAGCCGCCGGATACCGGTGCGGCGCATTCCGGCGGTCAGGTTTTCCAGCATCAGGTTTTAGCGACTGGAAAAGGTGTCACACTGGCCCGGATCGCCGCCGTCAAAGCCGCGTTTAAACCAGCTGTAACGCTGTTCGGAAGTTCCATGAGTAAAGCTGTCTGGGGTAACGCGTCCCTGGCTCTGCTGTTGCAGGCGATCGTCGCCAATCGCTTCGGCAGCGTTCAGCGCCTCCTGCAAGTCGCCCGGCTCCAGAATCTGCTGCTGTTGCATATAGTGACCCCAGACGCCAGCAAAGCAGTCTGCCTGTAGCTCCATTTTTACCGACAGCTGATTGACCTGACGCTGCGACGCGCCCTGCTGCATCTGACGCACCTTCGGCTCAATACCAAGCAGTTTCTGTACGTGGTGGCCGACCTCATGCGCGATCACATAGCCCTGGGCAAAATCGCCATCGGCACCCATTTTGTTTTTTAAATCATCATAAAAAGAGAGATCGATATACACGGTGGCGTCAGCCGGACAGTAGAACGGCCCCATCACCGACTGCCCTGTACCGCAGCCGGTACGCGTCGCGTTGCGATACATGACCAGGCGCGGCGGCTGATACTGCTTGCCCATCTGGTTAAACAGTTTTTGCCAGGTATCTTCCGTGGTGGCAAGGATGACGGAGGTAAATTTCGCCGCCTCATCATCCCGCGGGCTGATACTTTGTGAACGGCTCTGTTGGGTAACCGGTTCACCGCCGGTGAGCAGCGGCGTCAAATCATAGCCGTAATAGCCAGCGACCATCACGATCGCCAGCAGGATAAGCCCGCCCTTGCCACGCGGAATACGCATACGCCCGCCGCCCATGCCCATGGAGGGTGACTGGCTGCGACGATCCTCTACATTGTCGCTTTCGCGACGCCCTTGCCAACGCATAACTTTCCCCTGTTGTTCACTAACTGGCGGATACGGCAAATTCTAGTCGCGGCGGCGCTGAATAACCAGAACGCGCTGCGCGGGATGGGAGGGTAACGGAAAAAAGTAGCGGGCACAATGTCAGGAAACGGGTCGGCGGCGTGCGCCAGCCGACCGGTAAAACAGAGTTAGTCGAGCTTCACACCCAGGCGGTGAGCCACTTCTTCGTAAGCCTCAATCAGGCCGCCAAGGCTTTGACGGAAACGATCTTTGTCCATTTTATCCATGGTTTCTTTATCCCACAGACGGGCACCATCCGGTGAGAATTCATCGCCCAGCGTCACTTCGCCTTTAAACAGGCCAAACTCCAGCTTGAAATCCACTAAAATCAGACCAGCCTCATCAAATAACTTGCTCAGCACGTCGTTGGCTTTATAGGTTAGCTCACGCATGCGCGCCAGGTTCTCTTTGCTGACCCAGCCGAAAGTCTCGCAGTAGGATTCGTTCACCATCGGATCGTGTTTGGCGTCATCTTTTAAAAACAGATCGAACAGCGGCGGGTTCAGCACCATACCTTCTTCCACGCCAAGGCGTTTGACCAGCGAACCTGCCGCGCGGTTACGCACCACACATTCAACCGGCACCATCTCCAGTTTTTTTACCAGCGCTTCGTTATCAGAGAGCAACGCTTCCATCTGCGTCGGAATGCCCGCCTCTTCCAGTTTACGCATAATGAAATAGTTGAACTTATTGTTCACCATGCCTTTGCGATCGAACTGTTCGATACGCGCTCCGTCTCCTGCTGACGTATCGTTGCGGAATTCGAGTACCAACAGATCCGGATTTTCGGTGCTGTAAACGGTTTTCGCTTTGCCGCGATACAACTCAGCTAGCTTTTGCATCTTGATAAACTCCAAACTGGTAGATAGTGAAAGGCCATAACCGGACGACGCAATCGTTTACGTCGCCGTGCGCTATTATGCCAAAGATAAAAGAAAAAGGCCGGAAAATTCCGGCCTTTTTTCTTATTTGTTCATCGTGGCCTGGAAGACCGCCACCAACGCATCGTTTTGCGACTGCGTCAGGACATGACCTTTCGGATCGATAAACTGTAGACTACTGCGGTTATCCAGATCGCCTACCTGCAGCGTGTAGTCGCCGTTCGGCAACTGCGGATCTTTGGCACCAATCTCATCCCAGGTGCTGTCGCCCGGCGCTTTATAAGTGATTTTCATGCTGCCCTGCGGGCGATTGCTGTCGGTCACTTCCATGCCGATGCGCTGTAGCGCGCCAGGCAGTTTCTGCCAGGCGACGTTAAACGGCGCGCGCAGGATCAGCGTTGGCAGGCCGGTATCATCTGCCCCGCTCTGCACATCAATTTGCGAGGCGCTACGGCTGGCGGCGGCGTCGGAAGCGGCGCTTTCCATCTTATCCAGCCCAGCGCTGATATCGTTCAGCATTTGTGCGGTATAACGCTGGATTTGCGTCGGCGACGTCACGTCGTTGCCCGCCTGCTGCAACTGCACCAGCTTCACGGTGAGCGCCTGCTGATAACCCTGTTGCTGCACGCCGATCTCATAGCGTCCGCGATACTGGTTATCTTCATCTGCGCGATTCCACTCTACCCAGTCGGTGGTCAGCTGCTGGCTGGCATCCTGACGGTTAGCGACAGGGAAATGATAAGACTGCAACACGCTGACTACCTGCGGCCAGATTGAACCGCTGCGGCTGTTTTCCATCATCAATACGCCGGTGTTACCGTTAAACTGCGCGCGCGCACCGTTCAGCAACGCCAGCGGCTGTGCTGGCGGACGAATATCCAGCTCTTTGCCAACCGCGCCGTTGCCGGCAACGCGTGGCACATCGTAGTCCCCGTTTTGCAGCGGCAAAATCATGCCTGCCGGCGCGCGTAGATCCTGCAATTCACCTGCCTGCAGGTAGGATTCATCACCGCTGACCTGACGCTTATAGCGCTGATCGCTGGAGCAGCCCGCAAGCAGCATCGCCGTGGATAACCCAACGATAGTCGCCAGCGTGGACTTCTTTACTGAATAAGCCATCAATTCTCCCTAAATTACAGCAGACCCGCGTTTTTTAGCGCCTGCTCCACAACCGGACTCGCTGCCCCGGATAACGGAACCATTGGCAGACGCAGGGTATCGGTCGCGATTAATCCCAGTTTCTTCGCGGCCCATTTCACCGGAACAGGATTAGGTTCAACAAACAGTTTCTGATGCAGATGCATCAGGCGCTGGTTAAGTCGACGCGCTTCGGCGAATTCGCCAGCACGGGCCAGTCGGCACAGCTCCGCCATTTCACGTGCGGCAATATTCGCCGTAACGGAAATAACGCCGTGGCCGCCCAGCTGCATGAAATCGAGCGCGGTAGCGTCATCGCCGCTGACCAGCACGAACGCATCATCAACCAGCTCTTGGATCTGGCTAACGCGTGATAAGTTCCCGGTAGCCTCTTTGATTCCGATAATATTTTCGATCTTCGCCAGACGCGCAACCGTTTCGGGCAGCATATCGCAGCCGGTGCGCGACGGAACGTTATACAGCATCTGCGGCAAACTGGTACTTTCCGCGATGGTTTTAAAGTGCTGATACAGCCCTTCCTGGGTAGGACGGTTGTAGTACGGCGTTACGGTCAGGCAACCAACCACGCCGCTATTCTCAAAGCGTTTAGTCAGAGAGACGCCTTCGGCGGTAGCGTTCGCGCCGGTACCGGCAATCACCGGAATACGTCCGTCAGCGAGGTCAAGCGTCATCATAACCACGTCGCCGTGTTCGTCATGGCTCAGCGTCGCGGATTCGCCGGTCGTTCCCACAGAAACGATAGCGGATGTTCCGCTCTCGACATGATAATCAATCAGTTTTTTCAGGCTCGTACGGCAGACATTACCTTTATCATCCATTGGCGTAACGAGCGCAACAATACTTCCCGTGAACATTGGCCATCCCCTCGACAAACAAGTACTTCATGGTACGTTTGACCGGCAGATAAAAGCAAGCAAACAGAGGCCGGGAGCGCTTGGCAGAGGGTATTTTTTATGTTTACCTACGCGGTATAACTATTACTTATCATCTTATCCGACAGGAAAACTAATTTTGCCGCAGACACCGCAACACTTTCTGGTCATTACGGCGCTGGGCGTTGATCGTCCAGGTATTGTCAATGCCATTACCCGCCATGTCAGCAGCTGCGGCTGTAATATCGAAGATAGCCGTCTGGCAATGCTGGGCGATGAGTTCACCTTTATCATGCTGCTGTCCGGCAGCTGGAACGCCATTACGCTAATCGAATCAACGCTGCCGCTGAAAGGCGCAGAGATGGAGCTGTTGATTGTGATGAAGCGCACAAATGCAGCTATCCGTCCTCCGATGCCGGAAACCGTCTGGGTACAGGTAGAGGTCAATGATTCGCCACACATTATTGAGCGTTTTACCGATCTGTTTGACTCACATCAAATGCATATTGCGGAGCTGGTCTCACGTACGCAGCCAGCGCAAGAAAATCGCCCGCCATTGCTTTATATTCAGATCACCGCCCACAGCCCGGCCCATCGGGACGCGACATTAATTGAGCAGGCATTTCATGCCCTATGTACAGAACTTGATGCACAGGGCACTATTAGCGTTGTGAATTATCCACAGCATGACGAAAAAATGGAGAGTAGTAATGAATCCACTGAAAGCCGGTGATACTGCACCGAAATTTAGCTTGCCCGATCAGGATGGCGAACAAGTAAATTTGACCGACTTCCAGGGACAGCGCGTACTGGTCTATTTCTATCCCAAAGCGATGACACCCGGTTGTACTGTGCAGGCATGCGGTCTGCGCGACAATATGGATGAGCTGAAAAAAGCGGGTGTTGATGTGGTGGGAATCAGTACCGATAAGCCGGAAAAGCTGTCGCGCTTCGCTGAAAAAGAGCTGCTGAACTTTACGCTGCTGTCCGATGAGGATCACAAGGTCAGCGAGCAATTTGGCGTCTGGGGAGAGAAAACGTTCATGGGCAAAACCTATGATGGTATTCATCGCATCAGTTTTTTAATCGATGCTGAAGGTAAAATTGAAAAAGTCTTCGATGATTTCAAAACCAGCAACCATTACGACATCGTTATGGATTACCTGAAATCGGCCTGAGATAACGCGTGGCGTCCTGGACGCCACAACGTCTGCTACTCTTCTACGCGCGGCGTATCTGGCCAGGCGTGCACCACCGCCTTAATCAGCGTCGCCAGAGGGATTGCGAAAAAGACGCCCCAGAAACCCCACAGGCCGCCGAAAATCACGACCGCCAGGATAATCACCAGCGGATGCAGATTAACCGCTTCGGAAAACAGCACCGGCACCAGCACATTGCCGTCCAGCGCCTGAATGATCAGATAAACCACGATCATCGTCCAGAAATCGCTGCCCAATCCCCACTGAAACAGCCCCACACAGATAACCGGCAGCGTTGCCGCCAGTGCGCCGATATAGGGGATCAGTACGGAAAACCCCACCAGCACTGACAGCAGCAACGCATAGTTAAGACCCAGCACTAAAAAAGCGATCCAGGTCGCCACGCCGACCACTACCATTTCCAGCACCTTGCCGCGAATATAGTTGGTGATCTGCTGGTTCATCTCGCTCCACACCTGCCCCGCCAGCCCGCGGTTGCGCGGCAGAATGCGCCGCACCGCATCCAGCATCTGCTGCTTATCCTTCAACAGGAAGAAAAGCATCAGCGGTACGATAACCAAATAGATCGCCAGCGTAATTAGCCCCACCAGCGAAGCCAGGGAATACTTCAATACCGATTCGCCTAACCCGGAGAGGCGGCTACGCAGGTTTTCGATAACGATATCGACAATGCCGGCATCGGCCAGCGCCGGGAAGCGCGCAGGCAATCCCGCAGAAAAGAGATACAGCTTATTCAGCATGTTAGGCGTATCGTGCAGCAAATTAATACCCTGCTGCCAGGCAACCGGGGCCACCACCAACACAAAAAGCAGCAGCACGCCGACAAAAAGCGCCAACACAATAGTGGTCGCCCAGCTGCGCGAACAGCCAAGCCGTTCAAGACGCACCGTCGGCCACTCCAGCAGATAAGCAAGCACCAGCGCCACCAGCAACGGTGCCAGCAGATCGCTAAAAAAGAACAGAATAAAAAAAGCGGCCAGCAGAATGGCCAGCAGAGCAATGGCTTCGGGATCGCTAAAACGACGGCGATACCATTGAATCAGAAGAGCCAGCATGGCGTTCCCTTCCCTGTGTTAACCAGGCTGATGATTGTACTGAATTGCACGAGAGAAGACAGGATTACCTGAATGCGAAGCATTAACCAGAACAACTTTTCGAAGTTTTGCGCAAAAAATAACACGCCCGCAGGCGTGTCAGTTTGTTTGGTCCGCTTAAAAGGTACAGGGACTCTCCGGGATAAAAAAACAAGCGGGTTATAAAGCGCCACGCCTGCCGTTTTCACTCAGAGCATCAACAGCGCATAGCCCTGGTTTTGCAGCGTTGCTACCGTAGTGCCGCTGGAAATAGTGTGGGTAACAGATTTATCAATCCACTCGCGGTCGATATGATGGAAAGCGACCGACTGGTCGCAAACGGAGACTTTTACGCCCGCCTTTTCCAGCTCGCTGATCATTTTCAGGTTCGGGTTATCGATACCATACGCTTTGTGGAACTGCTCGTTGTTCAGCGCAGCAATCACCGCATCGCCGTTCATGGATACCACAAAATCAAGCTTCTTCAGCGGAATACCCGCAGCGTAATAAAGATTTACTACGCGCGCGACACGTTCCAGTCCCAGATGCGGGTCTTTAATATCGCCATCGTTTTTATTCAGCTGAAAAACAATTTTATTGCTGAGATTGGGATCGTTACGCGGGTTATACGCGGGCGTATCGACGTAATGAATTTTTCCATAACCTGTAATTGCTGGCGTTGACCAGAAACCAGCCGGCTCCGGTTGCTCGCTGAAGTGATTAGTGACTTTATCATAGAGCTGTGGTGCCTGAAGCACATTGCCGCCAATAAATCCGGCCAGAGCCGCGACAACGATATAAGAAACGGGACGCATAAAAAAGCACTCCTTTAAAAGAGGATGTTAGTCATAAAAAGGCCGAACTTGTTACATTTGCAGCAGGGCATATCCCTGGTTTTCCAGGGTTGATACCGTTGTGGGGCTGGATAAAGCATGCACGACTGAACGATCGATCCAGTCACGTTTAAAATGATGAAAGGCAACCGACTGATCGCAGACGGTAACCTTTACGCCCGCGTCATTCAGCGCCTGAATAAGCTTAAGGCTGGGATTATCAAAACCGTACAGGCGATGAAATTCCTGATTATTAAGCATGGCTGGCGTGGCATCACCGGTAACGGATACCACAAAATGCAGCTGTTCACGCGGAACGCCAGCGGCAACATATAAATTCACCACGCGCGCCACGCGTTCCAGACCGAGGTTAGGAATTTTCATTCCCCCTTCGCTGCGGGTAATTTGAAAAACCACTTTATTGCTGAGGCCTGATGTCGGCTGATATTGCGCATCAGGCTCATAGTGTATTTTTCCATAGCCGCTAATGGCGGGTGTACTCCAGAATCCGGCAGGTTCTTCATCGGAATGAAAATGCGCGGAGACTTTATCGATAAGCTCCGGACTTTTGGTCAATCCAACGCCCACCACGCCACCTACGACAGCAATGAAAAAACAGGTTACTGCAGAACGCATTTTTACGTCTCTCCGGATTAATATTCAGCGGGCGACGAAGGGAGGATTAACTCTGGTTCCTCGCGGCCTTTTTCATCTATATCACAGAGTAACAGGTGGGAAATACTGCTTACTCAACGGTATAAATGGCATCATTTCATAGAAAAATAATTAATCACAACAACTACATGCTTTTTCTTTATGGATTACTCTGACTGGCTTATTTATCAATGGCAATATACTTTAAGAATAAACTCAGGAAATAAAAAACCATGAAAAAACAGTTAAAAGCACAATATCTGCCGCTGCAAAGAGCAAATAGATAGCTAACATTTATTAATGCTGGACCTGAAATTTTTAGATGCAGGTGATTAAGCGGTAAATTACCGTTCCAATTTTGGATAAAATAAATTAATAAAAAAATGCCTTATCAACAGTTTTTCTGAAGGTTTTTAAAATATTACTCTGTATAGGGTTTTCTATTTTCAGAACTTACCTAATCAAATAGCGTGCCACTTTCAATTTCTCTGAATAAGTTTACAGAACTTTGAACTTTAGCTTCCGTTTTGGCCCCTGTTTTCATCTTCTGGTCTCCTCCTGAAACAACCATTTCTTTATGCAGTCGGGGCCGCTAAGATAGCGCCCTGAGCGCCTGGATCGCGCTAATGTCGGAACAATCGGAGCCGTGCACGGTCAAAACGTTACTCTCTGGTCTGGGGAAGAAGTATGTTCAATCGCTTGAAGAAAAATGTCATCGCCTCGCTGGTCGTCACGCTGCTGGCGGGCAACGTGCTTCCTTCTCAGGCTGATGTCGCCGATTCGCTGCCGGATATCGGTACAACCGCGGGCGGCACGTTGTCCATCAATCAGGAATTACAGATGGGCGATTTTTATGTTCGCCAGCTACGCGCCAGCGCGCCGTTGATTAACGATCCGCTGCTTAATCAGTACATTAATCAGCTGGGGATGCGCCTGGTGGCTCACGCCGATTCGGTGCGTACTCCTTTTCATTTCTATCTGATCCGCAACGACGATATCAACGCCTTTGCCTTCTTCGGCGGCAACGTGGTACTGCATTCAGCGCTGTTCCGCACCAGCGATGATGAAAGCCAGCTTGCCTCGGTAATGGCGCATGAAATTTCGCACGTCACCCAGCGTCATCTGGCGCGCGCGATGGAAGATCAGCAGCGCAACGCGCCACTGACCTGGGTTGGCGCGCTCGGCTCGATTCTGTTGGCAATGGCTAACCCGCAGGCAGGTATGGCCGGGCTAACCGGTACGCTGGCCGGAGCGCAGCAGGGCATTATTTCCTTCACCCAGAATAATGAGCAGGAGGCGGACCGCATCGGCATTCAGGTATTGCAGCGCGCCGGTTTCGATCCGCAGGCGATGCCGGTTTTCCTGCAAAAGCTGGCGGATCAGTCACGCTTTACCTCCAAACCTCCTGAAATTCTGCTGACTCACCCGCTGCCCGACAGCCGCCTTGCCGACGCGCGCAACCGCGCTAACCAGATGCGTCCGATCGTCGTGCAATCTTCGCAGGACTATTATATGGCGAAGGCGCGTGCGCTGGGCATGTACGCAACCGGCCAGAACCAGCTCGGCGACGATCTGTTGAACGAGTGGGCGAAAGGCAATGCGCGACAGCAGCAGGCAGCGCAATATGGGCGGGCGCTGCTGTTTCTGGAAGCAAAAAGCTTCGATAATGCGAAAAAAATCATCGAACCCCTGCTGGCCAAAGCGCCAGGCAATGTCTGGTATCTCGACCTGATGACCGATATTGATATCGGATTGAATCAGCCTCAGCAGGCAGTTCAGCGACTCTCCGCGCTGAAAGCCAGCAACAGCGATCCGGTATTGCAGCTTAATCTGGCGAACGCTCTACTGGAAGCAAAACAGCCTGCCGCCGCCAGCCGCATTCTGAATCGCTACAGCTGGGCACATCCGGATGACAGTAACGGCTGGGATCTGCTAGCACAGGCGTCGGCGGCGCAAAACCTGCGCGACGAAGAGCTTTCCGCGCGCGCCGAAAGCCTGGCGCTGACGGGGCAGCTCGCTCAGGCGATTAGTACGCTGAGCAGCGCCAGCGCGCTGGTGCCGCTGGGTAGCCTGAAGCAGGCGCGCTATGACGCACGCATCGATCAGCTACGTCAGCTACAGCAGCGCTTCCGCCAGTATCAGAAAGGGCGTTAATGAAGAGGACATCATGAGCAAGGTAACGATCTATCACAACCCACGCTGCTCCAAAAGCCGCGAAACGCTGGCGCTGCTGCAACAGCACGGCATCGAGCCTGAAATCGTGCTTTATCTGCAACAGGCCCCCGATGTCGCTACCCTGCGGCAGTTACAGCACGCGCTTGGCATGAACAGCGCGCGCGATCTGATGCGCAGCAAAGAAGAAGAATATCTGGCGCTTGGGCTGGACAACCTGGCATTAAGCGAGGAGCAGTTGCTGGCAGCACTGGCGGCGCATCCTAAACTGCTCGAACGGCCTATTGTGGTGAAGCAAAACAGCGCCCGGTTGGGACGTCCACCGGAACAGGTGCTGGAGATCCTGTAAGCTTTACAGCGCCAGAATCTCTTTAACGAAAGGAATGGTTAGCTTACGCTGGGCGGTAATCGAGGCCCGATCGAGCCGATCCAGCGTGGTAAATAAGGTACGCATTTCACGATCGAGGCGTTTCAGCAAAAAGCGCCCCACGTCTTCCGGCAGTTCGAAACCGCGCAGGCTGGCGCGCAGCTGTAATGCCTGCAACTTATCCTCATCGGATAGCGGCTGAAGCTTATAGATTTGTCCCCAGTCGAGGCGTGAAGCGAGATCGGGCAGTTTCAGGTTCAGCTGACGCGGCGGACGATCGCCAGTAATCAACAGGCGCGTCTTACCGGTTTCAAGGATTCGGTTATAGAGATCGAAGATCGCCATCTCCCACTCGTCATCTCCGGCGATGCACTCGATATTATCAATGCAAACCAGCGCCAGCTGCTCCATGCCATCCAACACTTCCGGCACAAACCAGGTACGCTTATCCAGCGGTACATAGCCGACGGCATCGCCGCGGGTAGACATTTCAGCACAGGCGGCATGAAGCAGATGACTGCGTCCACCGCCCTCACGCGACCAAAAATAAAGGTAGCTGCCGTGTTCCTGCGTCAGTGCCCCTTTGAGCGCGGCCAGCAGGGACGAATTCTCGCCGGGCCAGAAACTGGCGAAGGTTTCATCATCCGGTAAATAAAGTGGCAGTGACAGTTGTGCCGGCGTGTTCAGAAGCACCTCAAGCGTGAACGGGCTAAAAACGGCGGTAGTTTAACACATCTTTTCATACGATATGAAATGGCAGCGCTGCGCCTGACGGGCTGCCATTAAGGCACGTCAGCAACCTGACGCGCCCTGTTTATCTTTCTATTCGGTGGTTTCTTCGTCAGGTTCCAGCACCGTCTCTTCCGGACGCAGCACATTGATCAATTTAAAGATCAGGCTTAGCGCCACGCCGACGATGGTTGCCAGCGCCATCCCTTTCAGCTCGGCGGCGCCAATATGCACTTTCGCCCCGCTAACACCGATAATCAGAATCACCGAGGTCAGGATCAGGTTCTGCGCCTTGCTGTAATCCACTTTCGATTCAATCAGCACGCGGATACCGGAAGCGCCAATCACCCCGTACAGCAGCAGCGAAACGCCGCCCATCACCGGTACCGGAATCGCCTGAATCGCTGCCGCCAGTTTGCCAACGCAGGAGAGCAGGATGGCCAGAATCGCCGCGCCGCCGATAACCCAGGTACTGTAGACACGGGTAATCGCCATCACCCCGATGTTTTCACCATAGGTAGTATTGGGCGTCGAGCCGAAGAAGCCG